>NZ_JAPUEW010000047.1:0-214850 GCF_027492335.1 Klebsiella sp. | reverse complement strand
CCGATGCGGTTGGCGGTAACGCGATGGCGGTGCTAAACAGCGAGTTTATTGTGCCGACACCGTTTGTGAATGACAAATACGCTGACAGCCTGCGGACGTCGCTATTCCTTGATGCCGGTACAGTATGGAGCACCTCATGGCAAAATACCGGCCAGACGCTGGCGGCGGGGATCCCGGACTATGGCGATCCGTCGCATATTCGTATGTCCGCCGGGATTGCGGTGCAATGGATGTCGCCGTTAGGCCCGCTGGTCTTCTCATGGGCCGAGCCGTTTAAAAAATACGATGGCGATAAAGCCGAGCAGTTTCAGTTTAATATCGGCAAAACCTGGTAATGCCTCAGGTTATTATCCAGAGAATATTACAGGCTATCGTTGTTGGTAGCCTGTAATTTATTGTCAATATATTGTTATTTATGTATATTCTTTGCCTGTGCGGCTTTGTGGTATTATAGTTAACTATTAATTATTAGAGCTCAATATTCATTGTACGTCTTAGTGAGTATAATTTATGTTGAGTATTGTCTAATGTCACATTATTAATCGACGACCTTGCGGTTGGCTATAATGGATGCTATCAATATAGAGTCATTTATCAGCAATACATGCATGGATAGAAGCAAGGATAGAAAATGAAATGGACTATTCATAATACTCTTGTCTGCCCGCATTCCGGCGTGGCTTTTTCCTCAATCTCCAGCCTGCGTTTTTTAAAGTTTATTCTTTGGTATGAAGCCGATATTTTATTACTGCCGGGAGAGTCGATGAAACTCTACTCCTCCAGCGTTTTAATTAACGAGCAATATCATGCGGTAAAGGTTTATAACATTACGCGATACGATGAGGGACAATGGGAAAAGCTGCGAGAGCGGCCATCCTGTCCGTACCATTCCACCGCCACGACGGCAGAAGCCTGTTCTTACCAGGAACACTGTGCGATAAAGCGCTGCCCGAACGACTTTCCTCGTGGGGCAATATGGCAGTCGTCAGGACAGCGCTGTGCGTAATGCAGGCTATGCGGGCAGCAGAGCGGAAAGCCGGGCCTGTACATCGACGCATCCGGCCAGCACCAGGTTACCGCGCAGTAAGCCATCGTTGGCTAAAAAGTCATTGCTGGCACCGCCCGCTTCGACGATCAGCAGCATTCCCGCCAGGGCATCCCAGCTATTCATATGCTCTTCGTAATAGGCGTGTACCTGGCCGGTGGCAACGTGGGCCAGCATTAACGCCCCGGCGCCAAAGCGTCGATACTCCATTCCCGCGTTGAGGACACGAGCGATAGCGTGGGTATAGTTTTCCGCGGGCGCGCGGCTGGAACGCCCCATCCCAATCACCACCGTTTCCGGATCCGGTTCGCGTAACGTCAGGCGCTGATCGTTAAGAAAGGCACCTTTACCACGGCGGGCAAAGAAAAATTCATTTCGGTCAGGGGCGTAAATAATCCCCAGCTCAAGCGTATTGTGCAGAACGTAAGCCAGAGAAATACACCAGTAGTCCATCCCCTGAATGTAGTTAGTGGTTCCGTCGATAGGGTCGAGCACCCAGGTTCCTTGCCCACCGCTTTCCAGGCCGCTCTCTTCGCCGAGAAAGCCATCCTGCGGGCAGTGGATCTTCAGCCAGTTCTTGATCTCTTTTTCCACGAACAGATCGGCCTGCGAGACAAAATCCTGACGCGCTTTTTTATCTATCTGTAGCCCCGTATCGCGCAGCGCTTGTGCCTGCGCACCCAACTGGCGAATCAATTCGCATAATGACTGCTGCTGTTCTTCCGTCATAGCCTGCTCTTATCGGTTGATGGCGACGTGCGCCGATGAATTAACTGCACCCCCACCCACGTGGTGCGCGAAGGTTGTAAAGGGTCGCTGGCCCGCTCCAGCAGGCGCGCTAAGGCCTGGCGGGAAATCTCCGCGACGTCCTGGTGCAAGGTGCTGAGCTGATAACTGTATTGCGCCGTTTGCGGCGTATTGTCAAAGCCAATGATCTGAAAATCGTCGGGAGCCTGCTTGCCGCGTAGGCGCATGCCGTCAAGGAAACCGCAGGCCAGTTGGGCATTGGCGCAGAAAATACCCTGTAGCCTGTCGTCGGCGTTGGCGGCGGCCTGGAAACCGCCTTCGTAGCCCTCAACCGGTGCGAAAAGGGCGTGCAGGTCACGTTGAGTATCCACGCCGAGCGCCAGGAGTGCTTGAGAAAACGCCGCGCCGCGCGTTTGCCCCGCCCAGGTTGAGTAATGATGGTTGAGCCAACCGAATCGATAACAACCAGCGCGAACCAACTGCTCAGCGGCAAGGGTCGCTCCGGCGACATTATCCGAGCAAACATAATCGACGCAGGGGATATTGGGCTGGCGATTGATGCCTACCACCGGAATTTGCTGCTGAACGCACTCGTTAACCAGCGATTCCGGCGGCTGCCCGGAGGTGACGATAACGCCGGAAACGCGAAATTGGGCGAAGCGCCGCAGGGTTTGCGCCAGATCCTGTTCGCTACGGATTTCACTCACCAGCGCCTGAAAACCGCGGCGCTGGATCTCGCTGAGCAGCGCGTCAAGCAGACTGCTGCGAAACGGATCGCTGATGCGCGAAACGATCACGCCGATCAGATGGCTGCGCCGTCGGTTTAACCCCTGGGCGAGGAAATTGACCTGGTATCCCAACTCTTCGGCTGCGCGCAGTACGCGTTCTCTGGTATCGGGAGAGATGCTGCCATTATTGCTCAGAGCGCGGGATACTACGGCCCGTGAGACCCCCGCACGCTGGGCGACATCCTGCGCGGTAATACTCTGTTTACGCGGTGATGAAGTCATATCGGGCGTTCCGAATGATGGAGCTCATACTGCAGGCCGTCGTGGCTAACGAACAAACCTTCCCACGGCAGACAGGCGGATTTCAGCGCGGGCAATATCGCGTCGTAGCAGTGATAGAGCCCCATCGTACGCAAATTGAGCTGCTGGAATAGCGCGAGGCATGAAGGGAAATCGCCGTGCGAGGCGTCATCGGCTAGCGCGGTCAGCGAGGCGCACTCCTGAAATACCAAATCGGCCCCTGCCATCAGCGCAATGGAATCCGGCGTCGGGCGACCATCGCCGCTGTAGAACAGGGTTTGCCCGCCGAAGGTGATACGAATGGCGCGGTTGGTCAGCTCATGCTGCGTTTGTGCGGTCTGAATATGCCAGTCATGCCACGTCCAGGCCTCTGTGCTGTCACGCCAGTCGATGGCAAAACACAACGTTGTTTGCGGCCAGTTTGCCAGCGCTGCCAACTGTATCAGGACCGGGCGCTGCTGCGGCTGGCTGTAGATAATCAGCGGCTTCTGGCGCGAGAAGCTCTTCCAGTAGTTGAGCAGCGCCGTCAGGCCGGTACAGTGGTCCGGGTGAACGTGGGTGAAATAGATAACGTCAATCTCGTTGATATCGCCGCCGCGCCGCCACAGCGCCCGGGGGATTGTGGGGCCGCAATCAATCAGCCACTGTCGGTTTTGGGCGTCGATAACCCGTAGTGCAGAGGTATTTTGTTCGCTGGAGAAAGCGCTACCGCAGCCAAGAACATCTATTTTCATTTTCCCTCGCCGAAATTTTAGGTCTGTTAGAGTTTGTTGCCAGTAGGCGTAATTGTTGCAGGACGTTTGGATTAGGACTGCGCGGAAGAACCGGAGCGTACTTGTAGTACGTGAGGATTCTGAGCACTGCCCTAACCCAAACGGCCAAATAAAATAGCCTAATGGCCAAACTCTTAATTAAATTGTCACAAATACCCGACAAAGTAGGCTCACATCATGTCGAGTCAACGTTGCATTTTTTTTACATTCAAATGAACACGTGTTCATCGGGTGATGAAAATGCAGATACAGAGATTTTTGGGTATCGAATATGAGCTATTTACAGATCTCCCGGCTAAAAATTAGCTACGGCGATAAAGTCGTTTTGCATAATATCGATCTGAGCGTTGAGAAAGGGGAAATGATTGCCCTGCTGGGTCCTTCCGGTTGCGGGAAAACAACGCTTTTGAACGCGCTTTGCGGGTTTATTCCGACGCAGACAGGAGATATTTCCATTGCCGGACGCGATATTTCTCATAGCGCGCCGGAGCAGCGCAATATCACCATGGTCTTCCAAAGCTATGCCCTGTGGCCGCATCTGACGGTAGCGCGCAATATTGGTTACGGTCTGAAGCTGCGTAAATGGCGGCGCGACGATATTGACCGCCGGGTGGCGGAACTGCTCAACATCGTCAACCTCAACGGTCTGGCGGACGTCAAGGTGACCGAACTCTCCGGCGGACAGCGTCAGCGGGTGGCCCTGGCCCGCGCGCTGGCGATAGAACCGGATGTGCTGGTGCTGGATGAACCGCTCTCGAATCTTGATGCGAAAGTGCGACTTAACGTACGCCACGAAATCAAAGCGCTGCAAAAAAGACTCGGCTTTACCTCGTTAATCGTCACTCACGATCAGCAGGAGGCGCTGGTGATGGCCGACCGCATCGCGGTATTAAATAATGGTCGTATTGAGCAAATAGGTTCGCCAGAGGATATTTATCAGCGCCCGGCCACGCCTTTTGTCGCCGATTTTATGGGGGCAGATAATAAAATTCCCGCCAGCGAACTCTTTGCCGTCGAAGGGATGTATTTACGCGCCGCCGGGCAATATTCCGCTGAGCATTTTAACGACCGTATTCTTTATTTTCGCAGCGCCGATGCCGCGCTCGGAGAATTATCTGATAGCGCCGCGCCGGAGGGGTTAACGCTGAACGGTATCGTTGAGCAAAGCGCTTTTCTCGGCAACTTATATCGCCATAGCGTGCGTTGTCACAATCGCGTCCTGCTGGCGGATTCTGCGCATTGCTGGCCAGCCAGCACGCCGGTCAGGCTACATGTCCCGGCGCCCGCATTGCATATTTTTCCTTCATCACAAGCTCATTAACTTCATCGCGTTCATTCTGGGGATAGACCATGTTTACGAAAACGAAAGCTGCGGTAGTGATTGCATTATTTCTGAGCTGCGGCGCGCAGGCCGACACCGTTCTTCACGTCGCTACGGCGGGGGATCAAAATATGGTGGATTACGTCAAAACCTGGCTGGGGCCGAAGTTTGAAGCGGCGCATCCGGGAGTCAAAGTTCAGGTCGTCGGCACCGGTCCGGGAGACGCGGGGTCGAATAAAATCATTGAAAAACTGACGGCGCAAAAAGAGAGCGGTGCGCAAACCTGGGATATTGATGTGGCGGTGGTGCATCAGAAAGCCGGTGGCGAGCTGGTGGAAAAGGGGCTGCTGGAGAAGTATCGCCAGCAGATTAAGACTGGCTCAATGGTGACTGCCGACAACGCGAAAAACGCCCTTGGGGTGAACGTCGACGGCTACGTTATGCCGATGTTTTTAAGCCAGACCGCCATTGCCTGGAATAGCGATGCCATTAAAACGCCTCCGGCGTCCTACGATGAGCTGGTGAGCTGGGCGCAAAAAAATCCGCAGGCCTTTGGTTACAACGGTATTAAAAACGGCATGTCCGGCGTCAGCTTTGTGGTGGGCTGGATATATGCCTACGGTACCGATGCCCAGCGCTTGTCTTCTCTACCGTACGATAAAGGCGTTGAGAAAAATTGGGGGCAGGCTTACGAGAAGCTGAAAGCGTTTAATAAGAACGTCACCTTCACGCCGGGTAACGCCGGGACGCTCGATATGCTGAGCCGCGGCGAAATCATGATGGGGCCGGTGTGGGTGGATATGTTCTATAGCTGGAAAGATCAGGGCAAGCTGCCGCCGTCGATTAAGCTGTCTCTGCTGGCGCCGGGAATGCCGGGCCAACCGATGTACTACGTGACCCCGGCGAAGGCGGCGAACCCGCAGCTGGCGCGTGAGTTCATCGAACTGGCGACCAGCCCGGAAGTGCAGGCACAGGGGATCGTGAAGCAATTTAACTGGTATCCAGGGATTGACGCCGAACACGTGAAGCCGAAGCTTGATGGCCAGACCTGGCAAAAACTGTTTGCTGAAATTTCGCCGCAGGCGCTGGCGGAATACGGCAAGAGCTTCCCGATTACGCCATATTTTGACGACATCAAAGAAGGCTATGAAAGCCAGGTCGCCAATTAATTGACTGCTGCTGCTCAGGCGCGATGCGACGTCGCCCTGAGCGTTTTTCTTGTTGCTGACGCCAGGTTTGTTATGCGTACTTCGCTGAAATATCTGCTGCTGGTCGCTCCAGCCGCGCTTATGATCGCCGTGCTCTTTTTATATCCGCTGGGCTTTTCGCTGATCGCCGCTTTTACTGACGACGCGCAGCGCCTCACGCTGGCCCACTTCAGTAAGGTATATACGCTCTATTCCAGCGACGTTCTGTTTACGCTGATTATTGTGCTCGCCTCCGTGGCGCTGCTGGCGGCTCTCTCTATTACCCTTTCGGCAGTGATTACGCTATCACCCTGTCGACCGATTGTCCGCATGCTGGGGTTTTTGTATCGCCTGCCGCTGTTTATCCCTTTTATCGTCGCCGCGCAGATGATGCGTACCTTTCTGGCCAAAAACGGCTTGATGAACAACGCGCTGGTGGCAACTGACCTCATCACTCCGCTGGAGACCGTTTCCTGGCTGGGCTGGAAGGGGATCATTATCACTTTTGTCTGGAAGCAGCTGGCGTTTGCCACCCTGCTTATCTGCGGAGCGATGGCGGCGCTGGAACAACCGCAGATTCTGGCGGCGCGCAATCTTGGCGCGTCGCGACCGCGTATTTTATTCGACATTATTTTGCCACAGGTGCTGCCAGCAATCGGCGTGGCGCTGGTGCTCTCCACCGTCACCATGATGTCGGTGCTGTCGGTCCCGCTGATGATAGGCGTCGGCTCGCCGACGATGATGACCGTGGATATGGCCTTTCGCGTTAATTCCTATGGCGACTACGCTGTCGCTAACGCGCTTGGCGTGGTGTCGCTACTGATTTGCGGGGGACTGTCGTGGTTTTATCTGCGCCATAGTTTGCAGCAAAAAGGGAGAGAATAATGAAAGAGGCAATCATGACACGACCGGGAACGCTGCTGGCGAAAGGCCGCAGAAGGTTGAGCGCCAGTCTGCCGTTACAGACGTTACTGCTGGTCTTTATGCTGCTGGCGATGTTTGGCCCGCTGCTGAACTTACTCATCTGGACGGTGGCGGAGAGCTGGTTTTTCCCGCATTCGCTGCCCAGCCAATGGGGGCTGAAATACTGGTATCAGGTATTCAGCCCCTACAGCGATGTGTCCGGCTCGCTACTGACTAGCGTGCTGATTGCGCTGCTATCGGTGCTGGTATGTCTGCTGATCTCCATTCCGGCGGGATACGCCCTCTCAAGGCGCGGGATGCCGCTACGGGTGTTGTTTATGCTATTGTTTCTGATCCCGCAGGCGTTTCCCAATCTGACTGTGTACATGAATATCGCCCGGCTTTTCTATCAATGGGGGCTTAACGGCACGGTCGCGGGGGTTGTGTTGGTGCACAGCGTACACGGGTTGATGTATTCGGTGTGGATTTGCGTGGCGGCTTTTTCGGCGGTCGACCCGCTGCTGGCCAGGGCTTCACGCAATCTGGGGGCGGGGCCGATTTACACTTTTTGGCATATTGTACTGCCGCAGGCTTCGCCGGGAATTATCGCCGCCAGCATTTTTGTGTTTCTGGAGTCGCTGGACGAATTTACCGGCACCTTTTTTGTCGGCGCGCCGGATATCACCACGTTGCCGCTGCTGCTGTATAACGCCAGTATGTCGGGCAACTATCAGGTATCGTCAATTACGGCGCTGATTTTACTGGTGCCATCGCTGCTGTTTATGCTGGTGATTCATAAATTTATGCGCCCGGAGATGCTGTCGAAGATGGGCAAATAGCGGTAAAAAAAGCTTCCCGTTGGGAAGCTTTTTTTACATCAGGTCATCATCATCGGCCATTCCGGCGGGGTCTGGCTCATTACTTCAATCATGACATCTTTGATATTGCCCCAGATCTTTGCAACGTCCATCAGCGTAATACCTAACAGACCGGTGGCAAACCAGCAGGCTGCGGCCAGGCCTACACAGCTACAAATAACCGCTAAACCGGCATAATCACTTTTACGCAGCTGAATATTCATCGAGCTGGCCAGGAACATCAGCACTGCGCTCACGAGTGGCCAGCGCAAAAGTACGACACTGGTAGTAATGGTAGCCATCAACCTTTCCTCAAAGAAATGCGGGAGCCTTTGACAACCTGACGAGACTAACGATGACGCGGTGCTCTGGCTATCTACAGGCAAACAAGAGAGTAATGAAACAACGTTCTTGTTTCATCAACTAATGTGAACTATATCACAATTGCTCTTTTATTCACCAGCCAAAAAAAGTACTTTTCTTGCGCTTATTAACCACTTTATTTGAGTGGTTAATAAGAGAGGAAGGGATGTATCTTTCATTCAGAAGGCGATTATAAACGATAGCCAGCCGCAATTCTTTTTTATTAGCGTTTATGTTCTGCGGATTTTATTACTTATTCCCGCCAATTATACGGATAAACCGAATGAGACAGTGGAGCTAATCTCATTATGTTGAGAATGTTTCTCCAGCCTTCTATAAGTCAGTATTATTCATGATTCATAGTCATGAGGTTTTTACGTCAAAGTGTGGGTTGCTGAATTGCCCTGATTCATATCACAGTAAGCAGAGTCATCGGGGCCTTTCACCTTGATTAAGGCGTATCGCATGGATAAAAAGCGGAAATGAGTCATAGCTCGCCACATAAGGCGTTAAGAGTATTTGGCATCGTGCTGGTTATTCTGCTGCCGGTGATGCTGGCATTGTGGTTTGCACAAATACGCGCCAAAGCGGAAACCACCGATCAACTACGGGTGTTTTCTAAGCTGGCGCTGCAAAAAACGGAGGTGGTCATTCGTGAAGCCGATGAGGCGCGCGATAAAGCCAGGTTATATCAGGGAGAGCTATGCTCGCCGCAGCATCAGCAATATATGTTGAGTATTGTTCGCGGCCTGCTCTATATCGACGATTTAATCTATGCCAATGGCTCGCATTTTTTCTGTTCGACTGCGGTACGCCGCCAGGCCGGATGGCGCATTCCGGCTGCAACGTATACTAAAAAGCCGGATATTGCGATTTACTACTACCGCGAAACCCCTTTCTATCCCAGCTATGCCATGAACTATATGCAGCGCGGTCATTATGTGGCGGTGATTCATCCGCTTTCCTTTAGCGCGTTGATAACCAGCGACCGCGATCTGGCCTGGGGCGTTTTTGATACCAAAACCAACCAGTTTTTTTCCGTCAGTACGAATGCAGACTCCGGTCAACTGCATCGGTTGATCCGTGATGAAGAGGCGTTTTTTCATCAGGATGGACGCGTTTATACCATTGCCCATTCCACCGTTCGCCCGATAGCCGTCATTATGTCCACCTCGCGGGTCAGCTATTACCAGAATTTTTATAATCAGGCGACGCTGACTCTGCCGTTAGGGCTGATTTGTAGCGTCTTGCTTTTGCTGGTGTGGTCACGTACCCGACAGCAGTATCATTCTCCGCGTAGCATGCTGCAGCGGGCGCTAAGCCGTCGCCAACTGTGCCTGCACTACCAGCCGATCATGGATATCAAAAATAATTGCTGCGTGGGTGCCGAGGCACTGCTGCGCTGGCCTGGATTTGATGGCCCGGTGATGAGCCCGGCGGAGTTTATCCCGTTGGCGGAAAATGAGGGGATGATTGCGCAGGTCGCGGACTATGTGGTGGATGAGGTGTTCGCCGATATGGGCGAGTTTCTGGCACGGCACCCGCATTTATACGTGGCAATCAACCTTTCGGCTTCGGATTTCCACTCCGCGAGATTGATTGAGCACATCAACGAAAAGGTTCACCGCCATGCAATTAGCGTGGGGCAGGTTAAAATCGAAGTGACTGAGCGCGGGTTTATCGATGTGCCGAAAACCACTCCGGTGATTCAGGCCTTCCGCGACGCGGGGTATGAAATTGCGATTGATGATTTTGGTACCGGCTACTCCAACCTGCACAACCTCCATTCGTTGAACGTTGACATCCTCAAGATTGATAAATCCTTCGTTGATGCGCTAACGAACAACAGTACCAGCCACCTGATTGCTGAACATATTATTCAGATGGCTAACAGCTTGCATTTAAAGATCGTTGCCGAAGGGGTTGAAACGGCCGACCAGGTGGCGTGGTTACAAAAGCACGGCGTGCAATACTGTCAGGGCTGGCACTTTGCGAAAGCGATGCCACCGCTGGAGTTTATGCAGTGGCTGACTAACGCCCGCACCAGCCTTTGCCCGCATCAACAACATCTTCACGCGGAGATTTGATGGCGATAGGCGCTGGGCGTGCGGTCGAACTCGCGGCGGAAAACCCGCGAAAATGTTTGTTGCGACACGTAGCCGAGATCCATCGCGATATCAAAAATCGGGCGCTGAGTCGTTCTTAACGCTTCTGCGGCAAGCAGCAAGCGGCGCTGGCGAATGTAATCCCCCAGGGTTTGATGCATCACTGCGCGAAACATCCGCTGGAGATACCATTTCGAATAGCCCGATTTTCTGGCGACTACATCAATGTTAAGTGGTTGATCGATATGTTCATCAATCCATTCAATAAGCGTTTGGATAATATCGTGATGGGACATATTGCGGCCTCTCTCAATTCTCGATTCGTCGTTTTGTCTGTGGGCGAGTATAATTCCTCAAGTTAACTTGAGGTAAAGCGCTTTATGGAAAAGAAATCCCCTCGCATCAAAATGCTGCTGACCCCCGGCGAAGTGGCAAAACGAACCGGTGTTGCTGTCTCCGCGCTGCATTTTTATGAAAGTAAGGGGCTGATTCACAGCCAGCGTAACGCCGGTAATCAGCGGCGCTATCGGCGTGATGTCCTGCGCGCAGTGGCGATCATTAAAATTGCGCAACGTATTGGTATTCCGCTGGCGACCATCGGCGATGCGTTCGGCGTGTTACCGGAAGGGCATAACCTCAGCGCCAAAGAGTGGAAGATGTTGTCTTCCCAGTGGCGGGAGGAATTGGATCGGCGCATCCATACCCTGACCGCACTGCGCGATCAACTGGATGGCTGCATCGGCTGCGGCTGCCTGTCGCGCCGCGACTGCCCGTTACGTAATCCCGGCGATAAGCTGGGCGAAGAGGGGACCGGCGCGCGGCTGTTGGAAGAGGAGTAAAAAAAACTAAAGCGCCACAACAGGGCGCTTTAGTTGTTTTCCGGTCTTGGTCTTTCGCACTATCCCGCTGCTTCGCAGGAGGGTTTCCCCCGACGTCGGCTCCCCTCGGTATTGCGCAATGTGTTGATTGAGGTTCCGGTTTGTGCCGACAACTTAAGTGTGGCACTTCCCGCTGATTTTTCCTCTTTGGTTTGCCGGAAAATTTCCGTCATTCGCCGCCTGTTCCTATAGTTAATTTGAACAAACAGCGGGAGAAGCCCATGTTGACGGTACATCATCTTAATCAGTCGCGATCGCAGCGCGTGTTATGGGCGCTGGAAGAGCTGCAACTGCCTTACCAGATAGTCTCTTATCAGCGGGGGAAAAATATGCTCGCCCCGGCGGAGTTAAAAGATATTCATCCGCTAGGTAAATCGCCGGTGGTGGAAGATAACGGCTACATCCTCGCGGAATCCGGCGCAATCCTGGAATATTTGCAGGAGACCTATGACAGCATTCAGCGGTTCAGGCCGCAGTCGATAGAAGATAAGCTGCAATATCGTTTTTGGCTGCACTACGCTGAAGGTTCGTTGATGCCTCTGATGCTGATGAAACTGGTGTTCGCCAGCCTGGGCAAGCCGCCGGTTCCTTTTGGCATGCGCACTCTGGGCAATGCGTTAGGCAAAGGCGTACAAAAAGCCTGGCTTGATCGGCAAGTGGAAACGCACGCCCGTTTTATTGAAGAGCACCTTTCCCGCCAGCGCTGGTTTGCCGGAGCCGAACTGAGTATGGCGGATATCCAGATGAGCTTTCCGGCAATGGCGCTGCTGGCGCGCGGTGGCGTGGAGGATTTTCCGCATCTGACGCAGTGGGTACAGCGCATAGAGCAGCGCCCGGCGTGGCAGAGTGCGATTGAGCGCGGTGGTCCTTTTACCTTACCCGGTGGGTGAAGCATTACTAAAGCCGATGACTGGAAAAAATTGCTATCAGTGCAATGCAAAAATGTTACCGGATTGCGCATGGACGATAACGTTTGCGCATCGGCTGGTTATTTCCTGAACGTCATAAGCGAAATTTAGCGAAATACGGCAATCTTCAGTTGAAAAGGCCCATCTAAAGGCTGGATAATCGTTTGCCTTTTTATTTTGCTCATCATTTCCTCTGCTAACAGGGGGGAGCAAAGTCATTCTTCACACCGTATTGTATGCGCGGAGTTAAACGTTTGCTTTTCACAGCCCCTGGCGCTGCGATGTAGCACAAGGAGATCGCGTTTAACTGGCAGTGGATGGTCCACCTCGCATCCAAACGAACGATAAAAATTCTCAGGGGAAGTTTTCTATGTCTACGCCTTCAGCGCGTACCGGCGGTTCATTGGACGCCTGGTTTAAAATTTCTGCTCGCGGCAGCACCGTGCGTCAGGAAATCGTTGCCGGTCTTACGACCTTCCTGGCGATGGTGTACTCCGTCATCGTCGTGCCGGGTATGCTCGGTAAAGCAGGTTTCCCACCGGCGGCGGTATTTGTCTCCACCTGTCTGGTAGCGGGCGTCGGCTCGCTGGTGATGGGGCTGTGGGCGAACCTGCCGCTGGCGATTGGCTGCGCCATCTCGCTGACCGCCTTTACCGCCTTTAGCCTGGTGTTGGGCCAACAGATCAGTATTCCGGTAGCGTTGGGTGCCGTGTTCCTGATGGGCGTGCTGTTTACCGTGATTTCCGCAACCGGTATTCGTAGCTGGATCTTGCGTAATCTGCCGCAGGGCGTTGCGCACGGCACGGGGATTGGTATCGGACTGTTTCTGCTGCTGATCGCCGCCAACGGCGTTGGTCTGGTTATTAAAAACCCGCTGGACGGCCTGCCGGTGGCGTTGGGTAATTTCGACAGCTTCCCGGTGATTATGTCGCTGGTGGGGCTGGCGGTGATTATCGGCCTCGAAAAACTCAAAGTGCCGGGCGGTATCCTGCTGACGATTATCGGCGTGTCGATTATCGGTCTGATTTTCGATCCTAACGTTCACTTCTCCGGTGTTTTCGCTATGCCGTCGCTGAGCGACGATAAGGGCAACTCGCTGATCGGTAGCCTGGATATCGTGGGCGCGCTGAACCCCATCGTTCTGCCGAGCGTGCTGGCGTTGGTGATGACCGCAGTATTTGATGCGACTGGCACCATCCGCGCGGTGGCCGGTCAGGCAAACTTGCTGGATAAAGACGGGCAGATTATCAATGGCGGCAAAGCATTGACCACTGACTCCCTGAGCAGCGTCTTCTCTGGTCTGGTCGGCGCGGCTCCGGCAGCGGTCTATATCGAGTCAGCCGCAGGTACTGCCGCGGGCGGTAAAACCGGCCTGACTGCGGTAACCGTTGGCGTGCTGTTCCTGCTGATCCTGTTCCTCTCTCCGCTCTCTTATCTGGTACCGGCGTACGCGACGGCTCCGGCGCTGATGTACGTAGGCTTGTTGATGCTGAGCAACGTGGCGAAAATCGACTTTAACGATTTTGTCGATGCGATGGCGGGCCTGATTACGGCGGTCTTTATCGTGCTGACCTGTAACATTGTTACCGGCATCATGATTGGCTTTGCTTCACTGGTGATTGGTCGTCTGGTGTCCGGGGAGTGGCGCAAGCTGAACCTGGGGACGGTGATCATCGCGGCGGCGCTGGTTATTTTCTACGCTGGCGGCTGGGCGATTTAACTTTTTCTGCTAATCACGGGCGGCTTTGGCCGCCCGATTTATTTTTAAGCCACATCCTGTTTCCTTTTGCGTTAATCTGAGTAGCGTACCATTCCGAGACATGACGCCTCAGATGTAAAAAAAGAAAACGTAGCAAACAGGGAACACATGGAAATATTCTTTACCATACTCATCATGACCCTCGTGGTCTCTCTCTCCGGGGTGGTTACACGCGTACTGCCCTTTCAGGTTCCACTACCTTTAATCCAAATAGGCATTGGCGCGATGCTGGCCTGGCCTACCTTTGGACTGCACGTCGAATTCGACCCTGAACTCTTTCTGGTTCTGTTTATCCCGCCGCTGCTATTTGCTGATGGCTGGAAGACGCCAACCCGCGAGTTCATTGAGCATGGGCGAGAAATATTTGGTCTGGCGCTGGCGCTTGTGCTGGTGACGGTGGTCGGTATTGGCTACCTCATCTACTGGATCGTACCGGGCATTCCGCTGATACCGGCCTTCGCGCTGGCGGCGGTGCTGTCACCGACGGATGCCGTAGCGCTCTCAGGGATTGTTGGTGAAGGGCGCATTCCGAAAAAAATTATGGGGATTTTGCAGGGGGAGGCGCTGATGAACGACGCCTCCGGCCTGGTCTCCCTGAAGTTTGCCGTCGCGGTAGCGATGGGCACGATGGTTTTTACCGTCGGCGGAGCGACGGTGGAGTTTTTCAAAGTAGCGGTCGGCGGTATTCTCGCGGGCTTCGTGGTCAGCTGGCTGTACGGGCGCTCAATGCGCTTTCTTAGCCGTTGGGGCGGCGATGAACCGGCAACGCAGATTGTGCTGCTGTTCCTGCTGCCGTTCGCATCCTACTTGATCGCAGAACATATTGGCTTCTCCGGGATCCTGGCGGCGGTGGCTGCGGGGATGACCATCACCCGTTCCGGCGTGATGCGCAGCGCACCGCTGGCGATGCGCCTGCGTGCGAACAGCACCTGGGCGATGCTGGAGTTCGTGTTTAACGGCATGGTTTTCCTGTTGTTGGGCCTGCAGTTGCCGGATATTCTGTCGAGCTCGCTGGTGGCGGCAGAGGCGGATCCGAACGTTGAAACCTGGATGCTGTTTACCGATATCATCCTGATTTACGCCGCCCTGATGCTGGTGCGCTTTGGCTGGCTGTGGACGATGCGTAAATTGAGCCAGCGCTTCCTGAAAAAGAAACCGATGGAGTTTGGCTCCTGGACCACGCGTGAGCTGCTGATCTCCTCCGTCGCCGGGGTGCGTGGGGCGATTACTCTTGCCGGTGTGCTGTCGATTCCTCTGCTGTTGCCGGACGGTAACGTCTTCCCGGCGCGCTATGAGCTGGTGTTCCTTGCCGCCGGGGTGATTCTGTTCTCCCTGTTTGTTGGTGTGATTGCGCTGCCGATTCTGCTGCGGCATATCGAGTCGAGCGACCACGTTCAGCAGCGCAAAGAAGAGCGTCTGGCGCGGGCGGCAACGGCGGACGTGGCGATTGTCGCGATTCAGAAAATGGAAGAGCGCCTGGCATCGGACACCAAAGAGAATATCGATAATCAGCTGCTGACCGAGGTCAGTTCGCGGGTAATTGGTAACCTGCGTCGTCGGGTCGATGGACGTAACGATGTGGAAACGTCGATGCTGGAAGAGAGCCTCGAACGCAGGTTCCGCCTGGCGGCGCTGCGTTCAGAGCGCGGGGAGCTATACCACCTGCGTGCCACCCGGCAGATCAGCAACGAGACGCTGCAGAAGATGTTGCACGATCTTGACCTGCTGGAGGCGCTGTTAATCGAAGATCAGTAACTCCGTATCTGTTCCCCGGAGGCGGCGCCTGACGCGCCTTGTCCGGGTTACCGTCCCTCAGACTGTAGCCCGGGTAAGGTGTTTACGCCGCAACCCGGGAGCTCACTCCAGCCAGAACGCCTTACTACACTCCAGCCATGCCCGCGCGCTGTGCGACATATACACGCCCTCCCGCCAAATCATCCCCAGCTCCCAACGTAGCTCGCTCTGCAACGGTATCCAGCAAAAGCTTTGCGGATCGAGACGCTGGCAAATCGGCTCCGGCAGAATCGCTATCCCAATCCCCGCTTGCACCATTGCGGCCAGAAAATCCCACTGCCCGCTACGCACCGCAATACGCGGCTTAACCTCATGCTGGGTAAAAAGCTGCATCAACTGCTGACTGAGGGCAAAATCTTCGTTGTAAATCACCAGTGGATGCTCGGTGAGTGCCTTTGGAGACAGTGATGATATGCTTTCCCATTGCGTTGTTCTCGGGGTCAGCACGCAGAGTGGATGACTAAACAACGACAGCGTGCTCAGGCCGCTGGCCTCATCAACGGGGAGTGCCGTCATCGCCAAATCCAGCTCGCCGTTGCTTACCGCCTGCTGCACCGTCAGTCCACCAAACTCGGAAATCTTTAGTTCAATGCCCGAGTAGCGCTGGCGAAAGCGGCTAATCGGTTCCGCCATCAACATCCCCACCATCGGCGGGATCCCCAGACGCAGAACACCTTTGTGCAGATGATTAATATCGCTCAGCTCCGACTCCAACTGATGAAACTCACCAAGAATAGCCTGGCCGCGCTCGAAGACCACCCGCCCGGTATCGGTCAACAGCAGCTTGCGCCCATCGCGAATCAGCAGGGTGCAGTTCAGTTCATCTTCCAGATTTTTGAGCATCTTGCTGATGGTGGGCTGCGTGACGAATAGCTTCTCCGCCGCACGGGTAAAGCTCTGCTGGCGGACCACTTCAACAAAATAACGCAGCGTTCGGATATCCATAATTATTCCCTGAGACTATACCTGTGATGATTTTAATTCATTTCTACCGGGCCTGGCGGCTCTCTATACTGCACGCCTGTCATCTTTTTCAGGAATTCCGCTCATGGCCTCCGCGCCAGCTCGCGTGACACCCTTCGTCATGCAACGCCTGCAGGTATCGGTTCAGGTATTGATCTACGCTGGACTGTTCGTCTGCGCTGAATATTTAGTTAACTGGCTGCATTTGCCTCTTCCGGCGAACCTGGTGGGCATGCTGATGCTGCTGGCGCTGATTGTTTGCCGAATTATCCCCTTAAACTGGGTGCGAGCCGGGGCCCGCTGGCTGCTGGCGGAAATGCTGCTGTTTTTCGTGCCAGCAGTGGTTGCGGTCGTGAACTACGCCCAACTGCTGATGGTTGATGGCTGGCGCATCTTTTTGGTTATTGGGCTGAGTACCACCATGGTACTGGGCACGACGGCGTGGGTGGTCGATAAAGTGTATCGCTATGAAGTGAGCAGGATGAAACATGAGTGATTTTCAGCTAAGCGTTCTGTGTCTTATCGTCACGCTAGGGCTCTATTTTGCCAACAAGCGTCTCTATCGACGCTTTCATAAGCTCCCGCTGATGCCGCTGGTTTTTACCCCAGTCCTGCTGGTGCTGATCCTGGTATTCGGCCATATCTCTTATCAAAGCTATATCGGGGAAACCCACTGGCTGCTGTGGTTATTGGGCCCGGCAACGATTGCTTTTGCCGTGCCGGTATATGACAACCTGGCGATTATTAAACGTCACTGGTTGTCGCTGACTGCTGGAGTGACTACCGCATCGGTTGTTGCGGTGACCAGTTCGGTGTGGCTGGCGCGATTGTTTACTCTGCCTGATGAGATCCAGCGCAGCCTGGCGGTGCGCTCGGTGACGACCCCCTTTGCGTTAGCGGCAGCCAAACCGCTGGGCGGTCAGCCTGATTTAGTCGCCCTGTTTGTGGTCGTGACCGGGGTATTTGGTATGGCGGTGGGCGACGTACTGTTTCTGCGTCTTTCTATTCACGAGGGGATGGCGAAAGGGGCGGGATTCGGTGCGGCGTCCCACGGTGCCGGAACGGCGCGTTCCTATGAGCTGGGACCGCAGGAGGGCGTGGTCGCTAGCCTGGTGATGATGCTTTCCGGTGTGGTGATGGTACTGGCCGCGCCGTTGGTACGTTGGAGCATGTTTTGATAATCATTTAACCATCATCACGATTACTATCTTTGCGGATCGACCGGGAGATATAATGGGACAGTAAGTATTTTTAATAAAAAACGTTAATTAACGCTACATGTGTATACTTATGTAATTGATGATTTAATTAGTTGCGATATTAATATTAAATAGAGAGTGGTGTGTTTTTTATTGGTTTTTTTGCGAGTATTCTTAATTGCTTTACGTTTGAATTGTAACTAAGTGTTTCATTTTTTAGTGGGGTTGTAGTTGTTTTTGGTATGTATTTTTATTTTATATTTTTTTTGTGAATGTGTTCATTTTATAATGTCATGATTTTTCTTATTTATTTTAAATTATACATCGTAATTATTGATGGTGGGTAATTATATACTTAAGCGAGATATTTTTACCTTGTTGAGAATACTCCTACTTTCGGTTATCTTAGAGACGTGAGCTTTTATTATTGAATGGATTCATGTGGAACTAAAGCTCTTGCATTTATGAGTTCGATAAATATTAAATGCAGGTTATTCATTCCCCGTGCGAATGCAACAGCTTATAGCTAAGTTGTTATCCATGTTCATTCTCTAATATATGGCCATAAACAATTGATGGATTGATTGTTAATCTGGATAAATAGGGGAATACCAATGAAAACCAATGTAAAAACTTTAGCTAAAATTCTGGCCTTATCTGCGGGCTGCTCTCTGGTTGCAATGTCCCATGCGGATAACACCATCAAGTTTACCGGGACAGTTTCCGATACGACTTGTACCGCTACCATTGATAATGGCGTTTCAGCGATTGAGATGGGGACTGTCTCAGTAGCAGATTTAAAAGCGAATACCTATAGCGCGGCGAAGAACTTCTCTTTCACTTTGACCGGTTGCCCTACAGATGAAGGTTCTCTGACTAAAGCCAGAATTACCTTTGGTGGTGAAGCTGATACGTTTAATAGTGATTACTTTAAAAACCAGGCTTCAGCGTCTCCAGCTACCAATGTTGCTGTCGCTATTTTTGATAACGCAGGGGTTATTCAGAAGAATAATGCCGAAGGTTCTGATGTCGATATTTCCTCTGGCGAAGCCACCGTTCCGTTTACCGTGAAAATGGCTAAATCTGGCGCTTCAGATCCGACTAAAGGCCCGGTGCTGACGACAGTAACCTATAACGTTACCTATTATTAATTAAGTAACAATATATCAAAGGGAAAGTATTTTGCTTTCCCTGTTTGGACAATGCTATGAACAGATTATTATGTTGTGTTTGTTTGTTTTCCTGTATTTCGGTATCG
Source organism: Klebsiella sp. (assembly GCF_027492335.1). Classification (NCBI taxonomy): domain Bacteria; kingdom Pseudomonadati; phylum Pseudomonadota; class Gammaproteobacteria; order Enterobacterales; family Enterobacteriaceae; genus Klebsiella; species Klebsiella sp. Next base: position 195,762 of record NZ_JAPUEW010000047.1, on the reverse strand, counting down.
CAGGCCAGTGTGGTTGTTGGCGGTACACGTGTTATCTTCGATGGTACACAAAAGACAACCACAGTGTCTGTTCAAAATAAAGATAATGTTACAAATATAGTACAGTCCTGGCTCTCCATTGTGGATGAAACCTCGCCAGCGAAAGATTCGTTTATTACAACCCCTCCCTTGTTTCGCTTGAAAGCGGGTGAACAAGGATTTGTACGAATCCTTCGAACGGGAAAACCTTTGCCGGAAGATAGGGAGTCAATGGTTTGGCTGAATATTAAAGGTATTCCTGCAATGGATAACGCACCAGATAAGAACATGGTGCAGTTTGCTATCAACTCTCGAATTAAACTTATTTATCGACCCGCAGCCTTAAAAAAAGCTATTCCGGAAAACTTCTCTGAGAAACTACAATGGTCCAGTGAAGGACGAGAGTTAAAGGTGAAAAATAACTCTCCACTATATATGAATTTCTCAGGGATATTTGTTAATGGCAAGGCCGTACCCGAAGCATGGTTTGTCGCCCCATACTCAACGATAAAAATACCGGTAGCAAGCGCATCTTCATCAGGGAAAAGGGAAGTCACATGGAGCGTGATCAATGATTATGGTATGTCAGGACCGAAATATAAGGTCATCATTCAATAACGTTGGATGGAATGATGCACTTTCATTGAAACGCAGTTATATAGCTATTCTTTGTTGCCTTGGCTCAATTCCGTTACCGGCTGTCGCAGGGGAGTATTTTAACCCCCATTTGCTGGAAGTGAACGAAACCGGCGCGACAGTCGTAGATTTGACCTATATTTCCCAAGAGTCAGTCCCTCCGGGTCAATACAATCTCGATGTCTATATTAACGACAAGTTTATTGGTTCTGAATCTGTTATTTTCAAGCCGCAAAATGAAGGTAATGACTCTTCTGCTCAGCCGTGTATCAACGTCGCGCACCTGAAAGAGTGGTCGATTAAAACTGAAGACTACCCCGAACTTACGGCAGCTGGCTCCGGGTGCGCAAAGCTGTCTGCGATCCCTGGATGGGAAACGGCGGTGCAGCTTTCGCGTCAGCGGGTCGATTTTACATTGCCTCAGGTTGCTATGCAGCATCGTCCGCAAGGTTATGTCGCTGAAAACAGGTGGCAGCAGGGCATCACTGCCGGGCTGCTTAATTACAACCTTTCGGGGCAAAAAACCGATCCTCGGCACGGCGGCGAATCGACGTCCAGCCAGTTTGTCAGCCTACAGCCGGGTCTGAACGTTGGGCCATGGCGTTTACGAAATTACAGCACCCTCAATCATAATAATGATGGTAATCAATGGGACTCCGTCTACAGCTATATCTCACGTGATATCCACGCCCTGAAAAGCCAGTTGATAATGGGCCAGACCTATACCTCATCGGGTGTGTTCGACAGTATCAGCTTTACCGGTCTACAGTTGAACTCAGATAAAGAGATGCTGCCGGATAGCCTGAATGGCTTTGCGCCAGTCATTAAAGGCATTGCTCGTACTACCGCCGACGTGACGGTTTATCAGAACGGATACAGTATCTATAAAACCACCGTATCTCCTGGCGCATTCGAAATAAGCGACCTTTACCCAACAGGGAGCGCAGGCGATCTCTATGTGACGGTGAAAGAATCTGATGGTAGCGCACAGAGCTTTGTTGTGCCTTTTGCCTCGCTGGCGATTCTGCAGCGTGAGGGGCAAATAGATTATGCTTTCAGCAGTGGTAAAACTCGCTCCGGGAGCTCCGGTGGAAAGGAATACAATTTCCTGCAATCTTCCATTGCCTGGGGAGCATTGAGTAACGTCACGTTATACGGTGGTTTCCAGCAACTGGAAGATAAATATAGCAACGCGCTACTTGGGGCCGGATTTAATCTGGGTTCTGTCGGAGCGCTCTCATTCGATGCTTCCCAATCCTGGGCTGATATAAAAGAGAATCCTGCATCGGATAAAACGTCATCCAGCGAGGGTCAGTCTTATCGCATGCGTTTTAGTAAAGATTTTCCTCTGACGGGAACCAACTTTTCTGTTGCGGGATACCGTTATTCAACGCATGGCTATTACTCGCTGCAAAATTTTATCGATAATGCGAATTCTTACAGCGGCTGTTGTTCCTCAAATGGGCGGACAAAAGATCGTTTTGACGCATCAGCTTCTCAGGTTTTCTCAGGGTACGGTTCGCTCTCCCTTTCACTGGTAAGTGAGTCCTACTGGGATAATTCACGTATGGAGTCTCTGGGCGTTAGTTATAGCAACACCTTTGGTCGGGTGTCATATTTCATTAACTACTCCTATAACCGAAATGTGCAGAGCACTAGCCAGAACAGCGATAGTTCACCATCCAGCGATAATATTATTTCCCTCACCGTGAGCGTACCTTTCAGTGCAGATATATCGGCTAACTACAATATGAGCAGTAGTCGAAAGGGAGATACCACGCATAGCCTTGGTTTAAATGGTACTGCCTTTACAGACCGTTCCCTGAACTGGAATGTGCAGGAAGGATATAACGAAAACGACAAAAGTACCTCGGGGAACGTCAATCTGAACTATCAAGGTTCTAAAGGCGAAGCCACTGCTGGATATGGCTATGACAACTATAGCTCGCGGTATAATTACTCGCTGCGCGGCGGGATGGTTGCTCACTCCGGCGGGGTAACTTTCTCTCGCTACCTCGGTGAGAGCGTGGCGTTAGTTGAAGCCCCTGGTGTCAGCGATGTAGCGGTACGCGGGCAGACTAATGTGATGACCGATTCTGCTGGATACGCTGTGGTACCTTTCGTAAGGGCCTACCATGAAAATAATCTCTCACTTGATGAACAACAGGTTTCGGGCGCGGAAATTGATAATATCGTCAGAACGGTGGTACCGACGCGCAGCGCTATCGTCAAGGTAAAATATGATACCTGGATTGGTTATAAGGTAATGATGACCTTGCGTTTCCAGAATAAGGCAGTACCTTTTGGCGCCGTTATTACGCTAGATGATGAAGGCCAGGACCATAAAGAAAATAGAAGTTCCATTGTTGGTGATTCCGGGCAGGTCTATCTTACCGGACTCCCAGAAAAAGGTCGGCTGTTTGTGAAGTGGGGTGATACTCAAAATACCCAGTGCTATCTCAAGTATGATTTGTCATCTAATAAATCAGTTGACGAGATTATTTTTTACGGAGCGGACTGCCGATGATAAATATCAATATGTTCGGTTCAAACCGGAAAGAAAGAACGGTAGCAATGCGGGTAAATTATGCTAAACCATCGATGAAATCTCGAATGCTATTATTGATTACTGGTATAGGGTTTCTGTTGAGCAGCACTGTTCCTGCCTGGGCTTATGATGCGACGAGTACCGTCAATTTTAATGTCACCGGTACCATTGAAGAGCCTGTATGTGAAGTCTCTGTGAGGCCATCCAATGCTATCGATCTGGGAACGGTTTCCTCTCAATATCTGATCGGCAAACCAGGAGCAACCAGTGAGGCCACAGCTGTTGCACTTGTCTTTGATAATTGCTCAGCAGGTACGGCTTCAGTCATGATAACATTTAATGGTATTCCGTTTGATAGCACCTATACAGCGATTTATAAAAATGAGCTGACTGATGGTGCAAAGGGTGTTGGATTACAACTTCTAAGCGCTGAGGAACAGATATCTTTGGGGCCGAACGATAGCTATACCTATATATTCAATGATAGTTCCTCGGGGCACACTTTTGATATGAGCGCCAGAATGTATACACCCTACGGACGTGTATCGGCGGGAAATGTAGCATATACAGTCACTTTTAATGTTTCGTATAAATGATACGATTTTGGGTGGGGTTTATATGAAAAAATATTTTTTACTCGTTCTTTTATTAATTTCGCCGTGTTATGTGTGGGCCTGTAACTATGGGTTAAATGGTGGTGATGTGTTTATCGCTAATTTACCGCCTAAAATATTGCTTAGCGCCGGGAGTTATTCTTCTGGGACTGTTATTTATGATTCAGGAAAAATATACCATTCACAAACCGATGTTCTCAACTGTACCGGTAATTTATATGCCCGCTTTACCTGGACATCAGGAATGGCTAATGCGCTCATTGGCAATAATATCTACGCAACATCGGTGCCGGGAGTTGGTGTCAGGGTTAATGTGTGGTTAAATACTACGGGTGAATATGGAGGTAGCTCTACTCCATTTAATGCCGATAGCAGTGAACATCATATTGGTGATGCTGATTTTTCTCTTGGAAAAACGACCCTTTTTGTTCACTATGCACATACGAATTATTCCCCCGTATACCAACTACAGCTCGTTGCAACAGGGGGGAAAATTGCCAGTAATAGTTCTCTAAGCTTTACCGATCCGGTATCAACCGTTGCAATTAAAGACAGCGAGGGTGAATTTGTTATTTCTCAGCTGCATATCAGTGGTACAACCAATATTCAGCTCGTTCCCATGGGATGTACGGCAAGCACAACCGCACTGAATTTCCCAATGGGTTCGGTTAAAACGAGTGAATTTAATCTTTCTAACAAAGTCGGTTCTGCCCAGCAAACGCTCACACTGACCTGTGAGCCAGGAACAAATGTGCAAATGCGCATTAGCGCGACGGAAGCAGAGGGCGATAACCCGGACCATACCGTGATTGCACTAACGCCCGGCGAGAATGTGGCGACCGGTGTAGGGGTACAGTTGAATCTCAACGGCACGCCGTTATCTGTGAATACGTCCACCTACAGAGTATTCGATCCGATCAATAGAACAACGGTGACGAACTCTGAAGCAGAGGCCGGCTACACCATTTTCTCCGATCCAAATAACACCGGTGGTGCGTCAGGGACAGACACGCTGTATTTTTCGACCAACTATTACAAAACCGGTTCTGAAGTGACGCCGGGAACTGCCAACGCAAGCGGAACAATAACGTTTACCTACAACTAGCGTATAAAAATTCCCCGGTCTGCCGACCGGGGAATAAGTCATCATTAATGCGCCTGACCTTTCTCGATACCGATCCCGGTCTGCGAACGAATAAACTGCGCGCGGAACAACTCGCGCTCGCGTAAACCTTCTGCTGAGCTATCGGTCGCAGAGAAGAACCAGATACCGATAAAGGCAACGGCGATGGAGAACAGCGCCGGATATTCATACGGGAATATCGCCTTCTCGTGGCCGAGGATCTGTACCCAAATGGTCGGACCGAGGATCATCAGAATCACCGCAGTCAGCAGACCCAGCCAGCCGCCAATCATCGCGCCGCGCGTGGTCAGCTTCGACCAGTACATCGACAGCAGGATAATCGGGAAGTTACAGCTTGCGGCGATGGAAAACGCCAGGCCGACCATAAACGCGATGTTTTGATTCTCAAATAGAATACCCAGCAGAATCGCGACCACGCCCAGAATCAGCACGGTAATCTTCGACACTCTCAGCTCTTCGCGCTCGGTTGCGCCTTTCTTAAAGACGTTAGCGTACAGATCGTGAGATACCGCTGATGCGCCCGCCAGCGTCAGGCCAGCGACCACCGCCAGAATAGTGGCGAAAGCAACGGCTGAGATAAAGCCGAGGAACAGGTTGCCGCCGACCGCATCCGCCAGATGTACCGCCGCCATGTTGTTGCCGCCGATAAGCTGCCCGGCCGCGTCTTTAAATGCCGGATTGGCTCCCACCAGCATGATGGCGCCGAAGCCGATGATAAAGGTCAGAATATAGAAGTAACCCATAAAGCCGGTGGCATAGAACACGCTTTTACGCGCTTCTTTGGCGTCGCTCACGGTGAAGAATCGCATCAGAATATGCGGCAACCCCGCGGTACCGAACATCAGGCCGAGTCCGAGCGACAGTGCCGATATTGGGTCTTTTACCAGCCCGCCGGGGCTCATAATCGCTGAGCCCTTAGGATGGACAGACATCGCTTCGGTGAACAAATTATTGAAGCTGAAGCCGACGTGCTTCATCACCATAAAGGCCATAAAACTGGCGCCGAACAGCAGCAGCACCGCTTTGATAATCTGCACCCAGGTGGTGGCGAGCATGCCGCCAAACAGGACGTAGAGCACCATCAGGACGCCGACCAGCACCACCGCGATGTGGTAGTTGAGGCCGAACAGCAGTTGGATAAGCTTACCCGCGCCGACCATCTGAGCAATCAGATACAGCGCCACTACCACCAACGAACCGCAGGCGGAGAGGATACGAATCGGCCCCTGTTTGAGACGATAAGAAGCCACGTCGGCAAAGGTGTAGCGCCCGAGGTTACGCAGGCGCTCGGCGATCAGGAACAGGATAATCGGCCAGCCAACCAGGAAGCCCAGGGAGTAGATCAATCCGTCGTAGCCAGAGGTGTACACCAGTGCGGAAATTCCGAGGAACGAGGCCGCCGACATAAAGTCACCGGCAATTGCCAGCCCGTTCTGGAAGCCGGTGATATTGCCGCCCGCGGTGTAGTAATCGCTACGCGAACGCACACGTTTTGACGCCCAGTAAGTGATGTACAGCGTCAGAGCGACGAAAATCAGGAACATGATAATCGCCTGCCAGTTGGTCGGCTGGCGCTGTACCGCGCCGGTGATGGCGTCTGCGGCGTTGGCGGTAAAAGGGAGCGTGGCGGCGAGCGCCGTCAGAACTTTCTTCATGATGCTTTAACCTCGCTGAGAATGCTCTTCGTCAGCTGGTCAAATTCACCGTTTGCCCGCCAGACGTAAATTCCGGTTAGTACGAAAGAGATAACAATCACGCCGATACCGATCGGAATACCCCGGGTGACGCTGGTTCCCGCATGCAGTGGCGTGCCCAACCAGCCGGGGGCGAAGGCGATAAGCAAAATAAAGCCCACATAAATCACCAGCATAATCAGTGACAGGATGGTGGCAAACCTTTGCCGGGCTGCAACAAGCTCCCTAAAATGCGCACTATTTTCTATCCGCTGACAAATCTGATCGTTCATCGTAGCGTCTCCAGAGGTTCCCTTTCGTCATCCACGCGCGAGTCATCGGCAACACTCATCCGCCCGGCAGTTAACTGTCGGGAATCAGCCTGTTTACCGCTTTCCTGCTACCTGAAATCCTTGGGGAGTATTTTTATGTCCTCTCCCCTGACGGGGAGAGGGTGTAGGGGATCGGTTTTTATGATGGCATAGCGATGGCCTGCTTCTCTTCGAGCAGTTTTTCCACCACGCCAGGATCGGCGAGCGTTGAAGTATCGCCAAGGTTACTGGTATCGCCCGCGGCAATCTTGCGCAGAATACGGCGCATGATTTTCCCCGAGCGGGTTTTCGGTAGTGAATCGGTCCAGTGCAGGATGTCCGGCGTGGCCAGTGGCCCAATCTCTTTGCGTACCCAGTTACGTACTTCTGCGTACAGCTCCGGCGAGGGTTCTTCGCCATGATTGAGCGTGACATAGGCGTAGATGGCCTGGCCTTTGATGTTATGCGGAATGCCTACCACTGCCGCTTCAGCGATTTTCGGGTGCGACACCAGCGCCGATTCAATTTCGGCGGTACCCAGACGGTGCCCGGAAACGTTCAGTACGTCATCGACGCGACCGGTGATCCAGTAGTAACCATCTTCATCACGACGCGCGCCGTCGCCGCTGAAGTACATATTTTTAAAGGTGGAGAAGTAGGTCTGCTCGAAGCGTTCATGGTCGCCAAATAGCGTGCGCGCCTGGCCCGGCCAGGAGTCGGCGATGGCCAGGTTGCCTTCGGTCGCGCCTTCCAGCGGCGTGCCTTCGTTATCTACCAGTACCGGCTGGACGCCAAAGAACGGGCGAGTGGCGGAACCAGCTTTCAGCTCAATGGCACCCGGCAGCGGGGTGATCATAAAGCCGCCGGTTTCGGTCTGCCACCAGGTGTCCATCACCGGACATTTCTCGTTGCCTATTTTCTTCCAGTACCACTCCCAGGCTTCCGGGTTAATCGGCTCGCCGACGGAACCCAGAATGCGCAGGGAAGTGCGGTCAGTGCCCTCAATGGCTTTATCGCCTTCCGCCATCAGCGCACGGATCGCCGTTGGCGCGGTATAGAGAATGTTAACTTGGTGTTTATCCACCACCTGACACATGCGCGCCGGGGTTGGCCAGTTTGGCACGCCTTCAAACATCAGCGTCGTCGCACCGCAGGCCAGCGGGCCGTACAGCAGGTAGCTGTGGCCGGTGACCCAGCCAACGTCGGCGGTACACCAGTAGATATCGCCCGGATGATAGTCGAAAACGTATTTAAAGGTGGAGGCAGCATAGACCAGGTAACCGCCGGTGGTGTGCAGCACGCCTTTTGGTTTACCGGTCGAGCCGGAGGTATAAAGGATAAACAGCGGATCTTCGGCGTTCATCTCTTCCGGCTGATGCTCCGCGCTGGCTTTCTCAATCAGGTCGCTCCACCACAGGTCGCGGCCTTCCTGCCAGTCGATTTTGCCGCCGGTGCGTTTGAGCACCACGACGTTCTCAATACTTTTCACATTCGGGTTTTTTAACGCGTCGTCGACGTTTTTCTTCAGCGGGATTGCGCGACCGGCGCGTAGCCCTTCATCTGAGGTAATAACCAGACGGGAGTTTGAATCGATGATGCGACCAGCAACCGCTTCGGGTGAGAAGCCGCCGAAAATTACCGAGTGGATAGCGCCGATGCGGGCGCAGGCCAGCATCGCCACCGCTGCTTCCGGCACCATCGGCATATAGATAGCAACAACGTCGCCCTTTTTAATGCCGAGGTCGAGCAGGACGTTGGCAAAGCGGCAGACATCGTGGTGCAACTCGCGATAAGTGATATTTTTGCTCTGGCTGGCGTCGTCGCCTTCCCAGATGATCGCCGTCTGGTCACCGCGCTCCGCCAGATGACGATCGAGGCAGTTAGCCGCCAGATTCAGCGTGCCGTCTTCGTACCATTTGATGGAAATGTTGCCCGGCGCGAAAGAGGTGTTTTTCACGCGAGTATAGGGTTTGATCCAGTCAAGGATTTTGCCCTGCTCGCCCCAGAAGGCATCGGGGTCAGTGACGGACTGCTGATACTGCGCCTGGTACTGTTCCGGGTTAATCAGGCAGCGTTCCGCAATATTAGCGGGAATAGAGTGTTTGTGTATTTGGCTCATGGCTTTTTTTCTCCTGTAGGTTGTTAAATATATGTCAAATAAACGTTAATAGTAGGGGCTTTGGCGGCTTTGTTTGCTATTTGGGGGGCAGATCACGCAATAATTAAATTGAATGAAAAGCAATCAAATGAAACTTTGAGATGAAATAATTTCTTATGATGATTTATAGAAAATGAATATATTAAATATTTTTTATAACAAATACTTATGCAATGTAAGGCGACAATATTAGCGAGTTTATGCAGAAAACAAGATTAAACCCCTGTTCTTAAAGACTTGCGCAGCATGCCGTGCAAATGATACTGATACTGCGCGTTAAATAATCCTATAAAGCAACGCAACACAATTCATACCCCTTTCAGTAGGCGTCATTACCTCCTGGAATGGTGCCTTTCATTGAGGAAGTCTGTAGTGAAGAAAAAAACAAAAGTCAGCCTGGCCTGGCAAATTTTGCTGGCCCTGGTGCTGGGCATACTTCTGGGTAGTTACCTGCATTACCACGCTGAAAGCCGCGACTGGTTAATCTCGAATCTCCTGACGCCTGCCGGCGATATCTTTATCCATCTGATAAAAATGATCGTTGTACCGATTGTGATTTCGACCCTGGTGGTTGGCATTGCGGGCGTGGGTGATGCGAAACAGCTGGGCCGTATCGGCGCGAAAACCATTATCTATTTTGAAGTGATCACTACGGTGGCGATCGTGCTGGGGATTACCCTGGCTAACGTTTTCCAGCCGGGAACCGGGATCGATATGTCGCAACTGGCGGCGGTGGATATTTCAAAATATCAGAGCACCACGGCGGAAGTGCAGAGTCACGCGCATGGTTTCATGGGCACGATCCTTTCGCTGGTGCCGACCAATATCGTGGCGTCGATGGCGAAAGGCGACATGCTGCCGATTATTTTCTTCTCGGTGCTGTTCGGCTTAGGGTTATCTTCGCTGCCCGCCACCCATCGTGAACCGCTGGTCACGGTGTTCCGCTCCATCTCCGAAACCATGTTCAAAGTGACGCACATGGTGATGCGCTATGCGCCGGTCGGGGTATTTGCCCTGATCTCGGTGACCGTGGCGACCTTCGGCTTCGCCTCACTGTGGCCGCTGGCGAAGCTGGTGATTCTGGTTTACTTCGCGATTCTGTTTTTCGCACTGGTGGTGCTGGGCATCGTGGCGCGTGTATGCGGGCTAAGTATCTGGATCCTGATTCGTATTCTGAAAGACGAGCTGATTCTGGCGTACTCCACCGCCAGCTCTGAGAGCGTACTGCCGCGTATTATTGAGAAGATGGAAGCCTATGGCGCGCCAGCGGCGATCACCAGCTTCGTGGTGCCGACCGGCTACTCGTTTAACCTTGATGGCTCAACGCTGTACCAGAGCATCGCGGCTATCTTTATCGCCCAGCTGTACGGTATTGACCTGTCTATCTGGCAGGAAATTACCCTCGTGCTGACACTGATGGTGACCTCGAAAGGGATTGCAGGCGTACCGGGCGTCTCCTTCGTGGTACTGCTGGCGACGCTGGGTAGCGTGGGTATTCCGCTGGAAGGTCTTGCTTTTATTGCCGGCGTTGACCGTATCCTCGATATGGCGCGTACTGCGCTGAACGTGGTGGGTAACGCGCTGGCGGTGCTGGTTATCGCCAAGTGGGAACACAAGTTTGACCGCAAAAAAGCGCTGGCGTATGAGCGTGAAGTGCTGGGAAAATTTGATAAAACGGCGCAATAACATACACAGCCCGGTGATATCGCACCGGGCTTTTTCTTATCTTTTACTGATCCTGTCGAACTCTTCGCACCCGGTATCAAACCCTTCCTGACAGCTGACATTGAGCCAGTGCAGCGCTTTCTGTTTATTCGGTTCGATAAAGCCTTTTTCCCCTTGCTGGAACAGCATTCCGGCCCAGTATTCGGCATAGCCAGTGCGGGAGAGAGCGGAGCTCTCTTTAAAGTACTGCGTCGCCTTTGCGTCATCTTCCGGCGGATGAACGCCGCTGGCGTAGATCAATCCCAGCAGCATTTGGGCGTCGACAGCGGAGTCGCTTTCCGGGTCCCGCGCGGCATCCTGCAACAGCGTAATGGCGTGCGGATAGTTCGGCGTTCCGGCCTGCTGGTTCACCAGCACCCGAGCGAGAACAATTTCACCCGCCTTGCTGCCAACCTGCACGGATTGTTCTGCCAGCGCCTTGGCCTGGTGATAGTCGGCCTGCTGTGGATTACGAATCTTAAGCTGGGCCAGCAACGCCAGCGCATCACCGTCACCCTTGTCAGCCGCTTTTTGCGCCCAGTATTCGGCCTGCGGAAAATCACCGAAGCTGACGTAAGTATCCGCCAGGTAATATTGTGCGCGCGGATCGCCCGCTTCGGCTTGCTGTTTGTATTGGCTGCCAGGTTCCATGGCTCCTGCGGTGAGGCTTACCATCACCAGCAGTAAAGAGAGGTATTTCATTTTTTATTATCGGTAGAGGACATAGTGAGCAGTATAAAGGGAGGCGAAGAAGAAGAAAACGACGGGAACTCGTGGGGAGTTCCCATGCTTTACCCGAACAATAGTGCCGTCTGTTTCCCGGGGGCGGCGCTAACGCGCCTTGCCCGGGCTACAAATTCACAGTTGTCTGTGGTCCGGTAGCACGGACAGATGCGAAGCACCGCCTCCGGGGAGGCGGCTTGATTAACCCATTGCGCTTTCGCGCAGGCGGGATTTCAGCTTGTTGTACTCGTCAATCACGTACTGCTCGGCGGCACGCTGGTCAGTGATCCGCTCAATGTTGACGGCGCAGTACTTATACTCCGGCGTTTTGGTTATTGGGCTCAGGTTCTCGGTCACCAGCTCGTTACAGGCGCCAATCCACCACTGGTAGGTCATATAGACCGCCCCTTTGTTCGGACGCTCGCTGACCTGCGCGCGGGTGATGATGCGGCCTTTGCGCGAGTTAACCCACACCAGCGCTTCATCCTCAATGCCCAAACGTTCGGCATCGGCGGTATTGATTTGCGCATAGCCAGGTTCATCCGCCAGCGCGGCCAGCGCCGCACAGTTACCGGTCATCGAGCGGCACGAGTAGTGGCCGACTTCACGCACCGTCGACAGCACCATCGGGTACTGCTCGGTGAGCTTGTCAATCGGCGCGACCCAGTCGCAGGTGAAGAACTGCGCCAGACCATTCGGGGTATCGAACTTCTCTTTAAACAGATAAGAGGTCCCCTGATCGGCGTCGGACTCATCGCGGCACGGCCACATGATATAGCCCAACTCGCCCATTTTCTCGTAGGTCGCGCCAACGAAATCCGGGCACAGATGACGCAACTCGTCCCAAATTTCCTGGGTGTTGTTGTAGTGCATCTTGTAACCCATGCGGGTGGCTATTTCGCTGATAATCTGCCAGTCGGTTTTCAGATCCCACTTCGGTTCAACCGCTTTAAAGAAGCGCTGGAAGCCACGGTCCGCTGCGGTATAGACACCTTCATGCTCGCCCCACGAAGTGGACGGCAGGATGACATCAGCCGCCGATGCGGTTTTGGTCATGAAAATATCCTGGACGATAACCAGTTCCAGCTCTTCAAACGCTTTACGCACGGCGGACAGCTCGGCGTCGGTCTGAAGCGGATCTTCACCCATGATGTACGCCGCCCGCACTTCACCGTGCGCCGCGCGATGCGGCAGTTCGCTGATGCGATAACCGGTATGTTCCGGCAGGCTGTCAACGCCCCAGGCTTTGGCGAATTTCTCGCGGTTTTCCGGGAACTTGACGTACTGATAGCCGGGATAAGTATCCGGCAGCGCACCCATATCGCAAGCACCCTGAACGTTGTTCTGACCACGCACCGGGTTGACGCCAACGCTCGGCTTGCCGAGGTTGCCGGTCAGGATCGCCAGGCTGGTCAGAGAACGTACGGTCTCCACGCCCTGGTAGAACTGGGTGACGCCCATGCCCCACAGAATGGCGGCGGATTTCGCGCTGGCGTACATGCGGGCGCAGGCTCGAATCTCCTGAGCGCTGACGCCGGTAATCTCTTCCACCGACTCCGGCGTATAGCCTTCGACAATTTTGCGATACTCCTCGAAGCCTTCAGAACGGCTGGCGACGAAGGATTTATCGTAGAGATCCTCTTCGATAATGACGTGCCCGATGGCGTTGAGTAGCGCGATGTTCGAGCCGTTTTTCAACGCAATGTGCATATCGGCAATGCGCGCGGTTTCGATTTTACGCGGATCGCAGACAATAATTTTCGCCCCATTGCGTTTGGCGTTAATCACGTGATTCGCCACAATAGGGTGTGAATCTGCCGGGTTGTACCCGAAGATAAATACGAGATCGGTATTGTCGATCTCAGTGATGGCATTACTCATAGCGCCGTTACCGACCGATTGGTGCAGACCTGCAACCGAAGGGCCGTGTCAGACGCGAGCGCAGCAGTCGACGTTATTAGTACCAATAACGGCGCGCGCGAATTTTTGCATCACATAGTTAGTTTCATTACCCGTCCCGCGGGACGAACCGGTAGTCTGAATTGCGTCAGGGCCATACTTCTCTTTAATGGCGCTGAGACGGGTGGCGACGTAGTCGAGCGCCTCATCCCAGGAGACGGATTCCAGTTTGCCGCCACGCTGGCGACGGATCATTGGGGTTTTGAGGCGTGGGGTCAGGATCTGGGTATCGTTAATGAAATCCCAGCCATAATAGCCTTTCAGACACAGGGTACCCTGGTTGGTTTTCCCCTGCGCCGCCTCAGCCCGGACGATTTTGCCGTTATCGACCACCAGGTTGATTTTGCAACCTGATGCACAATATGGGCAAACCGTGACGACTTTTTTCATCGGTCTTGCTCCAGTTAATCAATTGGCGCATACGCGCTATCGCGCCGTCACTATGCATCTTCTATGCCATGTTTTCATTGTGGGTATCGACTGATGATACGTCGTTTTTTTGGGCGAAATGCTGACGAAAAACAGGCTATCGTCAGTTTTGACGTGTCGAAGCGAAGGGATGTGACGGGGAAGGGAAATCCGGGTAAGGCGTTCAGGCCACAACCCGGAAAAATTTATGCTAAATAATAGCTGCGGGCCAGTGCCGCCGCGCCCTGCGCTCCGTTGAACGCCGATGAGGATGCTGCAACAAAGCGCAGCGCCTGATACGGCAGAGGGCGACGAACGTAGGTTTTGACCATTTCGATTAGCGCGTCGCGCGGAAAGGCGGGCATATCCATCACGCCGCCGCCGAGGATCACCGCGTCAGGGTCGAACAGGTTGATGCTGGTGGCGATGGCGCGAGCGGCATGGTTCAGCAACGTCTGGACAAACGGTTCTTGTACGGCGTGAATAAACAGCTCGCCAAGTTCATAAGCCCTCGGCTCCTGCTCGTACCAACGTTTTAGCGCTATGCCGGAGCAGGCAGTTTCCAGACAGCCGGGATTACCGCAGGCGCAGGTGAGGGCGTCATCGCCCTGTGGAATATGCCCCAGCTCGCCCGCAACGCCGTGCGCCCCGGTCCACGGCGCGCCGTTCAGCCAGATAGCGAAGCCCATTCCGGTACCGAGATAAGCCGCCAGCACCTCCTGCTCTTGCAGACCATTTTCCTGGACGTCAAACGAGAGCTGCAAATTAACATCGCGGGAAAACTCCACCGGGCAGCCTAATGCTGCTTCCAGCCGGTCGACCAGGTTATACAGATCGTCGGCGGTCAGAGGCAGATTGGGGGTAGAGATAATCGTGCGTTTGTCTTTCGCCACCAGCGCCGGAAAGCCCATCACCAGCCCACAACAGTGGGCAGAGTGGTTGGCAAGCTGCCGCTGTAGCAGGCTTTGAATACCGCTGACCAGGCCATCGGCGGCGATAACGTCCGCAGTGCGCAGCTTTTCACAGTGCAGCGCTTCGCCCTGCGCCGTTTGCAGACAAAAACGGATATGGGTCGCCCCCATATCCACGCCCGCGACGACGTTACGCTGTTTTTGCATGAGGCTGTACCTCGTTTTTCGCCGCCAGGATCTGCTCCGCCATCACCTGCCACGCGTCATGGATGTTGTCACCATGGTTAAAGAGGCCGGACGTGCCGACGATAAAGACATCTGCGCCCGCCGCCATCAGTTTTTTGTAGGTGGCTTTGTTGCAGGAGCCGTCGATTTCGATTTCGTAGCTCAGTCCTTCGCGCTCGCGCCAGGCTTTCAACTCAGCGATTTTCTCCAGCATCTCCGGGATAAACGGCTGTCCGGCGAAGCCTGGATCGACAGTCATCACCGTGATTTTGTCGGCTTTATGAATGTAGTACTTCATGGTCTCAACCGGAGTTTCCGGGTTGAGGATCAGCCCTACTTTCATGCCGAGGCGGCGGATTTCCTCAATCAGGCGGAAGGCCTGGCCGTTAATGGTCTCCGGGTGCAGGGTGATAAAGTCCGCGCCCGCCTGCGCCAGCTGGCTGATGTAATCCTGCGGGCGGGTGACCATCAGGTGGCAGTCCAGCGGTTTGCTGGCCAGCCGCTTCACCTGGCTGACGAAAAACGGCGACAGCGTCAGGTTCGGTACAAAATGGCCGTCCATAATGTCGATGTGAAAATAGTCTGCGTGCTGGTCGATAAACTCGATCTGTTCTTTGAATTTCAGCAGATCCATACACATTAAAGAGGGAGCAATTTTCATTATAGATTCCTTACTTACTGATAAGACGGTCGAGAGCGACAGCCGCGATGATTAATCCGCCCATCACCACCAGTTGGTAGTAGGTTTGTACTTGCAGAATATTCAGTCCGTTGTTGATGGTGCCGATGATTAAGCCGCCAATGACCACTGAGAAGATGCGTCCCTTGCCACCGAAGAAGCTGGTGCCGCCGATAATGGCGCTGGCGATGGCGTACGTTTCAAAGCCCATGCCTGCCAGCGGTTCCGCCGCGCCGAGACGTGCCGTAGAAACCACGCCCGCAAGGCCAGCGCAAACGCCGGAGATAATAAACACCAGCAGCATGTGGAATTTGACGTCGATACCGGAGTAAAACGCGGAGTTTTTGTTGCCGCCCAGCGCATAGATATTGCGCCCCAGCCGGGTGCGAGTGGTCAAAAACCACAGCAAAACCGCCACAATCAGCGAGAAAATGACCGGTACTGGAATGCCCAACGGCGTGGCAGCAAAGAAGTTAACGAAGCCAAATGAGAAGCCGTACACCGAGTTGGCATCGGAAATCACCAGCGTAATGCCGCGGAAAATAGCGTTGGTGCCAAGGGTGATAATAAACGGATGCAGGCCGGTCCAGTTGACCAGGCAACCGTTAATCGCCCCCAGCGCACCGCCGACCAACACGCCGCCAATCAGCGCCGCAAGGAACGGATCGACGCCCGCCAGCATCAGCTTGGCGGTGACCATTCCGGAGAGCGCGAGGATTGCTCCGACCGACAGGTCGATCCCGGCGACGAGGATCGCGAAGAATTCGCCCATGCCGATCAGCACGGTCACCGAACTCTGCACGAAGATCTGCGTAATGTTGTTGGTCGTCAGGAAATACTCCGACGACAGGGTGCCAAATATCGCGACGATAATTGCGAGGATAAAAAAGGTGCCGTATTTATCCCAGAACAGCGCGAAGTTAAACGGTTTTTTCTCGTCCATGTCGCTTTTCACTCTTGTGGTAGTGCCCATGCCATAATCTCCTCTTCGCTCAGATCGTCGCGATTGGTCAGGATTTGCGTCAGTCGCCCTTCGCAGAACACGGCAATGCGGTCGCAGACGGCGATAATTTCAGGAAGTTCGGACGACACCATCAGGATGACTTTTCCGTCATCGGCCAGCTGGCGCATCACTTTATAAATTTCGGCTTTTGCGCCGACGTCGATACCGCGCGTTGGCTCGTCGAAAATAATCACTTCGGGGTTGCAGCATAACCATTTGGATATCAGCACTTTTTGCTGGTTTCCGCCGGAAAGCTCGCCAATGTTCTGATCGACGGAATGACACTTCAGCCCCAGCAGTTGGCGCTGCTCTTCGGCCGTTTTGTGTTCACTGCTTTCGTGAAATAGTCCCATTGCACCTTTATAACCACCGCGCTTCAGGCTCTGGCTAACCGCCATGTTCTGGGCGATGGAAAAATTGGGGAAAAAGCCGTTTTCCCGGCGGCTTTCGGTGATGTAGCCCATGCCTTTCTTTAAAGCGTCAAGCGGCGTGCGAGGGGAGATCTCTTTGCCATTAAGGTAGATTTTGCCGCCTGCGCGCTTATCGACACCAAACAGGCAGTTCATCAATTCAGTGCGCCCGGAGCCCACCAGTCCGGCAAAGCCGAGAATTTCACCGCGATTGACGCTAAAGGAGATATCGCGAACTTTTTTCTTGTCGTGGCTGGTGACGTTTTTCACTTCGAAGACCGTTTCGCGCACGATGTTGCCGGTACTCTCTTTCATGGCGTTGAAGCGGTTCTGTAGCTCGCGTCCGACCATCAGGCGCACGATGTCATCGTTATTCACTTCGCTGACCATCCCGCTGCACACGCTGCTGCCGTCTTTCATCACCGTATAGCGATCGCAGATGCGGCGAATTTCCGCCAGCTTGTGCGAGATATAGACGATGGCGGTGCCCTCTTTGCGCAGCTGGTTCATGATCAGGAACAGATAGTCCACCTCTTTATTGGTCAGCGAAGAGGTGGGTTCATCCATGATCAGCACTTTGGCGTCGAGCATCAGCGTCTTGGCGATTTCGAGCATCTGCTTGTGGCTGATGGACAGATTCGCCACTTTCTCGTCCAGGCCGACTTTTAATCCAACGCGCAGCAGCATCATTGCCGCCCGCACGCGCATTTCTCGCCAGTCGATAACCTTGACGCCGCAGACTTTTTTCGTCAGGTGACGGCCAATATATAAATTTTCCAGTACCGTTAATTCATCAATAACGCTGAGTTCTTGATAAATAATACCGATGCCGAGCTGGGCTGCTAATTTATGGTCCAGCTTGTCGTAGTTGACGTTATTAATGGTAATGGTGCCTTTGGTCGGTTCATGTATTCCCGACAGAACTTTCATCAGCGTTGATTTACCGGCACCATTTTCCCCTAATAACGCATGTATTTCGTGAGGGTAAACAGTTAAATCAACCGATTTTAATGCGTGAACCGGACCAAAGGATTTGCCGATCCCCGCCATTGAAATATATGGCGTGAGCATAGAGATTCCTTATATTTTCACCCTCTCCCTGTGGGAGAGGGCCGGGGTGAGGGCAACAGACCGGACAAGGCCTGTGTTATTTCGTCACCAGAATGGAATCCACCAGCTTAAATTGCGGGGCTTTATCCAGCGCGATTACTTTGCCGCTCTTCTCTGCATCAACCATTAGCTTCAGACCGGTTGCACCAATATCCGCCGGGTTTTGCGCGACGGTAGCCGTCATCTGCCCGGCTTCGACCATCTTGCGCGCTTCCGGAATGCCATCGGTGCCGACAACCAGAATTTTGCCCGTTTTGCCCGCGTTAGCGACGGCTTGCGAGACGCCCATTGCCATGGTGTCGTTGGCGCAGTAAATCGCTTTGACGTTCGGGTTACGCTGCAACACGTTAGTGGCGACATCCAGTGCTTTAATACGGTCCCAGTCGGCGGGCTGGCTGGCAACCAGCTTGATCTGGCTGGCTTTTTTGAAGGCTTCGGTGGCGCCGTTACGGCGAGCTTCACCGGACGCGTTACCAGCTTTGCCTTCGATAATAGCGACTTCGCCGCCTTCAGCGCCCAGTTTGTCGATGATAAAGTCTGCGCCTTTTGCCCCTACCGCCACGTTATCGGTAGTGACAAACCCTTCCACGTTGCCGCCGGCTTTCTTCAGGTTATCCATATCGATTTTTTCATCGAGATTGACCAGATAGATGCCCTTTTTCCAGGCTTTAGCCACCGGCATCACCAGATTTACGG
Source organism: Klebsiella sp. (assembly GCF_027492335.1). Classification (NCBI taxonomy): domain Bacteria; kingdom Pseudomonadati; phylum Pseudomonadota; class Gammaproteobacteria; order Enterobacterales; family Enterobacteriaceae; genus Klebsiella; species Klebsiella sp. The sequence continues at coordinate 176,832 of NZ_JAPUEW010000047.1, read as the reverse complement.
AGGAGAGTGGCGCAAAGGCGATACCTTTGTAGTTTTTGTTGCTCAGGTCTTCAAACAACTGCAGCTGCGACTGGAAATCGCCTTCCGAAGGGGAGGCAAAAATATCGACGCTGACGCCCAACGTTTTGGCTTCATCTTCAATGCCTTTTTTCATATCAACCCAGAATGGGTTAGATAATGTTTTTAATACGACAGCGTAATCAGCGGCGGCAAAAGCGCTGGTGGTTAACATTACGCCCATGAGCGTACCGCTGAAAATTTTCAGATATTTATTCATATCAATACTCTCGGTGTAAGATACAGTTTTATTGATCCCACAAAGGTGGGATCGATTTTTATACCCGTCATACTTCAAGTTGCATGTGCGTTGGCTACGTGCGTTCACCCGAATCACTTACTTGAGTAAGCTCATCGGGACTCTCTTACTTGCCGCCTGCCTGCAACTCGAATTATTTAGGGTATATTTACTTCAGTGCACCGGGTGAGAAGAAATTAACAATCGCGCCGGTTTTTTGCATATTTAAATTCGCTTGATCAATATCTAGTTGTGCGACTGAAACAAAGAACGCATCTAATAATGTCAGTTGTAATATACGCGCTGAGGCGTTTCGTCCCAATAAAGGCGTCTCTGGTGCTGGCGAACAAATAATAAAATCAGCTAATTTGGCAATCGGTGAATGATAGCTGTGGGTGATGCAGATAATTTTGGCCCCATTCTTTTTAGCTAGTTCCACCGCCGATTTAATATCGCTGGTGCGTCCGGAGTGGGAAACCACCAGCACCACGTCGCCTTCTTTCAGCAGCGACGCGGACATCATCATGATATGTGCGTCCGGATAAGTCTGGCAGCGCACGCCGATGCGTAAAAATTTGTGCTGCACGTCGGCACAGATGGCGTTAGAGCCGCCCGCGCCGTACAGGTCGCGCTGATTGGCCTGGGCAAAGAAGCGCGCCGCGCGATGAATCTCATCAACGTTGACGATCGACTGGCCTTCCATAATGGTGCGCAGGGTGATGTTAAACACTTTGTTCACCACATCCTGCGGCGCTTCATCAAAGGAAAGCTCGGCAGGAAGAACCTGTTCAGACTGCGAAAAGTAGGCCTCAAGCGCGCTGCGCAGATTACGAAAACCGCTAAAGCCCAGCAGTTTAGAAACCTTCACGATCATGGCTTCGGATACCGACAGCGCTTCCGCGACATCCTTTATAGCCGGCGCATCGCTCAGATTGCCGGGCTTAAGCAACCATTCGACGATTCGGCTTTCGTTCTCGGTCATACCTTCCTGCTTCATGCGAAGCCAGGGGGCGAGGCCGATACCGTTGGGGAGCGAACTGGATTCTGACTGACTCATCGCTTTCTCTATTGTCCATAAAATGAAGACGCCACTATATCACCACAGGCAAAACAGAAAAGATACAATCAACTTCACAAAAAATGTATTTTTATAAAGTTTTGTGTTTTGTGAAGTTTTATTGAATCTTTAAAAAATGAATTTATGATTTAAATGCATATAAATCATTTAGTTATGTTGTTTATTGTTACGTTGTAAAAAATGAGAATATTCGACGTAAATATTTTTCATACTTGATTTGTGAAATGGCGCCGTGTAGAACAAGCACAGATGACGGTGGTTTTGCTGTTTAAATCGGCAAAAACTGCCGTTTAAATCACAAGACAACCTATGTTCGTAAAGTTAATAACAGGCGAGGCTATGTATGAAAAGGATTGCATTTGGCTGCGATCACGTTGGGTTTATCCTGAAAGACGATATTCTGGCGCACCTGCACCAGCGCGGTATCGAGGTCGTGGATAAAGGAGCATGGTCAACAGAGCGAACCGACTATCCGCGCTACGCCAGCGCCGTCGCTCAGGCCGTTGCAGCCGGGGAAGTGGACGGCGGAATTCTTATCTGCGGTACCGGCGTCGGCATCTCTATCGCTGCTAATAAACACCCCGGCATTCGCGCCGTCGTGTGCAGCGAGCCTTATTCCGCGCAGCTTTCACGCCAGCATAATAACAGCAATATCCTGGCTTTTGGTTCGCGGGTGATTGGTCTTGAGCTGGCGAAAATGATCGTCGATGCCTGGCTGGCAGCCGAGTTTGAAGGCGGGCGTCATCAGGGCAGGGTAGATGCTATCGGCGCGATTGAACAGCAGCGGATTTGAGATTCCTCCGCTACTCGCGATGATAGCCGTTGATTAACGTAGAGCCAGCCCACCGATGAGACTGGCTTTATGAAACGTTACTCTACCGCTTTGCTTTTCTGCACCCTGGCGCTAGCCAACCCGCTGGCTCACGCTGATATTATTGACGACGCCATCGGCAATATTCAGCAGGCCATTAATGATGCTTATCACCCCAGCGATAGCCGTTCTGACGATGATTATGATGATGGGCGCTATCAGGACAGCCGTCAGCAAAACAGCGATCGCCAGCGGCAGTATGACGACAAGCAGCGTCAAATTGAGGATCGTCGCCGTCAGCTTGACGATCGTCAGCGCCAGCTGGACCTGGATCGTCGGCAACTGGAGAGCGATCAGCGTCGGCTGGATGATGATTACTGACGTGGGGCGACTCGCGGTGGTAGCCAGGGGATGATCAGCCCCATGACCACACCGGCAAGTAGACCTGAGCCAGTAAAAATCCAGAAAACCTCTTCATTCAGGATAAAGTGCAGAAGATCTCTATCAGTAAAAAGCAACATGCTTAATATCGCCGCCATCACGCTAATCCCCAGACCGATTGCCGCACTGGCGAGTGTGCGCCTGTAGTGGAACGCGTAAATATATGTAGGCAGGCAGGCGACGGCAATACCCGTCAGCAGCGCGGGGAGGGCGCCGATTAACCATGTCACGATAAGCAAGAACGGCAGCATGGAGACAATATTCCGAAGAAAGACGCCCGGTGACTCGTGATACTGCAATGCGATAGCGACGATTGAAATGATCGCAACCGGCAAACCGGCGCATGATGGCCCCAGCAGAGCAAACCAGCCGCCGTGGTGAAGAACTCGTCGTGTTGTCGTCATGTGATTCCCTTCAGATGGTTAAGCCTGAAAGGAAGGTAGTGATGTTAAGTGAAGAGACGATGAAGTGCGCTCAATCCAGCACAATCTCCATACCGTCAAATCCCGCTTCAAATCCCGCAGGCAGAGAATTATCCATCATCCACGTATCGAACTGGTGGCTGATATGGGTGAGGATCACCCGTGGGCAGCCAATCACCTGGTTAATCGCCCGCACGGTGTTGAGATCGCAATGGTTGCGCGGCGGTTGCGGGCGCGGCTCGTGGCTACAGTCGATGATAATGAGCTGCGGCTGGTTGTTGAGCAGAAATTTCAGCGTTTTTTCCGGCAGGGCGGTGGTGTCGGATAGCCAGGCGACCCGGCTATGGGCTGACTCCAGCAGATAGCCAAAAGTGAGCTTTGAGTGGTTTAGCGGCAACGGCGTGACGCGTAGTCCTTGCAGCTCGAACATGACAAACGGTTCGACGGTGTGGCTGAAGTCCAGCAGGCCCGGATGTTTGAACAGATCATCGCAGCCTTGTTCATCGGGAGGGCCATAGACCACAATGGTTTCGCCCACGCCCCAGCGCAGTGGGAACAGGCCCTGAACATGATCCATATGATAATGGGTGAGCAGAAACTGCTGAAAGCTACCGGCGGGCCACTGCTCCATCAGATCCGGTAACCCGGCATCGAGCAGCGTTACCGCGCTGTTGAACTTGACCACCGCGCTACAGGGGCGGCGTCGATATGACTCGTCGCTGCGGGCGCGGCGGCAGGCGGGGCAGTCGCAGCCGAAAACCGGCACCAGTTGCGCACCGCCGGTGCCGGTTAAGCGGATAGTCAGGCTCATGCATTCTCCTCGCATCAGGCGAGCTGCTGTTCACGCCGGTTCCCGTGGACGCGGATCAGCGACACCAGGGCATCCACCGACTGGCTCAGACGGCCATCGTTGTTGAGGGTCAGGCACGCGCTCGGCGTATAACGGGCGGCGCGCTCCAGCCGTTGGGCGATTTCCGTTTCATTCTCCCGCCCACGCTGCTCCAGGCGTTGACGCAGCACTTCCGGCGAAACCTGTAAACAGATGGGCAGCAGGGCGTCGGCATAACGCGTTTTTGCCTGGGCCAGGTGAGCGCGGGAGCCGTTGGCAACCACGTCAAATCCGGCGTGTAGCCACAGGTCAATCTCGATGCCAATACCGTAGTAATTGTTATTGGCGTGCCAGCTAAGCGCAAACAGATGCTGCTCGGCGCGGGTGAAAAACTCATGTTCGCTGAGCGCGATATGGTTCTCACAGCCCGCGTTGTGCGGGCGGGTAATGTAACGGTGTGCCACCAGTAGCTGCGGGTGTTCGCGCTGGCGCAGCGCCGCCAGCAGGCTATCTTTGCCGGCGCCGGATGGGCCGACCAGCCAAATCAGTTTCCCTGTCATTAAAAGACCCTCTTACCTTGACGCCAGACGTTATCGATATGGACATGCTCGCCGCGACGGTGTGCCAGCACCAGATCCGCGCGTTTACCTTCGGCAATCGCGCCGCGATCGTGCAGTCCCAGCGCCTGCGCGGGGTTTTTGCTCACCAGACGAATAGCCTGGGCGAGGGTAAACGCGTTGCCGTCGTCATCGGCGATGCGGAAAGCGGCATCCAGCAGGCTGGCGGGGTAATAGTCGGAAGAGAGAATATCCAGCAGGCCGCTGCTCGCCAGGTGATGAGCTGCGACGTTGCCCGAATGTGAGCCGCCGCGTACGATATTCGGCGCGCCCATCAGGACGTTCATCCCGTGCTGACGCGATGCCTGCGCTGCGGCTAATGTAGTGGGAAATTCGGCGATCACGCTGCCAAGCTGGTGCGATTCGACCACATGTTCATGGGTGGCGTCGTCGTGGCTGGCTAGCGCGATATTCCGCTCGCGGCACATGGCGGCAATGCTCTGCCGGTTGGGCTGCGACCAGGCCGCCGCCAGCGCCATCTGCTCCTCTTCGAATTTATCCATCTCTTCGTTGGTCAGATGATATTTCCCCTGGTAGTAGTCGCGATATTTGCTGCGGTCAGCGTACTGGCGCTGACCTGGGGAGTGATCCATCAGGGAGACCATGCTTACCGGCTCGCGGTTAACCAGCTTCTCAAACAGCGGCAGAGTGGTGTGATGCGGCAGCTCGCAGCGCAGATGCAGCCGGTGTTCGGCGCGGTTGAGGCCGCGTTTTTGCGTCTCTTCCACGGCGTTGATCATCTTTTCCAGATTCTCCAGACGATCGCCACCGTCGCGCACGTCACCAATGGCGACGGCATCCAGCACGGTGGTGATGCCGCTGGCGATCATCAGCGCGTCGTGACTGCTCATCGCCGAGTGGGCGGGCCAGTCCACCTTGGGACGCGGGGTGAAAAACTTGTCCAGATTGTCGGTATGCAGTTCAATCAGCCCCGGCAGCAGCCAGCCGCCTTCGCCGTCAATCGCCTCCGCCAGGCGACTCTGGCTTTCGGCAAAGGCAGAAATTCTGCCGTCTTGTACTTCCAGCGAACCGTTGACCACCTCGTCTTCGAGGACCAGCTTTACATTATTGATAATCATGCTGAAATCCCCATCGGATGCAGGCGGTCGGCGACCTGGTTACGCGTTGCCTCGTCGTGAAAAATGCCGACGATAGCCGCGCCGCGCGCTTTGGCTTCGTTAATCAGTTCCACTACCGCAGCGCTGTTTTTCGCGTCCAGCGAGGCGGTAGGTTCGTCGAGGAGTAAAATCGGGTAATCGACCGCGAAGCCGCGGGCGATATTGACGCGCTGCTGCTCGCCGCCGGAAAAGGTGGAAGGAGCCAGATGCCACAGGCGTTCAGGAACGTTCAGGCGCGTCAGCAAGCGGGCAGCCCGTGAGGCGCTCTCTTCGCGCGTAACGCCCAGTTCGAGCAGCGGCTGCATGACCACTTCGAGAGCCGAGATGCGCGGGATCACCCGCAAAAATTGGCTGACCCAGCCGATGGTGGTTTTACGTACTTCCAGCACTTTACGCGCCGAGGCGCTGACCAGGTCGACCCATTCGTCGCCGTGGCGAATATGAATGTGGCCGCTATCGGGCAGGTAGTTGGCGTAAAGCGAACGCAGCAGGGTTGATTTTCCGCTTCCGGAATGGCCGTGCAGCACCACGCATTCACCGGTGTTAACGGTCAGCGAGGCGTCGGCGAGAACCGGCAGACGCACGCCGTGCTGCTGGTGCAGAACAAAGGTTTTATGGATGTTTTCAACGCGGATCATGTTGGCCTCTGGGGGTTGATTGCCGGGTGGCGGCTACGCCTTACCCGGCCTACAGGTGCGCTGTTCGTAGGCCCGTGCAAGCGAAGCGCCGCCGGGCAACTGCAACATCAGTTCTGCAACACCGACGACACCAGCAACTGGGTGTAGGGGTGATGCGGATCGTCGAGCACCCGGTCGGTTAAGCCGCTTTCCACCACCTGACCCTGCTTCATCACCAGCAGGCGGTTAGCCAGCAGGCGGGCGACGCCGAGGTCATGGGTCACAATCACCACCGCCAGATTCAGCTCGACCACCAGGCCACGCAGCAGATCGAGCAGGCGCGCCTGCACTGACACGTCCAGCCCGCCGGTAGGCTCATCCATAAACACCAGCTTCGGATGGGTTACCAGGTTACGAGCGATCTGCAAACGCTGCTGCATGCCGCCGGAAAAGGTGGTGGGGAGGTCGTCAATGCGTGAAGGCGGGATCTCCACCTCCTGCAGCCACTGCTCGGCGGTGGCGCGAATATCACCGTAGTGCCGGGCGCCGGTCGCCATCAGGCGCTCGCCGATATTGCCCCCCGCCGACACCTGGCGGCGCAGGCCGTCCATAGGATGCTGATGCACTACGCCCCATTCGGTGCGCAGCAGGCGGCGGCGATCCGCTTCGCTCATCGCGTACAGCGAGCGGTTCTGATAGCGTACTTCGCCCTGCTGCGGTGTCAGGCGGGCGGAAATCGCCTGCAGCAGGGTTGTTTTCCCGGAGCCGGACTCGCCGACGATACCCAGCACTTCGCCCGGCCATAGCTCAAACGATACATCGCTGAAGCCTTTGCCCGGCGCGTAAAGGTGGGTCAGGTTATTGACCGCCAGTAACGGATGACTCATTTTTTCTGCGCCTCGCTCTGTTGGCGGCAATAGTCGGTATCGGAGCAGACAAACATTCGTTTGCCGCTGTCGTCGAGCACCACTTCATCAAGATAGCTATGGCGCGACCCGCAGATGGCGCATGGTTCGTCCCATTCCTGGACGGTAAACGGATGATCGTCGAAATCGAGGCTTTCCACCGGGGTATAGGGTGGCACCGCGTAGATGCGTTTTTCGCGCCCGGCACCAAACAGCTGTAGCGCGGGCATCATATGCATCTTCGGATTATCGAATTTAGGAATCGGCGATGGATCCATCACGTAACGTCCATTCACCTTTACGGGATAGGCGTAGGTGGTGGCGATATGGCCGAAACGGGCGATATCCTCGTACAGCTTTACCTGCATCACGCCGTACTCCTCCAGCGCGTGCATGGTGCGGGTTTCGGTTTCGCGTGGTTCGATAAAGCGCAGCGGTTCCGGGATCGGCACCTGGAAGATCAGGATCTGATCTTCGACCAGCGGCGTTTCCGGGATCCGGTGACGAGTCTGGATCAGCGTGGCGTCTTCGGTGCATTCGGTGGTGGCGACGCCGGTGACGCGCTGGAAAAACTGGCGAATCGACACCGCGTTGGTGGTGTCGTCGGCACCCTGATCGATGACCTTCAGCACGTCGTTTTCACCAATCACGCTGGCGGTAAGCTGAATGCCGCCAGTTCCCCAACCGTAGGGCATCGGCATCTCGCGACCGCCGAAGGGCACCTGGTAGCCGGGGATCGCCACCGCTTTCAGGATGGCGCGGCGGATCATGCGTTTGGTTTGCTCGTCGAGGTAGGCAAAGTTGTAGCCGGTCAATGCATTAGCCACGTTGATTCTCCCGTTGCAGGCGTTTAAGCAGCGCCAGTTCGGCCTGGAAATCGACATAGTGGGGAAGTTTTAAGTGCGAAACGAAACCGGCCGCTTCGACGTTATCGGCATGAGCCAGCACAAACTCTTCGTCCTGGGCCGGGCCGGCCACCTCTTCACCGTACTCCGGTGCCTGGAGCGCGCGGTCCACCAGCGCCATCGCCATCGCTTTGCGCTCGCTCATGCCAAACGTCAGGCCGTAGCCGCGGGTAAAGTGCGGCGGCTCATCCTGCGGGTCAACAAAGCCGTTAACCATTTCGCATTCGGTCATCAGCAGTTCGCCGATATTGACAGTGAATCCCAGCTCTTCGGGGGTGATTTCTACCGCGACGTAGCCGCTGCGAATTTCACCGGCAAACGGGTGATTGCGCCCGTAGCCGCGCTGGGTGGAGTAGGCCAGCGCCAGCAGATAACCCTCGTCGCCGCGCACCAGCTGCTGTAAACGTGAAGAGCGGGAGCAGGGATAAACTGGCGGATTACGGGTGATGTCATCGGGCTGCGCGTTGCTATCTTGCTCGGCCTTTGTCAGTTCTTGCTGGACCAGAAGATTAAAGACGTGCGGCGTCGGTTCCTGTGGCGTGCTGTTGGTTGCCAGTGGCGGCGTTTCACCGTTGGCCAACAGGGTAAAATCGAGCAGGCGATGGGTGTAATCGTAGGTCGGGCCGAGCATCTGGCCGCCGGGGATATCTTTATAGACCGCCGAGATACGACGCTCAAGGCGCATGCTGGCGGTATTGACAGGCTCGCTGACCGCCAGCCTTTGCAGCGTGGTACGGTAAGCGCGCAGCAGAAAAATCGCTTCAACGTTATCGCCGCTGGCCTGCTTTAGCGCCAGCGCCGCCAGCTCCCGGTCGGCGATGCCACCTTCGGTCATCACCCGGTCCACCGCCAGGTTGAGCTGCTGGCTAATTTGCTCAACGCTGATTTCAGGAAGCCGTCCATCGCCTCGACGTTTATGTTCCTGCAGGGCGTGAGCGGCGACGATCGCCTTCTCACCGCCTTTGACGGCTACGTACATTAGCAGACCTCGACATGGGTGGTGCGCGGGATAGCCAACAGGCGTTCGCCGCAGGTCAGGATCAGGTCGATGCCCAGCGGGAACGGGTGCGGGCGCTCGGTCAACTCTTCAATAATGCATTCCGGCAGCTGCGGGGCGATCATCCGCTCTTCGGCGATGCCCGCGCCGGTCAGACGCAGCATACGACCGCCGCTAAGGCTGGCAAGCTGGACAATCAGCGTCACGCCAGTTTCCGGAGCGACGACGGTCCCGGCTGAGAGCACGTTCAACTGTTCGGCGCTGATGCTGTCATTGGCGACGGCGAAGGTCGCCTGCTGGGGCTGTTCAACCAGCGGCGCGCCGGTATGAAATCGCAGATTCTGCCCGACAAGGTCGTTATGCAGCGCGGGAGCCAGCCAGACCGGCGTGTCGTGATCGACCAGCGTCAGCAGCAGGCTGGTGGAGGCGATATTCAGCGGCTGCCAGCCGTGCTGGAGCTGTTGCAGGGAGACGATCATTCCCGGCTCGCTCATTGCTTTCAGCAGACGGCGGAAACTGTGTTGGGCGTCCTGCACCGGTAGGGTAAAGGCGGTTTGTAATGTCATGCGTTATCTCCGCGAACCAGAGTAAAGAAGTCGACCCGGCTGGCGTTGACTTCGGCGCGTCGGGCTTCAATGCGCGCGCTACGTTGTTCTTCCAGCGGGGTTATCAGGGTTTCCATCAGGGTGTGAAAATGGTGTGGCGACTGCATCAGGGCATCGATAGCCGCACAGCGTTCGGCGTGCGGACGGTCGCGGCCAAGGATCCAGCTATAGCCGAGCGTTCCGTCGGCCAGGCGAATCGCGGCGCGAGTTAATGTGGTATCACCAGCAAAGAAACGATCGCCGATGCCGCCCATGCGCGCCTGTAGCTGCACCAGGCCGGTTTCCGGGGTACGAATCAGCTCATACTGCGGCGCGAGGTTTAGCGTTTGCATCCGCGCGGCAAGCTCTTGTGGTTCACTGTGGGCCAGCACGGACATCCAGTGCTGGCGGGTAGCGGTATCAAAGTGCATTCAGTGCTCCATCGTGAATTCAATCATGTCGGCGCGGGTCAGGCTGACGGAGTATTCCGTTGCGCTCTGCTCGGCCTGGCGATGATTTAGCGTGCGCACGCACAGCAGCGGCGCCATATTGGGAATGCCGAGGATGTTGCTCTCTTTCGCCTGCGCGCGTCGGGCGCTGATTTTGGTGCGTACGCGGGTCAGTTCGATATCAAGCTGTTCGCGCAGCAGGTCATGGAGAGAGCCGTGGGTAAAGGTTTGCAGCACCGGCCACAGGCGCAGGTCGGTAAAGTAGTGGTCTATCAGACACAGGGCGACGCCGTTAACGCGGCGCAAGGTGCGCAGGTGAATAATGTTATCGCCTTCGTTAATGGCAAAGGCTTCGGCCACGTGACTGCTGGCCGGGCGCAGGACCGACAGCAGCTTCTCGCTGGTCGGATGGCTGCCCTGTTCGAGAAGGTTCTGGCTAAAGCGCGCCTGGGCATTGAGCGGGTAATCTATCGGGCGCATCAGCACCAGTACGCCGACGCCCTGACGGCGCTGGACCCAGCCGCGTTCCACTAGCTGATCGATAGCCCGGCGCAGGGTATGGCGGTTGACTTCGAAGCGGGTCGCCAGCTGCTGCTCTGCGGGAAGATAGTCGCCGCAGCGGTAGTGGTGGCGAAGCTCTTGCTCAAGTTTGGCGGCAATTTCCTGATATCGTGTCGGGTAACTGGTCGGATGTCTGGATAAGTACATGTCAATCGAGCCTCACTAAGGACAAGAAGGTTTTTCCCTCTGAGCGTGGGCCGATCCTGACGGATTATTGTTACATCTCGGTTAAAACATGATGACCGGAGGATGAAGAGTGGGTGCCAGTGGGATGACAAGACGAGGGGATATCTGCGCGCTGACCCTCACTCCGGCCCTCTCCCAGAGGGAGAAAAGCAGGCCCGGAGTCGGCTGTTTGTAGAACGGCTGAGTAATAAAAAAACAGCGCCAGACGGTCCCCTCTCCCTTTTGGGGAGAGGGTTAGGGTGAGGGGGTACGTAAGCTTTAAGGCTCTTTCACCACGTTGACCATCCACGGGACGCCGAAGCGGTCGGTCACTTTACCGAAACCGTGAGCCCAGAAGGTTTCCTGCCAGACCATCTCTATCTGTCCGCCATCGGCGAGGCCGTCAAACCAGCGTTTACCTTCCTCAATATCTTTTGGATCCAGCACGAGGGTAAACCCGGCGTAGCGCTCCGTTTTGCTGGAGGGACTGTCGCTGAGCATCAGGACACTATCCGCAATGCGAAGGCTGGCGTGCGCGATACCGTCGGCAGCCAGGTGCTGGCCGGAAGAGCAACCGTCCTCGGCATTTTGTATATCCTGCGGCATTTCGCCGTAAGTGATTTGGTGGATGAGCTCAGCACCCAATGCCTGCTGGTAGAACGCGATGGCTGCAGCGCAGTTGCCGCTAAAAGCGATATAGGGACTTAAGGGCATAACCATTACCTCAGGTAACGAATATCCCATTAAGCGTAGAAGGGGATTGCAAAATTAAGCCAGGCGGCAACGACGATCGTGGGAGACTGTAGCCCTGGTAAGCGCAGCGTGACCGGGGAATAAGGGCCACTTTTCAGATTTTTTTACCGGGAAATATATTTCCCCCCGACGATGTACGCCGGGGGAATTAAATCAGTTCTTTTTAACAAATTCGGATTTTAGCTTCATCGGACCAAAACCATCAATTTTGCAGTCAATATTATGATCGCCTTCAACCAGGCGGATATTCTTCACTTTAGTACCGATTTTTAGCATCGAAGAGCTGCCTTTAACCTTCAGATCTTTGACTACGGTAACGCTGTCGCCGTCGGCCAGTAAATTACCGTTGGCATCTTTGACAATCAGCGCGTCGTTATCGTCAGCAGGCTCGGCATTGTTCCATTCGTGGGCGCATTCCGGGCAGATAAACATGCCGCTGTCTTCATAAGTGTATTCAGAATGGCATTTTGGGCAGTGTGGCAGTGACATGACGTTCCTCGCGATTACTGGATAAAACAGGACGTTGGTCCATTAAATGGCGGCTGATAGCCGAAAGTGACGCTGATTATAGCGCAATCACGTACTTTTGTCGGGCCTTTTTTATGATGAATAGCAACGGAGAAAGAGAATATATATCACGAGAGTTCGCTGGGGTATTTCCATAAAATCCGCCAGATATTTCCGGAAGTATATCGCTAAGTTCCAATATTCATTGAACTTATTGGTTGTGGGCGACTCTGTTTAAGGGTGGGTAAATTTTTGTGAAGTTGATCCCATAATTAAACGCTGTTAGGGTAAAAAGGCGAGATCGCAAATTCACCATACTTATAGCGACTCCGTTTATTCATTTATGGCCAGAGCAGGCGTCAACAGGTTCGGTTGTACAGACTGTCAGCAGACAGTGCAGGCAAACCTGCTACGCTTGAAAGGTGGAGCACAGCAATGAATTGCTCCCAACGCATGACGCGAATGACCTTGTCATTCGGCGGAGATTCGTGCGCTCAAGGCGAGAGCAAAAGAGGAAAATTATGCTTAAAAGGAAAAAAGTAAAGCCAATCACTCTTCGGGATGTGACCATCATTGATGACAGCAAACTGAAGAAAGCGATTACCGCAGCGTCGCTGGGTAACGCGATGGAATGGTTCGATTTTGGGGTATATGGTTTTGTTGCGTATGCCTTAGGTAAAGTCTTTTTCCCCGGTGCAGACCCCAGCGTGCAGATGATTGCCGCACTCGGTACATTCTCGGTTCCATTCTTAATTCGTCCGCTAGGCGGCCTGTTCTTCGGGATGCTGGGCGATAAATATGGTCGACAAAAGATACTGGCGATAACCATCGTCATTATGTCGATAAGTACATTCTGTATCGGTCTTATTCCGTCGTATGCCACGATTGGTATTTGGGCGCCGATCCTGCTGCTGCTGTGTAAAATGGCACAGGGTTTCTCGGTTGGCGGGGAATATACCGGTGCATCTATCTTTGTTGCGGAATATTCGCCTGACCGTAAACGTGGCTTTATGGGCAGCTGGCTGGACTTCGGTTCGATCGCCGGTTTTGTGATGGGCGCGGGCGTGGTGGTGCTGATTTCCAGCGTGGTGGGCGAAGAGAACTTCCTCGACTGGGGCTGGCGTATTCCGTTCTTCCTGGCGCTGCCGCTAGGGATTATTGGTCTTTATCTGCGTCATGCGCTGGAAGAGACCCCGGCGTTCCAGCAACATGTTGATAAGATGGAGCAGGGCGATCGCGAAGGATTACAGGAAGGGCCGAAAGTCTCCTTTAAAGAGATTGCGACTAAACACTGGCGCAGCCTGCTGACCTGTATCGGTCTGGTGATTTCCACCAACGTGACCTACTACATGCTGCTGACCTACATGCCGAGCTACCTGTCGCATAACCTGCACTATTCAGAAGACCACGGGGTGCTGATTATTATCGCGATTATGGTCGGGATGCTGTTTGTGCAGCCGGTTATCGGGATGCTCAGCGACCGCTTTGGCCGTCGTCCGTTTATTCTGATTGGTAGCGTTGCGCTGTTCGCGCTGTCGATTCCGGCCTTTATCATGATCAACAGTAACGTTCTCGGCCTGATTTTCGCCGGTCTGCTACTGCTGGCGGTGATCCTGAACTGCTTTATTGGCGTCATGGCCTCGTCGCTGCCGGCGATGTTCCCGACCCATATTCGCTTTAGCGCCCTTGCCAGCGCCTTTAACATCTCGGTGCTGATTGCCGGTCTGACGCCAACTCTGGCGGCGTGGCTGGTGGAAAGTACGCAGAACCTGATGATGCCAGCCTACTATCTGATGGTGATTGCGGTTATCGGTCTGATTACCGGCCTGTCGATGAAAGAGACCGCGAATCGCCCGCTGAAAGGGGCAACGCCTGCGGCGTCCGATATCCAGGAAGCGAAGGAAATCCTCGGCGAGCACTACGATAACATCGAGCATAAAATCGAAGATATCGATCAGGAGATCGCCGACCTGCAGGAAAAACGTTCTCGTCTGGTGGATCAGCATCCGCGCATCAACGACTAATCCGTTTTGCTGTTAATCAATGCCGCCGTGGGCTTCCCCCGGCGGCATTTTTTATACCTCTGCGGGCGGCAGGCTGTGGCGACGCTGCTGGCTCAGCTTACGGTACTGCTGCGGCGGCATGCCGACATACTTGTTAAAGGTGCTGTAGAAGCGGCTGCTGGAGCGGAAACCGGCGGTAAGGGCGATATCCAGGATAGTTTTATCGGTGTCGCTGAGCAGGGCGCGGACGTGATTAATGCGCATCGCGGTAATGTACTGCTTCATGGTCTGCTGCATCACCCGCTGAAAAATCCCCATGGCGTAGTTGGCATTCAGCTTCACGTGCTCGGCAACGTCGTCGACGGTGAGCGCCTGATCGTAATGGGCGGCGATATATTCCAGCATCTGGCTGACGTAAAATTGAGCGTGGCGCGACACGCTGTTCTTGTGGGTACGCGAGGTTTTGTTTACCAGAATTGGCTGCCAGCCGGAGAGGCTCAGGCGTTTGAGCATCAGGGCAATTTCATCGATCGCTAGCTGGCGGATCTGTTCATTGTCGCTGTTCAGCTCCTGCTGCCAGCGCTGGATTTCAAACACACTCAACTGCTGGGCGGCCAGCGATTTCACCACCATCCCGTGAGTGACGTGGTTGATAAGCTCCCGGTCCAGCGGCCAGGACAAAAACAGATGCATCGGCAGGTTAAAGATAGCCATCTGCTTGCAGTCGCCGGGGCGCGTCAGACGATGAGGCGTACAGGCCCAAAATAGCGTGATATAGCCCTGCTTAATGCGTACCACTTCATCGTTGATCAGATATTCCACATCGCCATCGAAGGGAACGTTCACCTCCACCTGACCGTGCCAGTGGCTGGCGGTCATCGCATAAGGCGTGCGCAGTTCGATATCCATTCGCTGGTATTCCGAGTAGAGCGCCAGCGGGCTGCGGGGTTGATGCTCATCGCTACTGCTCATATAGGAGTCGGCAGGCTGCGCCGCGTGGGATTTATCGATCATGATGTGGATTCCTGAATCATCATACTTGCCGATTTTTGCGCCAGTGAGCCCTCATCTTAGTCGAAATAACGGCCCGTTTTCTCTTCTTTTCCGCCCATTTATTCCCAAAAACTCATATTTTATGCTTGCAGATAGTCGATCTGAGTTTCCGGGAATGCTCCGGCGGGAAGAGGGCAGCGCGGCAAAGGCCCGGCATGCCACTCTGTCACCGTTCAATGACCTTATGGAGAGAGCCCTATGTCTGCCCCAAAAATTACCTTTATCGGTGCCGGTTCGACGGTGTTTGTCAAAAATATTCTCGGTGATGTTTTTCAGCGCCCGGCGCTGAAATCCGCGCATATCGCCCTGATGGATCTGGATGCGACTCGCCTGGAAGAGTCACATATTGTGGTACGTAAGCTGATGGATTCACTCGGGGCTGATGGGGAAATTAGCTGCCACCGCGACCAGAAAGCGGCGCTACAGGATGCGGATTTCGTGGTGGTAGCCTTCCAGATTGGCGGCTATCAGCCCTGTACGGTGACCGATTTTGAAGTCTGTAAGCTGCATGGTCTGGAACAAACCATTGCTGATACCCTTGGCCCGGGCGGGATCATGCGCGCGCTGCGCACGATTCCACACTTGTGGCGCATCTGCGACGATATGACCGAAGTCTGCCCGAACGCCACGATGCTTAACTACGTCAACCCGATGGCGATGAACACCTGGGCGATGTATGCCCGCTATCCACATATTAAGCAGGTTGGACTGTGCCATTCGGTGCAGGGGACGGCGGAGGAGCTGGCTCACGATCTGGACCTTGACCCAGCGGATTTACGCTACCGCTGCGCGGGCATTAACCATATGGCTTTTTACCTGTCGCTGGAGAAAAAGCTTAGTGACGGCAGCTACGTCAGTATTTATCCGGAGATGTTACAGGCATTTGCCGAAGGCCGCGCGCCGAAGCATCGTGAGGATTCGCGCTGCCAGAACATCGTCCGCTATGAGATGTTCAAAAAGCTGGGCTACTTTGTCACCGAATCCTCCGAGCACTTCGCGGAATACACCCCGTGGTTTATCAAACCAGGGCGTGAGGACCTTATCGAGCGT
Organism: Klebsiella sp.; assembly: GCF_027492335.1. NCBI lineage: Bacteria > Pseudomonadati > Pseudomonadota > Gammaproteobacteria > Enterobacterales > Enterobacteriaceae > Klebsiella > Klebsiella sp. The sequence goes on along the minus strand of NZ_JAPUEW010000047.1, from coordinate 160,672 downwards.
TATCAGATACCGCTGGACGAGTATCCGAAACGCTGTGTAGAGCAGGTGGCAAACTGGCACAAAGAGCTGGAGCTGTATAAAACCAGCGAGCGTATTGAGGTTAAACCCTCACGCGAATACGCCAGCACCATTATGAATGCCATCTGGACCGGCGAGCCGAGCGTGATTTACGGCAACGTGCGTAACGATGGCCTGATAGATAACCTGCCGCAGGGATGCTGCGTGGAAGTGGCTTGTCTGGTGGACTCTAACGGCATTCAGCCGACCAAAGCGGGCAAGCTGCCTGCCCATCTGGCGGCCATGATGCAAACCAACATCAACGTACAGACTCTGCTGACCGAGGCGATCCTCACGGAGAACCGCGATTACGTCTATTATGCGACCATGATGGACCCGCATACGGCGGCGGTGCTGGGTATTGAAGAGATCTATGCGCTGGTGGATGATCTGATCGACAGCCATGGCGACTGGCTGCCGAAGTGGGTGCAGGGTTAATAAGATATTGCGCGGTATTTGTGCCGGATGGCGGCTTTGCGTTTTCCTCCCAGTTTGCGCTGCGCAACAGGTTCACCGTCGTTTTGCGGACCGGTAGCCCGGACAGATGCGCAGCATCGCCTCCGGGAAAGTATGCCATCCTGCGCTATGCTCCCGGGGGCGGCGCCAGGCGCCTGCCCGGGCTACGGGTTTACCGCCGTCTGCGGACAGGCTTAACTATGCGTCAGAAAGCGCGCCAGTCGATGCTGAAGAATTTGATTCTCGCGGCTCAGGCGCGCGTTTTCATCCAGCAGCGTCAGCGCCACGGCGATACCCGGCCAATCCAGCTCCAGCTCTTGGCGCAGGCGCACGGCGCGGTGAACGAGCGTCACCGCGCTATCATCAAACAGCCAGTTTTCCCGCTGTGGCTGGCGCGGTTCAATCATGCCAAGACCGACAATTTCGTTTAGCTCCTCTTCGGAAACGCCGGTGTGGAGACAAAACTCGGTAATCGTGAACGTCACTGTTATCTTAGCCATCAGGCTTTCCCCCATGTCTTGCGCGGCTCGAAGCTGGATTGCGCATCGGCCAGCTGCTGCCAGAGTTCGCGGCTCTTCTCATCTGGTTTTGGCGGCATAACGATTTTAATCACCGCATACAGATCGCCGGTGGTGGTTTTGCTGACCAGCCCTTTGCCTTTCACGCGCAGGCGCTGCCCGGCCTGACTGCCCGGTGGAATGGTTAGCAGAATGCTCTCTTTCAGCGTTGGAATGGTGACTTTGGTACCTAATGCGGCTTCCCACGGCGCCAGCGGCAGGACGATTTCAAGGTTGTGGCCGACGATATCAAACAGCGGGTGCGGGGCGATATGAATCACCAGCCACAGGTCGCCGTTTGGGCCACCATTTTCGCCGGGGGTGCCCTGGCCTTTCAGGCGGATGCGCTGGCCATCAACGACGCCCGAAGGAATTTTCACATTCAGCGTTTTCGGCGTTTCGCTCTCGACCATGCCAAAGATGTTATAAACCGGCAGTTTATAGCTGATGGTGCGCGTCTGCTCGGCCAACGTCTCTTCAAGGAATACCGCAACTTCTATCTCTAAATCGTGGCCGCGGACACCGTGCTGGCGGCGGCTTTGGTGTGCCTGCTGGCCAAACATCGAAGAGAAAATATCGTCAAAGTCCTGCTGACTGTAGCTTTGTTCATGGGACTGCTGATGTTGACGACCAAACTGCGGATCGTTGCGGTGCTGCCAGAGCTGGTCATACTCGGCGCGACGCTGGTCATCTTTGAGGACTTCCCAGGCTTCGGCGAGATCTTTGAATTTAGCTTCGGCCTCGGTTTCTTTGCTGACATCGGGGTGATATTTGCGTGCCAGACGGCGATAGGCGGTCTTGATGGTTTTCAGATCGTCCGTTGGCTGAACCCCTAAAATGGCATAATAATCCTTTAATTCCATGATGTTATCTCATTTATGCGCAATAGTACGGTTACAGATCCCTGGATCAGGTGTCTTTAATAAGCGTAGGGCAAATGAGCGCGGATGGGAGGGAAAAGTGGCGCAAACTTGACGCCGTCGGGATTGACGGCGTCGGAGCGGACGCTATTCGGCGGAGGGCCTGCGGTTTCTGCGTAGTCCTTCCAGCAGTACCAGAGCTGCGCCGATGGCACCGCCAATCAAAGGGAGAGCCGCGGGTGCGTTGGGGAACAGATGCACGATAGTCACGTCGGTCACCATCATCGAACCGGCAATCCAGCCAATCAGCGCGCCGCCCAGCATCACCACGGACGGGAAGCGGTTAAGGATCGCCAGGACCAGTTTACTGCCTGCGACGATAATCGGGATGCTGATCAGCACGCCCAATGCGACCAGCACCAGGTGGCCTTTCCCGGCGGCGGCAACCGCCAGTACGTTATCCAGCGACATAATCACATCGGCGACGGTAATGGTGACCGCGGTGCGCCACAGGCTGCTGGAGCTGCTGACTTCGCTCTCTTCTTCCTGATTCGTGACCAGCTTGATGCCAATCCACAGCAGCATCAGCGCACCGACTACTTTTAACCACGGTAACGAGAGCAAATAGATAGCCACTGCCAGCAGCAGCACGCGCGCCACTATCGCGCCGAAGGTGCCGATAATAATGGCTTTGGTTCGCTGATGTGGCGGCAGCTTACGGCAGGCCATCGCGATCACTACCGCGTTGTCGCCGCCCAATAACAGATCGATAGCAATAATTTGCAGCAGAATGACCGCCACGTCCCACTGACTGAAAAACTCGTTCATACCCAACTCATCTAACTAAAAAAGGATCCCACAGGGAAAAGCAGGGGGCGAAGCGTACTCCCGTTCGGTCGCGTTGACCACCGGGCGGAAAGCCGGCACGTATATGGTTATTGAAAAATATAGTTACCAATCATTGCCCTGTCTGGTGATGATTCGCCGGCAAAGGATGATATTTTGTGGGTAAAGACACACCTGCCGTTTACCTATCGCAAGGACTACCCACATGCCCGGCCATAAGAATTTACTGACACTCGCCTTTATTGGCGCCGCTCTGCTTCCGGTGATGGCGACCGCCGCTGATGCGCCTGCGGCGACGTTTACGCCCGAACAGGAAGCCCGTATTGGCAAAATTGCTGCCGATTATTTAGTTGCGCATCCTGAAGTGCTATTGCAGGCCAGCCAGAAGCTGCAACAGATTCAGGAGCAGCAGCAGGCCAGCGCGGCGACTCAGGCAGTACTGAAGAACGCTGTCGTACTGACTCAGGATAAAAATACGCCGACCTATGGCCCGAAAGAGGGCAAAGTGACGGTCATTGAGTTCTTTGATTATCAATGCGTTTACTGCAGTCGTCTGGCGCCGGTTATGGAGCAGGTGATCAAAGAGAACCCGCAGACTCGCTTCGCTTTCAAAGAGTGGCCTATTTTTGGCAGCCGTTGGGAAACCTCTCTGGAAGCGGCGAAAACCGGTCTGCAGATTTATCAGCAGAAGGGCGCAGAAGCCTATTTGACCTACCACAATGGGATTTATTCCACCGGGCATAACGAAGGCAAGCTGACGGCCGCCGACATCCAGCAGCAGGCGAAGAAAGTGAATTTCGACGCGAAGAAAGCGACGGATGTTGGAGCGGTGCTGGATGGCACGAATCAACTGGCGCAGGAAATCGGCCTGAGCGGCACGCCCGGGGTTATCGTGATGCCAACAACGGGTGCCACGGAAGCGACGATTACCGTGTTCCCAGGACTGGCGGATAAAGCCTCGCTGGATGCGGCGATTAAGAAAGCAGGCGGCTGATAATTAAAGCGCCCGCCGCCCGGTGGCTGGCGCTTGTTAGTTTTGTAGGCCGTGTAAGGCGTAAGCCGCCACTTGGCAGTGCTCCTCATGCACGGCAGCAGCGCTGCAACATCGACATAATCACCTGAAATAGCTCATCTTTAGCCTGTTGTTCTGTGATGACGCCGTTCACTACCGCGGTCGCTAGCCCGTCAGCGGAGCCGAGCATGGCAAGAATGGCGGCCTCGCTGAGATTATCGCTTCCACAAAGCGGTGAAAAGTATTGCCGGCATTTTGCGGTAAATGCGGTGATGCACTCTTGTTTGATCTTCTCCAGCTCAGGTGTCCCGGCCAGCGCGGCCATCACGCTCGGCATTTCCCGTCCCTGATGTAGCACGCACTCGATGTAAGCGTCGGCGATCGCTGAGGCCATTTTTTCTGCATCAGGCTCAGTGTTGCGTAATATCTCATCCATCTTCGCCGTCTGGCGTTGGTCGTACTCGGTATAAAGTGTGGCGAAAAGTCCCGAACGGCTGTCAAAATGATCGTAAACCACCGGTTTGGTGACGCCCGCCTGTGTCGCCAGGTAGCCCAACGTCAGGGCATCGGTTCCTTCTTCACGAATAATATGCCAGGCGACATCAACCAGCTGCTTGTGCCGTTCTTCTCGCGATAAACGCTGCCGTACGAGTGGTTCAGACATAGGGCATTCTCCCGTTGACAAGCTTATATACCAAAGGTAACTTACCATCGGTAGGTTACTGTTAGTATATAAGACTACGTCCGATATCGTCATATGGCAACTGGAGTCTCCGTCATGCATGCATTAATTGTGGTTTCTCACCCCCTTAACACTTCTTTGACGCATAGCGTCGCCACGGCGATTGCCCAAGGGATCGCTGAATCTAACCCGCATAATACTGCTGAACTCGCTGATTTAACGCAGGAAGGTTTTAACCCGGTTTTTGCTGCGCCGGATATCGCAGCTTTCCTGCAAACCGACGCCACGCCGGCAGATGTGATTGCTGAACAGGCCCGGATCGACAACGCCGACGCGCTGGTGCTGGTTTTCCCTATTTATTGGTGGTCGATGCCAGGTCTGCTAAAAGGATGGATCGATCGCGTGTTCTCAAACGGCTGGGCTTATGAGGAGACCGCCGATGGTAACGTAGTGAAGAAGCTGGGCCACCTGCGGGTGCATCTGGTTGCCTTAGGCGCAGCGAATCAGAAAACGTATGATAAGCATGGGTTCACGGATGCGTTTAATGCACAAATCTCCCATGGGATTTTTGACTATTGTGGAGCTACGGTAGTGAGTTCTCAGATGATGTTGTTACCGGAACTGGAAACGGCGGAAGCTCATCTGGAAGCGGGGCATCAGCTTGGAAGGACGATGTTTAGCTGAAAGCAGAAAAGCAAAAACCCAGCCATAGGCTGGGTTCTTTAAATAGTGGTGCCCGGACTCGGACTAACGCCGGAGGCGTTGAACAGCGCGCTTGTCGCGCTGGCCCCGAAGGGGTGAGCCGCTGTGCGGCGAATAATCGAACGTAGTTCGATGAAGAGTCCGGTTCTCAGAAAGCAAAAACCCAGCCATAGGCTGGGTTCTCTAAATAGTGGTGCCCGGACTCGGAATCGAACCAAGGACACGGGGATTTTCAATCCCCTGCTCTACCGACTGAGCTATCCGGGCAACGGGGCGCATTAAACCGTAATCCGTACGATCCGTCAATCAAATTTCTCGATTTATCTACCGGTTGCTTAACTTTACGGCAATTCTGCGCCCGAAGGCGCTTTTTTGCTTAAAATCACATCATGCCGTTATCACCTTCGCGAGTTTTCCAGCCGCTGGTTACCGAGATAGCGCGGCGCAGCCCGGATATGTTGTAGTCGCCAACGATGTCTTCGTCATCGCGCGGCGAGCTGATGGTGATTTCCGCATCAACGCCGTGACGGTATGCACCGTGGTGGCTAAAGATGGTACCGATAAAACATTTTTCGTTCAGCCAAACCGGAATGTAAGCCACGGTTTCATAAATATAATTAGATGCCACGCCGCTGTAGTAGCTGTCCGCATCGTCGGCTGATGTACCTGGGGGGATAGGGCAAATCGGCGCGTCGCTGTCGCTCTGTGGCTTATCCTTCAGCAGGCTGCTCTGCATCACTTCCAGCGACTTCAGCAGATCTGACTTTTCCCCGTCGCTCAGTGCAGGCGTCAGCGGCTGGTCTTTCTCCGGCGAGCTGATGTCGTCGAGGGTGTAGCGATAGCGAATTGTCACCGCCGGGGTGCTGCTGGAGGGGCTAAAAGGGCGCAATAGATAGAGGTTATCTTCGCCAAACTGGCCGTTGTACCAAAGCGCGTAAACCTGGCCGTTAATTCTTACCCAGTGGCTCCACTGGTTCGCTCCGCGGCCGTTCAGGGAATAGAGCGCGCCAGGAACGCCTGCGTCAAAGTCATCGCCGTTGCCGCTGTCGTCGTTATTGACCGCATCAAAAGCATCATCCCCGCGTTTTAATACGCCGGTGTAGCTAAAGAGGCCCGTGCCGCCGACGTAGCTGTCGATGATTAAATCGCGTCTGCCGTCGCCGTCGAGGTCCACCAGCGTAAAGCTGACTTTGCCGTTTTCGGAGTCGGCGCTGATATCGGACTGGAGAAATGCCTGCCACTCATCATCACTAATATCGGCGGAGGGCTTCGTCGTCGAGACCAGAGAGTCATCCGCATAGGCCAGCGTAAAATGGCTGACATGACCGCTGAGGGGAAACTGTTCGGCGATTTTATTTAGATCCAACTCCGGGTTGGCCTGCTGCTCTTTTAATACGGCGTTGTATAGCGCCTTCAGTGCGCTGTTATCGGCATCTTTCTGCTGTTTGGGGATAACCTGGCTGACGAAGGTAGGTAGCATCCACGCGCCGCCGGGGGCGATTTCACGGCAGTCGCCAGTAGTGTATTTCAGGCTCTGGACAAACGTTTTGCCATCCCAGACGCGCTCTTCTCCGCTAATACAGTCGGCGATACCGCGGCCTTTGTGGAAAAAGGTGATAACGCCATCGGCATAGCTGGAGGCGTCGGTGGTTACCAGTTGAGGCTGGGTCAGCAGCGTTTTATCCACGGCCCATACGGCGTAGCCGTCGTTATAGGCCGCGCGCCAGCATAGTGTCTTGATCAGCGTGTGGCTTTTATCCAGCGGGGTGGCGGTGAGCTGGCGCTCCGATGCCGGAATATCAGCGTTCTGCCAGTCATCGCAATGGCTGTTGAGCAAAGGGACCAGCTGTGGGAGAAGTTTTTGCCGCTGCTTTGCCGTTAGCGTCGTGGTTGCTGCATTGTGAATGACAGGCGCGGCGATAATTTCCGGCGCAGGCGTTGCCGCCAGGATGTTGTCATCTCCTGCATCGCCTTTACGCAGCAGCGCATCGGCGGTGCCCAGGCGCTGCTGGAACTCATCCATTTTCAGAAATACGGCGCTGCTGCCTGTGCTGGAGAGCTGCTTGCGCTCGTCGTTAAGCGCCAGCTCAATTTTGCCGTTGTGCTCCAGGGCCTGAATCAGAGCCGCTGTCTGGGTATCGTCAAAGCGAAAATGGCTCTCGTCGTTGGCATCAAGCGCGCCGTTATCCTGACCGTCGATGAATAAATTCACCGTCGCATCGGGCGGAATATCGTGCTCGGTCTGGGCGAAGGTGGCGAGGGCGATGACGTGCTGTGCCTCGCCCGCGTTGCGTGTCAGCAAGACGCTGACTTCACCCATTGTCGTGCCATAGCCCGCAGCCCGACAGGTACCGGTGTTGTCACAGGCAAGTTCCCAGTCTTTGTGCGCGAAAGAAAAACCTTGCGGGGAAGCTGCCAGAAGCGGTGTCGAACACAGCCCCATGATGGCAACCCAAAGAAGAGAACGCATATAAAACCCTGTCAGCATATCCGTGAGGGGGAAATTATATGCGTGATGTATCGGTTAAGATATCGGAATCAGGTTAGAGCCCCGCCCATTCGGCACTGAGCAAAACGCAAAATGTCTTCCGCCAGGCGACGTGCGGTATCGACATCGGCCTGACTGCGTTTGATCAACAGGCGGCTCAGGCAGCCTTCGATAATAAGTTCCATCTGCTTCGCGACCATTGCCGGATCGTCAACTTCGAGCTGGCTAAGCAATTCATGAGTGTAGGCCAGCGAAGCCTGCTTTTGCTGCTCAGCAAGCTGATGGATCGGATGCTGGGCGTCCGGATAGAACGTACAGGCAGCAATAAACAGGCAGCCTGGATAGCGATGATTGCTCACGCATGTGGTCAGCGCAGCATAACGCGCCAGCAGTTTCTGCTCCGCGCTTAGCGAGTCGTCCAGCAATAGCTGACGACGCCAGACGTCGACCTGATGGCTGAGATAGCGTAGCGCGTCATACAGCAGGGCTTCGCGGTCGGGCCAGAAACGCTTGAGGTCATCGAGCGGGTAAGCCACGCGCTCGGCGACCATTTCCAGCGTGGTGTTCGCGATACCCTCGATTTCGAGGATTTGGATGGCTTCACCCAGGACATCTTCACGTTGCACGGTCTTCTCCTCCATTTTTCCTCCTAAAGTGTCGCTCACGGTTGTCGATCGCGCAAATGGGCGCTGAATGCCGCAGCATCCATAAAACCCGTAACGCGCTGTGCGGGCTGTTCCTCTCCCTGTTCGTTGAAGAACAGAATCGTGGGTAGGCCGAGCACCTGCAGGTGCTTCAGCAGAGCCGCGTCTTCAGCGCTGTTCTTTGTGACATCCACTTGCAACAGAACGGTATCTTTTAGGGCCTGCTGTACGTCAGGCGAACTAAAGGTGTATTTCTCGAACTCTTTGCAGGCCACGCACCAGTCGGCGTACAGATCGAGCATCACCGGTTTGCCTTTAGCCTGCGTCAACGCCTGGTTGAGTTCGGCGATATTATTGATGCGGGTAAATTCCAGATGCGTCTGCTGTTGGGCGACTGCTGTGGCGAAAGCCCAGTCCTGTAACGGACGTGCGCTGACCAGCGCGGCGCCAAGCATCACAATCTGCACAATGCGCAGCCATGGACGGGTGGCGCCAAGAGAGGTAATAAACGCCCAGCTAAAAAAGGCGACGCCAAGCAGTGACCAAAGCCGCAGGCCCCAGAGATCGCCGATGATACGTTCCAGTAAAAATACCGGCAGGGCGAGGATCACAAAACCAAAGGCGGTCTTGACGTGAGCCATCCACGGGCCGCTTTTTGGCAGCAGGCGGTTGCCGAATACGGTCACCAGGATCAACGGTAGCCCCATACCGAGCGCGTAGAGATACAGCGTTCCGCCGCCCAGCCACAGATTACCGCTCTGGGCGATATACAGCAAAATGGCGCTCAGCGGGGCTGTCGTGCAAGGCGAGCAGATGAGTCCGGCAATCGCCCCCATCGCAAATACGCCGCCCGACGAACCGCCCTGACGCCTGTTGCTCATCAGCGTCAGACGCGTTTGCAGCGACGAAGGCAATTGCAGCGTAAACAGACCAAACATCGACAGCGCCAGCAGGATAAACACTACCGACAGGCCGATTAGCACATAAGGATGTTGTAGCGCCGCCTGGAACTGTAAACCCGCAGCGGCGACCACCAGTCCCAGCGCAGTATAGGTTAACGCCATCCCCTGAACGTAAATAAACGCCAGCAGCAGGGCGCGGGCGGTGGAAAGCCGCTGCTTACCACCCAGCACGATGCTGGAAATCAGCGGGTACATCGGCAGCACGCAGGGGGTAAACGCGATGCCGATACCAATTAACAGCGCCCATAGCGCGGTAAAGGGAAGGTCGGAGTCTTTGTTATCTGGGGCCGGGGAAGAAAGATCAGACGGCGACTCTACCGGTAGCGCCGGGCGCGTTTCCAGTGGCAGAGGTGGGTTGAGCTTCGGGGCTACGGCATCGCTGCTGGAGAGTGCGAGCGCCTTGCCGAGCGGCACGATTTTAGTTTCTGGCGGATAGCAAAAACCGGCATCCGCACAGCCCTGATAAGTCACGGTAAGGGTCGCGCCTGCGGCTGCGTGAGTGAGGGTTACCGGTATGCTCAGGCGCTGGCGGTAAATTTCACTTTTGCCGTAGAACTCATCCTCATGCCATTCGCCTGACGGCAGAGAGGGTTCGGTAAACGTCGCATCGGCGGACGTCAGTTTGATCTGTTTGCGATAGAGATAGTAACCATCCTTGATTTGCCAGGTCAGATTTAAGTCGTGTTGGTTCTGCTGAAAATCAAAGGCGAAAGCCTGATCAGCAGAAACAAAGTTCGAACGGCCAGGTGTGTCGAACAGTCCGGCAATGGCTGATGTGCTGCAAAGCAGCAGGATCAGCGTAATGATGCGTTGAGCCATGAGAGGTAATCGTTGTCTCCGTGAATGACGGGCAGAACCAGAAGTTCAGGGGTTTGATACGGATGATGGGACTTCAGGCAGTCCAGCAACGCCTGCTGGTGGGCGAGATCGGTTTTCAGCAGCATTTGCACTTCATACTCCTGCTCCAGCTTCCCTTCCCAATAGTAGAGCGAAGTCGCTCCCGGCAGGAGAGTAGCGCAGGCGGCGAGTTTTTCCGCCAGCACTTTGGCCGCCAGATCCTGGGCGGTTGCTTCATCCGGCGCGGTACAGAGTACAACAACAGCATCAGGCGTAGTCATCGTGAACCTCGTATCAGCGAAAAGAGGCACTATAGCACGCAAGGTAAAGGGATTAACGAAACGGGCCAGGATCTGGCCCGAATTTGAAGAGATTTACAGCAGAATGCCACCAAAAATAAACCCGAGGATCACGCACAGCGTAATGGCGATCACGCCGGGGATCAGGAAGGCATGGTTAAAGACGTATTTGCCAATGCGGGTCGAGCCGGTGTCATCCATTTCGACTGCTGCCAACAGAGTCGGGTAGGTTGGCAGGACGAACAGCGCGGAGACGGCGGCAAACGAGGCGATGGCGGTCAGCGGCGTCACGCCCAGCATCAGCGCAGCGGGCATCAGCGCCTTGGTGGTGGCTGCCTGGGAGTAAAGCAGCGTCGCGGCGAAGAATAACACCACTGCCAGCAGCCACGGATAGTTGTGCAGCAGGTCGCCCGCGACGGTCTGGATATCGCTAATGTGCGCTTTGACGAAGGTATCCCCCAGCCAGGCGACGCCGAGAACGCAGACGCAGGCGCTCATCCCGGATTTAAACGTGCTGGCGTTGAGCACTTCACCGGTATCGATTTTGCAGGTGATGCTAATCAGCGTGGCGATGGTCAGCATAAACACCACAATCGCTTCATTACGCGGCAGGACCGGGTTTTGAATCAGGCCAACGGTGTCGCTGATAGCGGTGGCGTAGAACATCACCGCCACGATACCGACCAGGAACAGCAATACGGAGCGTCTGGCGTGTGGCTTAAGCTCAAACACCTGACTACCGCGCAGTTTGACTTCCCCTTTTGCCAGACGCTCCTGGTAGACAGGATCATCTTTGAGCTCACAGCCGAGGAAGTTACATACGATGGCGGTGAGCATGACGGCAACCAGGGTTACCGGAATACAGATCGCCAGCAGGGTCAGGTAGCTCACACCCAGCGGTTCTAGGATCCCGGCAAAGAACACCACTGCCGCGGAAATCGGCGAGGCGGTAATCGCAATCTGCGAGGCTACCACGGCGATGGAGAGCGGGCGTGAGGGACGGATGCCCTGTTCTTTCGCCACTTCGGTGATAACCGGCAGAGTGGAGAACGCGGTATGCCCGGTTCCCGCCAGCACGGTCATAAACCAGGTGACCAGCGGGGCGAGAAAGGTGATGTATTTAGGATGACGCCGGAGCATTCGTTCGGCGAGGCTGACCAGATAGTCCATCCCCCCGGCGACCTGCATAGCTGCGATAGCGGCGATGACCGCCATAATAATTTCGATGACGTCGAAGGGGATCGCGCCGGGTTGAATTTGAAAGACGAGGGTCAGGACGAGGACGCCCAGGCCACCGGCAAAACCGATGCCGATGCCCCCGAGTCTGGCTCCCAGATAAATAGCCAGCAGGACAATAACGAGTTCTGCACTAAACATATATGCCTTCCTTGTTTTATTAACAAGTTGATATTGGATTGTTGTAATTTGGTGGAGCTGTAAGAACAAAAAAGGCATGTCATCGCTGACATGCCCGTGGTTAGTTTAATCTGAAAGTTTACTGTTCGCTTTCATCGGTGTATCGCTTCGCTTTATAGGCCGGATGCATTAGGTTCTGCGCAGAGAAGATGTCATCCAGCTCGGCTGCGGTCAGCAGCCCGCGCTCAAGCACCACGTCCCTGACGCTCTTGCCCGTTTCGGCGCAAATTTTGCCGACGATATCGCCATTGTGGTGGCCGATATACGGGTTGAGATAGGTGACGATGCCAATCGAGTTATAGACGTAGCTTTCACATACCGCTTTGTTGGCGGTGATGCCGCTGACGCATTTCTCCAGCAGGTTGTAGCAGGCGTTGGTCAGAATATGGATAGATTCAAACATCGCCTGACCAATTACCGGCTCCATGACGTTCAGCTGTAGCTGACCGGCTTCGGAAGCCATAGTGACGGTGGTGTCGTTGCCGATAACTTTGAAACAGACCTGGTTGACGACCTCCGGGACTACCGGGTTCACCTTGGCTGGCATGATAGAAGAACCGGCCTGCAGTTCGGGCAGGTTGATTTCGTTCAGGCCAGCGCGCGGGCCTGAAGAGAGCAGGCGCAGGTCGTTACAGATTTTGGACATTTTGACCGCCAGACGCTTCAGGGAGCTGTGTACCATCACGTAGGCACCGCAGTCTGAAGTGGCTTCAATCAGATCTTCCGCCGGTACAACCGGCAGGCCGCTGACTTCTGCCAGCTTTTGGACTGCCAGTTGTTGATAACCATCCGGGGTGTTCAGGCGGGTACCGATGGCGGTCGCGCCGAGGTTCACTTCCAGTAGCAGTTCAGCAGTGCGCAGAATGCATTTGGTTTCTTCGTTTAGTAGAACGCTAAATGCATGAAATTCCTGGCCGAGGGTCATCGGTACCGCATCCTGCAGTTGAGTACGGCCCATTTTCAGAATGTCCTGGAACTCGACGGCTTTATGCTGGAAACCTTCGCCAAGCTGGTTGATGGCGTCGATCAGTTTGAGGATTGAGGCGTAGACCGCGATGCGGAAACCGGTCGGGTAGGCATCGTTGGTAGACTGGCATTTGTTAACGTGATCGTTAGGGTTGAGGTACTGGTATTCACCTTTCTGGTGACCCATCAGCTCAAGACCGATGTTCGCCAGCACTTCGTTGGTGTTCATGTTAACGGAGGTACCTGCGCCGCCCTGGAATACGTCAACCGGGAACTGGTCCATGCATTTACCGTTATTCAGCACCTCGTCGCATGCGGCGATAATCGAGTTCGCTACGCTCTTGGGGATCGTTTGAAGTTCCTTGTTAGCCAGCGCCGCGGCCTTCTTCACCATCACCATACCCCGGACAAATTCAGGGATGTCGCTGATTTTGCTGTTGCTGATGTAGAAGTTTTCAATCGCTCTCAGAGTATGAACGCCGTAGTAGGCGTCAGCTGGAACTTCCCTGGTACCCAACAGATCTTCTTCGATACGAATGTTGTTTAACATGTGAACCTTCTTTTCAAGCTGCTATATGAATTCACCCAATACGCAGAATTTATGAGATCTCGCGCATTTTCTAGCCGCAGATTATTTCTTTAACCGGCCCGGTGCCCACGATCATATGCTGATGATAGCGAATATCAGTCATCCTGATCACTTATTATGTAGTGAATTCTATAAGAATTATTAATTTGTGAAATGAATCACCGCTTTTCCATTCTTGAAAAAAATAAGCTTTTTTTACGATTGAAAAATGGTGCTTTGGCCCAACATCTTACTAATGCGAATAGCACATCTATGACTACGGGCGCCGACATCAGCGTCTGTTAATGAAGGAGACGCCGGTGCGTTGGATTCCGTTAATTGCCGTTTTTTTATACGTTTACATTGAGATATCGATCTTTATCCAGGTCGCCCACGTGCTTGGGGTGCTGCTGACGCTGATTCTGGTGATCTTTAGCTCGGTGGTGGGGATATCGCTGGTGAAAAACCAGGGCTTTAAAAACCTCATGCTGATGCAGCAGAAAATGGCGGCAGGGGAGAGTCCGGCTGCTGAGATGATCAAAAGCGTATCGCTGATTATTGCGGGTTTGCTGCTGCTGTTGCCGGGGTTCTTTACTGACTTCCTGGGCCTGCTGCTGCTGTTGCCGCCGGTACAGAAACACTTGACATTGAAGCTGATGCCGCACCTGCGCTTTAGCCGGATGCCGGGCGGTGGATTTAGCGCCGGGACGGGCGGCGGTGATACTTTTGAAGGTGAGTATCAGCGTAAAGACGATGAGCGCGACCGTCTGGATCATAAAGACGATCGCCGCGACTAAGATTCCTCAGGCCGGGCAGCCCCGGCCTATAGTATCCTCTCAGCTAATCTGCGCTTTGGTAAAAACAGCCACAGCACCGCCAGCATGATAAATGCATACAGACTCTTCCAGCCAACCATCGCCAGCAGCAGCAGACACAGCACGCTGCCAATCGCCGCCAGTACGCGATAACGCCCCTGAAGTAACCGACAGCCCGCCAGCATGCACAGCAGATAGATCATTATGAAAATGCCGTTGGCGTAGACGATCAGGGCATCGAGATTGATATTAAGTGCATAAATGCACAGAGCGCTGATCACACAACAGCCCAGCACCGCATTCAATGCATTGCGCGGAATTTGCCGTGGCGACAGCCGGGCCAGATAGCTATCTGGCTTGTATTGCGCTTGTGACCAGACCAGGCGGGCAAAGCTCTGAATATAGATATTGAGGCTGGCGAAGCAGGCGAGGTAGCCAATGACGCAGGCAATCCACAGCGCCTGGACGCCGAACAGGCGCACGACGATATTGGGCAACGACGCGGCGGCGGCCATCTCTTCGCCAAAGGCATGAAAATGCAGAACCAGCACGGTACAGGCCCAGTAGACGGAGCCCGCGAGCAATAAGCCAATCATCAGCGCGCGGGGAAAATCACGTTCCGGTTGCTTAAATTCAGATGCCAGATGAGCGAAAGCCTCGAGGCCGACAAAACACCAGAACATCACCGAAAGCGCAGAGAAAAGCTGTGAACTGTCGATATCAGCAGCGGCAGGAAAGGGGATCTGCGTTGGGTTGATTCCGCCACGCCACCAGATGGCGACGATTAACGCGACAATGAGGACGGCAACCAGCGTTTGTAGATTGGCGCTGGAGCTGGCTCCGCGTGAGCCGACCCACCAGATAATCGCCAGCGTTCCCAGCTCGGCCAGCAGCAACTGGCTATCATGCCAGCCAAAAATCGCCTGACCGAAGCCGGTGGCAATATGCAGTGCGGCAGGCAGTCCTACCGGTATCACCGATAAAAATAGCCAGCCGGTAACGCGAGCCAGGTGCGGGCCAAAGGCCATATCAACAAAATGCGCGACGCCGCCTGCGCTGGGAAAATGGCGACCAAGGATGGCAAAGACGATAGCTATCGGGAACACCAGAAGGATCAGCGCCGGCCAGGCCCACAGGCTATTATCACCGGCGACCAGCGCGGCCAGTGCCGGGACGGCAAAGACGCCGGTTCCCAGTAATGATGTAGAGAGTAATCCGACTCCCTGTGCAAGCCCCAACTCCTGTTTTAAACCACTCATGATTCAACCTTGCGCCTGGCAAAAAATGGATGGTATCACAATCGCTTTTGCTTATGACGGCTGGCTGCAGCCGCATTTTTGTGTGCGTAAGAGCACGACGGCAAATTTTTTTTTAGTTTTCCCCTTGAAGCGAGAAATCCCCATCCCCATCTCTCAGGGCACTAGCCGGAAAACAGTGTGCGGACCGGCGTCATCCATAACTGATAATGACTTTCTCAAAGGAGAGCTATCAAATGAGTATTCGTCCGTTACATGATCGTGTGATCGTCAAACGTAAAGAAGTTGAAACCAAATCTGCTGGCGGCATCGTTCTGACCGGTTCTGCGGCAGCCAAATCAACTCGTGGCGAAATCATCGCTGTCGGTAAGGGCCGCATCCTGGAAAACGGAACCGTGCAGCCGCTGGACGTTAAAGTTGGCGATATCGTGATTTTCAACGATGGCTACGGCGTGAAATCTGAGAAGATCGACAATGAAGAAGTGTTGATCATGTCCGAAAGCGACATCCTGGCAATTGTTGAAGCGTAATCCGCGAACGACACTGAACATACGAATTTAAGGGAAAGATTAAAATGGCAGCTAAAGACGTAAAATTCGGTAACGACGCTCGTGTGAAAATGCTGCGCGGCGTAAACGTACTGGCAGACGCAGTTAAAGTAACCTTGGGCCCGAAAGGCCGTAACGTGGTTCTGGACAAATCCTTCGGTGCGCCGACCATCACTAAAGATGGCGTTTCTGTAGCACGTGAAATCGAGCTGGAAGACAAGTTCGAAAACATGGGCGCACAGATGGTGAAAGAAGTTGCCTCTAAAGCGAACGACGCTGCTGGCGACGGTACCACCACCGCAACCGTACTGGCGCAGGCTATCATCGCTGAAGGCCTGAAAGCCGTTGCTGCGGGCATGAACCCGATGGATCTGAAACGTGGTATCGACAAAGCTGTCGTTGCTGCTGTTGAAGAACTGAAAACGCTGTCCGTACCGTGCTCCGATTCTAAAGCTATTGCTCAGGTTGGTACCATCTCCGCTAACTCCGACGAAACCGTAGGCAAACTGATCGCAGAAGCGATGGATAAAGTCGGTAAAGAAGGCGTGATCACCGTTGAAGACGGTACCGGTCTGGAAGATGAACTGGACGTAGTTGAAGGTATGCAGTTTGACCGTGGCTACCTGTCCCCGTACTTCATCAACAAGCCGGAAACCGGTGCTGTTGAGCTGGAAAGCCCGTTCATCCTGCTGGCGGATAAAAAAATCTCCAACATCCGCGAAATGCTGCCAGTTCTGGAAGCAGTAGCAAAAGCGGGTAAACCGCTGGTTATCATTGCTGAAGATGTTGAAGGCGAAGCACTGGCGACTCTGGTGGTTAACACCATGCGCGGCATCGTGAAAGTGGCAGCGGTTAAAGCACCGGGCTTCGGCGACCGTCGTAAAGCTATGCTGCAGGACATCGCAACTCTGACTGGCGGTACCGTTATCTCTGAAGAGATCGGTATGGAGCTGGAAAAAGCGACTCTGGAAGACCTGGGTCAGGCGAAACGTGTTGTTATCAACAAAGACACAACCACCATCATTGATGGCGTGGGTGAAGAAGCTGCGATCCAGGGCCGCGTTGCTCAGATCCGTAAGCAGATTGAAGAAGCAACTTCTGACTACGACCGTGAAAAACTGCAGGAGCGCGTAGCGAAACTGGCAGGCGGCGTTGCGGTAATCAAAGTCGGCGCAGCGACTGAAGTTGAAATGAAAGAGAAGAAAGCACGCGTTGATGACGCCCTGCACGCGACCCGTGCTGCGGTTGAAGAAGGCGTGGTTGCCGGTGGTGGCGTTGCGCTGGTTCGCGTTGCCGCTAAACTGGCTGGCCTGACTGCTCAGAACGAAGATCAGAACGTCGGTATCAAAGTTGCGCTGCGCGCAATGGAAGCACCGCTGCGTCAGATCGTTTCCAACGCGGGTGAAGAGCCGTCTGTTGTTGCGAACAACGTGAAAGCTGGAGAAGGTAACTACGGTTACAACGCAGCGACCGAAGAATACGGCAACATGATCGACTTCGGTATCCTTGACCCAACTAAAGTGACTCGTTCTGCTCTGCAGTATGCAGCATCCGTTGCTGGTCTGATGATCACTACCGAGTGCATGGTCACCGACCTGCCGAAAAGCGACGCACCTGATTTAGGTGCTGCTGGCGGTATGGGTGGCATGGGCGGTATGGGCGGCATGATGTAATCGTGCGCTATACCCCTTAGAAACACGGAAACCCTCGGGCAGAAATGCTCGGGGGTTTTTCTTTTTGTCGTCTTTTTAGTATAAGGTTGTACATCCGGGCCAGTGCGTCCAGCTCATTGATCGTGGGGAATAACATGCAGGTAAAATATTTAGCAGGGATTGTCGGCGCAGCATTATTGTTAGCAGGCTGTAGCTCTAGCAACGAATTGACCTCTGGTGGCCAGAACGTCCGCTTTGTAGAAGATAAACCGGGTTCAGAATGTCAGCTGTTAGGAACCGCGACCGGGACGCAGAGCAACTGGCTGTCCGGGCAGAATGGCGACGAAGGCGGCTCTATGCGCGGCGCGGCAAATGCCCTGCGTAATCAGGCGGCAGCAATGGGGGGTAACGTGATTTACGGCGTCAGTAGCCCGACACAGAACCTGTTGTCCAGCTTTGTCCCGACCGATAGTCAAATGAACGGTCAGGTTTATAAGTGTCCGAATTGAGAAAATAGCGGTCCTTCATCAGGAGGGGCCGCTTAAATAGCTTAACTGTTAAGTGTGGCTTGTGTTTCAAGGCAAAAGGTATATAGAGGTCTCAGACATTCGTCTAGTGTTAATTCTTGCTCCTGTTGTGCCAGCAGTATTCGGCAGAAGGTTTGGCAGAGAGTATATTGTTCCATAACAGCTTTGAGCGCTGGAACCACCGTTGTTAAGCGTGTGATAATATTCTCTGTTTCTTTCGTATCTGGTAATGAGTTTACTTTAATTATTGTTCCTGCGAGAATCCGCTTTCCCTGTTCTGTATCAAAACAATAGAGCACTTCAAGGTAATTTGAAAACAGCTTTTGTTTCCATTTTTCATGGTCAATATGACGATACTGTAAATTATCCATGTTTGATAAATCAACGGAATAAATCAGCAGAAAATCAAGCAACGAGTTGATAAACTGCTGCATCTCTTTATCTTCAACAACCGTCAGCGCTTGTTGAATAGCAAGGATGATAAATTCTACCTGTGAGTCATCGATCTTCAGGGAGATAATATGCTCGTTTTGCAGTATTGTGATGAGGGTAAACTGTTCATCCTTGATTTTAGGGGCAAGAGAGGTAACTATACGCCCAATATCAGGTTGTTGAACTTCAGTGAGAATAACTTCAGGAACATGTAGTAAGAGTGATTCACTGACGGCCTGCAGTTGGGCTTTGTAAATTTCACCACGTTCACCTAGACGCTGAATCACATTTAACATGCGGCTACGCAGGAGAACCAGAAAGTCGACAAGCGTATCTGGCTTCATGTAAATAATTTCGGTTTGCTCATCATTAGTTTTAAATTTAAAGGTCATGAGAGCAAAACGATTATCAACTTTTATTGGCGCCGTATTCATTCCTTTCATTTTAGATACCATCAGATATTCCTTTTCTGTTTAAGCGGGTAAAACTGCTGAGTTGAATCTTGACAAATCAATTACGCGATCTGCAGATGCAATTGTTGAGGGGCGGTGAGCAACAATTATTCGCGTAATACTTAAATCCGAAATTGATTGGTTAATAGTCGCTTCATTACTCAAGTCCAGATGACTGGTCGCTTCATCCATAAATAAAATACCTGGCTTACGGTACAATGCTCGGGCAATTAATAGGCGTTGTTTCTGTCCCCCTGAGACGCCAGTTCCCAGTTCACCGATCAGAGTTTCATATGCCATTGGCATATTCATAATTTCATCGTGAATGTTGCTATGGCGAGCACACTCTATTATGAATTCCTCGTCGGCATTATCGTCAAAACCGCTAATATTTTCAGCAATAGAACCTGAAAACAATCGGTCTTCTTGAAGTACACAAGCAGTACTTAAACGATAGTTGTTTAAACCAATTTTATTAATATCGAGATTATCTACCGTTACATCTCCTCCTGTGGGTGAAAGTAAACCACACATGACCTTTAACAAGGTAGTTTTACCTACGCCTGAAGGACCAACCAGGGCGATAGATTCGCCCGGTTCAACGGTGATATTTAAGTTAGAGAAAATAGGCTGTGAAAAGGGATCATATTGGTAACTGAGATTCCTTACTTCTAGTTTTACTCCTTTATTCTCTTCAAATACGCGGCGTAAAGGCATTTCGTTTTCTGGTTCAGAAAATGCAATTTCAGAAAGCCTTTCGTTGTGTAAAGACAACATACGGAGCTGCATTATCAAGTCAACCAGACTGGATGCCCGCTGTGAGAATTGTCCGCGATAGGCGTTGAATGCCATGAACATCCCAAGTGTCATACTATTGTCGATGACAGCTAAAGCGCCCAGCCATAAGATAACAACCTGATCGATGGATGAGATTAGGGTATTGATACCGCCAAACATCATGTCAAAACGCGTTTGTTTAATTCCCGCATTGCAGGCATCAATATTGATATTAAGCCAGTGCTGAGAGCGGCGTTCTTTTAAATTAAGCGCTTTAACCGTTGCGATACCATATAGTGACTCCATAAAATGGGAGTTAGATCGAGCACCTTTAATTACCTGCTCTTCGGATACCCGGCGATAGAAACGATAAGTGGCTAATCGCATAATGGCGTAACACATTGTAAAACCCACCACAATCCAGACGAGCCAACCACCATATAGAGTGAGCATGATCAAAAGCCCAATGGTCATAATGGAATCTATTATCCCAGAGACAATACTGTTCGTAAAAGTTGAACGAATGGTATCCAGTGATCCAAATCGTGACTGAATATCTCCAAGGTGTCGTTTCTCAAAAAAGGATAACGGTAGACTGACTAAATGGTCAAAGAGGGTCGTTTTCCATTGAATACTTGTCAGTGTATTTAGTGTTAGCGAAGTCCAGCCGCGTAGCATACTGAGAAAAGTACGGAATAGGGTAAAGGAAACCAAACCAATACAAATTACCGCCAGCAGACTTTGGTCATGAGCCATAATGACATGATCTGTCACCATTTGAGTGCCAATGGGAAGTAGCAAACCGATTGCTTCAATAACGACAGAGTAAGCGAATAGCTTCACCAGGGCGCTTTTTAAACCGACAATATTGCGCATTAAATCCAGCAAGCGTAAGCGAGATTTTGCTTTTTCTTGTTGAAAGTTTTGATCGGGCCAAAGCTCAAGGGCAATGCCAGTAAAGTAGTTGGACATCTCCTGCATACCAATGACGCGCTTA
Source organism: Klebsiella sp. (assembly GCF_027492335.1). NCBI lineage: Bacteria > Pseudomonadati > Pseudomonadota > Gammaproteobacteria > Enterobacterales > Enterobacteriaceae > Klebsiella > Klebsiella sp. The sequence continues at coordinate 139,864 of NZ_JAPUEW010000047.1, read as the reverse complement.
CCGAGTGCGGGGTCGTGGACAATGAAACTGGATTTGCGCACTTTGGTTAACACTACATAGTGGTTCATTCCCCAGTGAATGATACAGGGTAGTTTGAGTTGGTTAATTTCATCAATATCCAACGACAATGCACGGTTTTTTAAACCTGCGCGATCTGCCGTTTGGCTTAATGATAAAAGTGTTACTCCTTGAGCAGGACTACCGAAACGCTGGCGAAAGTTGAACAGATCGATATCAAGTCCGTAAAAACCTGAAATCATCGCCAGGCAAGCAATTCCACACTCAGCCGCTTCAGACTGTAAAATAACCGGCGTACTTTTCATTAATGAAAAATTTAGTTTTGCCGTAATATTTTCAAATAATGTCTTACTCATTTATTGGGCCACTCACGCTCTGGGTAATTTTATAAACAGGAGTAAACATCCACATATAAAGCGGGCGTTTTTCAAGAAAAACGATCGCTTGTGCTTTTAATCCATTTGAAAGCGCAAGTGTTTTCCCATTATAGCTAAATGTCTTATCTTTAATTGCAACAATGGTTTTATAAAGCGCAAGCTCTTGTTGGTTTGGCCCTGCAGCAACATTAGTATACTCTGACATTTCTTGACGTGATGCGGGCACAGATGATACCGATGTAATGACCCCAGGAAATTGCCCAAACTTATCAGAGGGAAACGCATCATAGCGTATATTGACCGTATCTCCTGGTTTGACGTATGGAATACTATTATTCGGTAGCCATAGTATTAGGTAGTATTCAACGTTCCCGGTTGGTTTTATTTGGGCGAGGCTACTACCTTTGTCAACCATTTGTCCGGTAGTGACGGAAACGGACTCGATTCTTCCATCCGTTGTTGCTTTGATAATAAGGTTACCATTAGCATTTGATTCCAGACGTTGATTTTTATAATCATTAATCTGATTCTTTTGATTGGAGACTTGATTATCAAAATCAGCCGCTTTTGTCAAAATATCACTCCTCAACTGTGTAAGTTGAGATTCTAACTGCATTTTTTGGCTGACTAATGACTGATAGGTGCTTTGTTGTTGAAAATACAATGAATGCTGATAGTTGTACTGGTCTTTTGTGATCAGTCCTTGTTTGAGATAGGTATCATAATTGAGTAAGTTGTCCCTCATTTTCTTTAACCCAGCACTCGCATTTTTCAGCATTTCATTTGTTTCTTTCAGAGAAGAATTGTATTGCTGCAACTGGATATTTAATGCTTCCAGAGTTTCTTTTTTATTTTTTTCTATTTTTGTAATTATTTCTTCACCGTTAGCAATTTTATCAGTGATGACAGCGGTCATCGTATCATTCACATTACCATTGATGGTTGAACGGGAAACATCCAGTTCATAAAGAGGCGTTCCTTTAGTAACGATATCGCCTGTTTCAACGTGTTTTTTTACGACAAAACCCTGCTGTGGCGAAAAAACGTTGATGGAGTGAGGCAATGTAATCACTTCGCCGCGCACGTCAATACGCTGTGTGTAGTTACAGAAAATGAGGGTAAAAATAAGGACGCATAAAAATATCAGAGACAGTAAGCCGATCAGCCATGCGGGAATACCCGCGAGCAATAGAGCTTTCCCCTTCCAGTGATTTTTTTTATATTCAATCGCTTCCTTGCGATAAAGTTTTTTTGACATTTCTATTCGCTATTAATAGTGAGTGGTATTGAAAATTATATGCCTTCAGAAAAATAATATTTTGTAACTATGTTTAAAAATTATAATTAAAATTTTAGGTATTATGAATGTACGGGGAAAATACCCCGTACACATTGCTAAAATGGTTCAATCGGAATCAGGAAGTAAGTTTCCAGCCGCCGATCGTACCATCGAACATCGCCTGGATGCCACTGTCAATGTATTCCATACTTTTATCTGCGCCTACGTATGCCCCAACAATAACACCAGTCACAGCGCCCTGAATGGCACCCCAGATAGAGCCAATACCGATAGTGATGACGCCAAAGCCCAGTAATCCGCCACCGCTACCATTACCGGTTACACCACCCTGCAGACCACCAAGACCAGAAGTACCTAAGCCCAGAAGAACTGCACCAATTGCAGAATCAACAATACCTTTGCCCAAAGACTGGGTTCCAGCGATCATATCTTTAATACCGGCACCAGATACATCCTTCATTTCAATAACTGTTAACTCTTTCATTGTTTTTCCTTATGTGAAAAAGATTAAAATTTATTAGAACAATACATCTTAACATCTTAATGAACTAAGAGATAAAGTTCCCAAAGTCATAATAGCCTCGGGGGGAATATATATTCCTTTAAAAGAAAATCTCTTAATTTCGAGGTCGGATACTATCGGAAAAAGAAAATATGACAATGTTTTTATGTGTTATATATTGTGAATTTTAACGATTCAACTACTTAAGCAATTATTTCATTGTGAATTGTGTTCTTAAGTGAAAATTTCCAATGTTTACATGGGTTCAGAATGTGTTTATTTAGATTTAGAACCTATCCTAATAGAGATTGTCAAAACTCCATAAAAGATCATTGACGAGTATTATACAGCAAACAATAACTGGCAGATAAGTGATGAACTCTGGGAGAAAATGCGTCCTCCTATTCCTGAGCATAGAACCCATCATCCGCTGGGCAGACACCGTAAGCGTGTTGATAACCGTGCCGCTTTTCTTTGTGCTCAGAACGGGTTGCCAGTTGAATGCGCTGAATGCTACAGGGATATGTTCTAAAATGAGAATATGACGAATTAAGATGTAAGTAATATTTTATTGTTGATTTAATATTAAAATAACGTTAATCATATTTACATATGAGATGGAATGCCAAAGCGCCATCAGTATTAGAATTCATGATGGCACCTTGCTATACACTACAAAAATAATAATAAAAATTTATCTTTCCTGCAATACCATTTCAAAATCGACTTTGATCTCTCCTGTCGCCCCTACAGATACAGGATTTGCTATTTTAAAATAATCAGCATTAAGTGTGACTGATTTAGTTGATGCTGTTGTTGTAAAGTAGTAACTGGTAACCGTAATATCATTGAATTTAATGGGGGTTGTGCCCTGCTTAATAATGATTCCAACATTAGAAGCACCATTGCCTATGGAGTTCAATAAAACACCGTCCTTAGATAATGAATTCTCTGAAATAGGGTTAAACCAATAAAGATAATTTTTGCCAACTTCGTCTGTTGGGCAAGTAATATCAAGAGTGAAATTTTTTGATTTCCCAGCGGCCTGACCGACTGAAACCGAGCTAAATTCAGATATACCTATATTTTGTAACGTTACAATATTCCCACTCTGAGGTTTCACCTCACAAGTTGACTCCTTAAAGGTCAGATTGCTCAAGTTAATATTTATGCGGTATAATTCTGCACTATTCGACGCACCTGGAGCGGCAGTCATCGGCTTGCTTCCTGCCATATAACGAACAGTAATATTACCAGGCAATGACGTTTTTGTGATAGGGCCCGTTTTTACCAACCAGACGTATACCTGCTCTGATTTATCAGAAGAAACACTGTTACCCGCCAGAGGATCGTCTATAACAGCCGGAATGAACCGACCATTTGGCTTAGTTACATCTGATATTTGAAATCCAATACCAGGAATACCCGTATCATAAACAGGTTTGCCACCTATTTTTCGTATTGCCGATTCATCGACATGAGGATTTGTTCTCACAACATAATCATCGCCTGCTGCACAAGTGAATGTTTTAGGTGAAATATTACCACGCCTTGCGGTGGCCAAAATCGTTCCAACTGGTACTGTTGTGTCAGCTAACACTTTATCGAAAGAAACCGTTATCGCACCACCGCCCGTCGAACCATAAGAACAGGCTGCATATGCAGATTGTAAACTAATACCAAATAAACTAATCAATAAGAATAAACGTTTCATCTATTTATGATCCCTGTTAACGGCATTCCACTGTAGCTTGTGCGATACTACCAGTTGCTGAACCCAAATTGTAAGTACCCTTACATTGTTGTCCGGCTTTAGTTCCCCATTTAGCATAAATTTCGCCGACGTCCTTGAGACCAGATATATAAACCATTCCCCCATCCGAGACAATATTGGCCTGAGATGTTGGGTTAAGGTCTGAAGTTACCGTTGCTCCGTAAGGAACATTTTGACCTGAGGACATTTTAAGTACCAGGAATGCACGACGACCGATACTGCCCTCATAGTTTGCCCGTACGATAGCCCCACGAGTTGGAACCACCTTTTTCGTTGTATTTGGTAACTCCATATCTTCACCTAATGTAGTGGTATCCAATGTAATATTGGTACGATAGTATGGTGAAACAAATGGAAGTATTGCATAACCACGGGAATCTGTTTTTATTGACGGATCTGCTTCAAGGCGAACATAACTCAAACCCGGTGCTTTGATCAACGCAGCAGTATCGGACATCTCTTGACCTAATGTTATCCCATTTGCATGAAGTAACATACCACCACTGAGTCCATAGTTTACTTGCTGACTGTGTTTGCTATAACTATAGCCAGCATTTATCCGGCCTAATGAACCTCTATAGTCCGCATTCATATTGCCACTTGCATCTTCCCGATTACTATAACCTTGCTGAACGTTCCAGTCGAGGCTATTGTTTTCCAGCGCCGAACCAGAGAGAGAAACATATTGATCTGTTGAACCTGGGTTACTATTGGTTATGCCATAGCTTGCATAAGTACTTGGTAGCCATTCACTCAGTGGTATAGAAACATTAAATGTAAATATATGATCATCTTCTGCCACTCGACCAGAATTGTTATTTCTCCAGGTATAACGGCTATAACTATAGCCAGCATAGTAGGTAAAACGACGGAATCCACCATTGTAGCCAATATTAAATGAGCTATTGCGGCGGTCGGAATCCCAATAATCTTCAAATATACCGGATATACTTAGGCTCCCCAGACCTTGACCTAATCCTTGGTTCACTGACACGTTGGTTCTGTTACGGACGGACCAACGTGAATAACTGTAGCGATTATCGCCATAGGTATCTAAAACTTCTGTGAGTGTATTAAAACCGCTGGTTGAATAACGATAACCAGCTACCGATATATTTGTACCTGTCGCAAGGATATTTTTACCATAGCGGATACGCCACGATTGTCCGTTTGTTTTTTCGGCATCCTGCATTTTTGACCAGGATTGAGTTACGTCAGTTGATATTGCTCCCACATCACCCATGTTTTGGCCAATACCAAAAGCGAGTGCCTGATATTTTGAAGCTATCTGCATCCCGCTGTACAATGTTGTGTTATTCAACACACCGTAACTTATTGTTGCCTGTGTAAATGGCGTTTCATCTGTGCTATTGTCATAAGGGCGATATTTTCCGCTGGTTAATTCATACTCCATCTGACCTTCTCTGAGCATAAGCGGTAACGCGGCAAAGGCAACGACGAAATTTTGACGATTGCCATCAGCTTCTTCAACTGTTACGTACAGATCGCCATTGCCACCTGTTGCATAAAGATCAGTAATTTCAAAAGCGCCTGGAGCGACAAAGGTCTGATAAATTTGGTAACCGTTCTGCTTGATCACTACGCGAGCATTAGTTCTGGCAATCCCTCGGACGACAGGAGCAAAACCACGTAGGCTTTCAGGAATCATGTCAGTATCAGTGGATAGTTGCAGCCCTGTGAATGGGACGCTATCAAAAATACTGGAAAGTGAGGAACTCTCACCCATAATTAACACGCTTTTCAAGGGGACAATACTTCTCTGAGCGTAAAGATACACAGAGTCCCAACTACTATCATCCCCTCCGTTCTTATTCCAGGTGCTAAGATTACGTAGACGCCATGGCCCGATGTTCAGGCCTGTCTGTAAATTGAGGTTATAATATTCACTTTTATCATCAAAATCTTTCGAACCACTGAACTGATAATTTGCTAATAAGGCATTAATACCATTGTCAAATTCTTCAGGTGGTACATAACCCTGAGCCAAGTTTGATAAAGCGGCTTGAGGAATTGACATCAAAAGTTGCTGTGTATTAAAGTTGAAATCAGAAGTGAAATCCGGTATTCCACTCGTATCAGTGCATCCATTGGAATCTTCTGTTAGTTTCGGGAATGCGTTAATACGTAACCCATAGCTAGCTAACTTTTTAATGCTTAGGCAAGGTGTCAAGCCACCACTTTTCTTTTCAACAAAAAGGACATTTGTTGTTTCCAAAAGTTCATTATTCAATATAACATCGACACGGTAATCACCTGGTGCTTGAGCATCCTTGCTGGCATATATTGATAAATCTGGTATAGATAGAGGATCCTGACCAACTGATTTAATAAAAGCAGGGTCAAAAAAATCACGAGCCATTACACTGCTGCAGTAACTTAGCGTTAGTACAGGGATGAGGAATACCAACGTAAACGGCGTGCCAGATAAAATAGCAGTTCTTTTTTTTATTAATTTATACATTTTTTTTACCCAAACCAGTCAGTAACTAAATCAGAGTGATGACGTGTAGGTAGAACCTGTGCCTCCGCTTTCGGTTGCTACTTTCCATGTAATCTCTGTACCATTAACACCTATAGGCAAAGAAAACTCTTTGGTTGTATAAGCACTAATATGTGGAGTTTCGCCAATAACATCTTTATTACCTATTTTTACTGATTTAAAATAGATAAAAAAAGGTGTTGGATTTTTTAGCACGATTTTATTGTTTACTCTTCGCCATTCCAGCTTCTCCGCCTCTGTATTAATAGATAGATCTTGAATGGTTTTGGGACGATAAATCAAACGCATACGATGACGAACAGCTAACTGAACTTTATTTTTGTCCTCATCAAGATCGCTACTTGGTGGAATATACATAACGCTGAAGAAATAAAGCGTGTCTCGATCTTGTGGGGCATTCGCAATATTTGCATTCGCCAAAATACGCAATGTGTTTTTTTGTTTACCTTCCAAGCGAAAAAGAGGGGGAGTCACCAAGAAGTGTGAATCTTTTTGTCCATCAGGAACTTCTACCCAAGATTTTATCAAGTATGGGATATTATCTTTGTTTTCTACGTGCGCACTAATTTCGCGCGCACCTTCTTTATAAAGATAGCGTGTTGAGTCAACGACTACACCACTATAAGCTGCGAAGCTGGTTGCTAAAAAAAAGGCCGCTGCTAACTTGAATGATGACTGCAACATAATTTACTCTCACAAATAAGCGGGACTTACCGTTGGCAAGTCCCGTTGATTATTAGTAACTTATAGTAAAGGTAGCTACGCCTTTAACATTACCTTCCGATACAGTACCCCCAGTACGGACGTATGCTGCTTTAAAGCGCATCCAAACTGGGTTTCCGGAGTAAGTAATTGTCTGAGCAGCAGTTGCACCAGTGAGGTCCACACGACTCCAGTTGGTGTTTACAACAGTTACAGAAGAGTCTTGGGCCGGACTAGACGCGGTGTTCGTCAGAACATCAGTCATGCTGCTGATGTGGTCACCAGTGACAGTAATTGCCAGAGGCCCGTTATAAGCGGCACCACCCAAAGTACAATCCTTGATCTCGTATTCAATGTCTTTGGCCAATGGTTGATACGGAGTATTTAAATTTGCACCTTGTAATACACTAGCTTTAATATCATTCAGAGTCAGAGTACCACCTGCAATCAGAGGCGCAGGGGTAACGTCACAGGAATTATTAGCATCTGTTACTTTACCAAGAATAGTCAGGTTTGCACTGTTTCCTGCCGCAAAAGCCTGTGCACTCAGAACTGCAGATGCTGCGACCATCACAGCTACGATTGTTTTTTTCATTTGTTTAATCCATTTATAGATACTAAAGTCCTGAATAGATGTCAGACTTGGCTGTTAAATTAGATATATAGATAATAACTAATACCTATCTAACCAGACGCCTGAGTACTATCACATTCATTTTCCTTTCTCCTGCCGTTCGTTGTTGTGCGTACGTTCGTATGCGATGAGTCTAACAGGCAAGAGCGATAACGAATCTAAGGTAAAAACGGATAAACTGCATGTGAATTCTTCTTGAATTTAAAACTTGTTTTATTGAGGTTGGTATATTCATATATTGATTGATATGATAATAATGATTATGGATGAGAGGTATAGTAAGAAGATCTGTCTTCCATTCGCATTTAATATCATGGTAATCTTAACTTCGATCCGGCAATGGAGCTGGTTCTTTAAACTTGAAATTATCTAATCTGGTTCATTTATAGGGATGTATCCTGATTTCTAAAGATGAAATTGAATTTGGTTCATCTATATTTCATATGACTTAATGAAGGCGGAAAGGGACTATGATATTCAATGAATATATCATTAATGATGAAGTTATTTTTAATGTAAATGTAAACGAGTTGCAACCTCTGGGTGAGAACGGCGAAGGTGTGAGCTTAAACGCGCCTACTGCACGCTGTCTCCAGCTTTTATTGGAAAGTAATGGAAAAATTATATCCAGAGAGGAGTTTCTGGATACGGTATGGAAAACCAGAGGTGTTGTTGTATCTCAAAACACCTTTTATCAAAATATATCCTTACTAAGAAAATCGTTACTTAAGGCGGGACTATCGCAAGATATTATAGTGACGGTAAGGCAGCGTGGGTTTGCTCTCGCTTCAGGATCGCATATCGCGTCGTTCTTCAGAGCGGAAGAGGAAAACTCGGAAAACAATTCAAATATTCAAGTAATAAATAATGCCTCTTCGCCCCCGATAGAGAGAAATAAAATCAAAAATTTGCTTACTCAGGAGGATAAAATGAAAAGTGTTGATGCTGCGTTTAAGTTACCTAAGTGGCTCCTACCTTTGCTATTGTTAATGACAGCGGCTAACATACTTTCTCTCTTTTTGTAAGTAATAACTAATGAATAAGCTTATGACTTCCTTTTATATTTACCCCTAATATACCACTGGGTTCACTTTCTGGTAGTTATGTGAATTTTATTAAATATCTGTATATTAGATCAGGTATGAACTGATTAATTGACAGTCTGCCGAGCGATGCTCGGCAGAAAATGTAACTAGCACTGCCTTAAACCTAAATCGAGTGGCGTTTTACTAGGCTCCCCACCGATTTCCCGCGCTAGCCTCGGCACCAAATATCCAGAAACCAGAGTTAGTAGCTCTCGTATGACCGCCCGGGCCTCTTCATCATCAACCATAAAGTGTGCGGCGCCCTGGACTCTATCCAGAACGTGTAGGTAATAAGGCATGACTCCAACATCGAACAACGCGTTACTCAGGTCTGCCAGAGTCTGCGCATTATCGTTTACGCCGCGTAGCAGTACGCTTTGGTTCAACAACGTGACGCCAGCCATGCGAAGCCGCTTCATCGCTGCGTGAAATTCTGCATCTATTTCGTTGGCGTGGTTGATATGGTTCACTAACAGTACCTGTAACGATGATGTAGAAATACGTGCAACTAGCGCATCGGTAATACGTGCTGGGATGACAATGGGCAAGCGACTGTGAATACGCAGGCGCTTGATATGTGAAATAGCTTCCAACTGTGTGAATAACCAGTCAAGTTCATGATCTTTCGCCATCAGCGGGTCGCCACCGGAAAAAATGATCTCATCAAGCTCTGGATGGGCCGCAATGTACTCCAGCGCCGTTTGCCAGTTTCGTTTATTGCCCTGATTTTCAGCGTACGGGAAGTGACGACGAAAACAATAGCGACAATTTACCGCGCAGCCGCCTTTAACCAGCAGGAGCGCACGGTTGCTGTATTTATGCAGCAGACCCGGCACCACGCTGTGTTGTTCTTCCAGCGGATCGGTGGAAAATCCAGGAGCAGCAATAAATTCTTCTTGTGAGGTAAGTACCTGACGAAGAAGAGGATCGTTAGGGTTTCCTGGCTCCATGCGGGCAATAAATGCTCGTGGAACACGTAGCGCAAACAGGCGCTTTGCATCACGGCCTGCCAATAGATTCGCATCTGCGTCTACATTTAAAAGATGCAGTAGTTCATCAGGATTGGTCACAACATCTGCAAGTTGCGCTAACCAATCTTCTCTGGATGGGGTATTTAGGGTTACAATATGCGCCATTTTGTGGCTTAGCTACCAATTAACAAAATTTCAGAGGGCCTTATGGCGACTTACTATAGCAACGATTTTCGTGCCGGTCTTAAAATCATGATGGATGGCGAACCTTATGCAGTTGAAGCCAGTGAATTCGTTAAACCAGGGAAAGGCCAGGCTTTTGCGCGCGTTAAGCTGCGTCGCCTGCTGACTGGCACCCGCGTTGAGAAAACCTTCAAGTCAACTGACTCTGCTGAAGGCGCTGATGTTGTCGATATGAACCTGACTTATCTGTACAACGACGGTGAGTTCTATCATTTCATGAACAACTCTACTTTCGAACAGCTGGCCGCGGACTCAAAAGCAGTTGGTGATAGCGCTAAATGGCTGCTGGATCAGGCCGAGTGCATCGTGACCCTGTGGAATGGTCAGCCTATTTCCGTAACCCCACCAAACTTTGTTGAGCTGGAAATCGTTGAAACTGACCCAGGTCTGAAAGGTGACACCGCAGGTACTGGTGGTAAACCAGCGACCCTGACCACTGGTGCAGTCGTTAAAGTTCCTCTGTTCGTGCAGATTGGCGAAGTCATCAAAGTGGATACTCGTTCCGGCGAATACGTATCCCGCGTGAAGTAATTCATGCGATGAGATGGTTGGCGCAGCGCGACGCTGCGCCCTCTACGAATCGACATAGCTGGTAGGGAAGATGAATTGTGCGATCAAATTTTTGGTACCGCTAGTTCTTGGTAGCTCGCTGTTGGCTGGATGCAATACGGCTCGCGGTGTTGGCAAAGATATTCAGAGTTTAGGACGCGCGATTTCTCACGCTGCTGGTTAATTTGATTTCATCAGGCAATTCTCATTCATATCCCCGCAATCTCTTTACTTCACACTTATAATCTCTTTTTCTCTTAAAAAACGTTGAGCTTCCTTTATCCCGGGCCAGGTTGTCTATGCTTATAGGGCACGATAACTAAAACTGGTGAATAAGGATGACATTATGGTGAAAAAAGCGATTGCAGCGTTCTTTACGGTTTTGGCTCTCTCTTCTGTATTGACCGCATGCAACACTACGCGCGGTGTGGGTCAGGACATTTCAGAAGGCGGTAGCGCGATTTCAGGTGCTGCAACCAAAGCTCAGCAATAGACCATGACGGTACGGCCAGCGGTCGTACCGTTCTTCCTCGACTCATCCTTGTTGTGTATAATCTCTGCGAGTTATCATCCACCTTACGGGACGACCCGTGAGTGTTTCACATCTGGGGACGGCCCCATCAAGGAGCCATATGTCCTGGATAGTGTTGCTTATCGCTGGTCTGCTGGAAGTCGTGTGGGCCGTCGGCCTGAAATATACCCACGGTTTTAGCCGTCTGGTACCAAGCGTGATTACCATTGTTGCGATGGTTGTCAGCATGGCGATGCTGTCATGGGCGATGAAAACGCTGCCAGTAGGTACCGCTTATGCCGTATGGACCGGAATTGGCGCGGTCGGCGCAGCGGTTACAGGAATTATTCTCTTGGGGGAATCTGCCAGTCCGATGCGCATTGCCAGCCTGGCGTGTATCGTGATTGGTATTATTGGCCTGAAAATCAGCGCCCATTAATAATGCTGATTGACCCATAAGAGCTTACTCACGTCGAATCCCTGCTGGGTAGCGATATCCAGCATTTGCTGTTTCACTTCCGGCGGGATTTTCGGCGAGCGTGCCAGCAGCCACAAATAGTCGCGGTCTGGCCCGCAAACCAGCGCATAGCGATAATCCTTGTCCAGCGCAATCACGTTATAGCCGCCATAGAAGGGGCCGAAAAACGAGACTTTCAGCGCGGCGCGCGTGGGCTCCCCGATAAAGTAGGCAACACCATCGCTTTTCTGCCACATCCCCCGGTCGGGATTGTATCCCTTATTCACCACGTTCAGCCCGCCGTCATCGCGCAGGCTATAGGTCGCGGTGACCTTTTCTAAACCGCTTTCAAAACTATGATCAAAGCGTGCAATTTCATACCAGGTGCCAAGATAGCGTTGCGTATCGAATGGACTGACTACGGTTACGCCCGGAGGAGGCGTCGGTGTGCTACAGGCGACAAGCAAAAATGAAGCGGCAACAACAGCAATAACAGGTAGTAGACGCATAATATTTCCTCGCCAGTTTTAAGCTAAGTGTAGATTCAGGCAGGAAAAATGCGGTGGAATTTTCTTGAGAAGAGAGCCCGGTAACATAATGCTACCGGGCTTACTGGAGCCGATGTCGATACGGCTCCGGCTATTGGTTTAGATGAACAATATACCGACCAGCGTGACGACGGTCAGAATCGCCGCCAGGCCATAGAAGACCCACTTACCGTTGGGTACATGAATTTTCAAATCATGCATTGCATGGTGGATACGGTGGAGGCCGCACCACAGCGGCAGGACAATCATCAGAAAAATGAATGCGCGGCCAATAAAGCTGTGGGCAAAACCCAGCACGCGTTCGTAGCTGAAGGCATCTGCGGGCGCGAGACCGAGCGGTAGCATTATGCCTACCAGCAGCACGATCACAGGGGCGATAATCGCTCCCCACATGCCGCCTGCACCAAACAGTCCCCAGAATACCGGTTCATCAGAACGTTTTGGTTTGGGATTGATCATTCCAGCCTCCTTACCAGAACAGGGCGACAAACAGAATCACCACGGTGGCGACCGCAGTGACTACCCAAAGCCCTTTAATAATTGGCTCTGGCCCCATTTTCTCGCCTTTGAAGATAATATTGGCAGCTTTCGGTGCCAGCTCAAACCAGGTTTTGGTATGCAGCAGCGCGGCTGCAAGCGTGATCAGGTTCAGGATCACGACAATCGGGTTTTGCAGAAAACCGATATAACCCGCCCAGCTCTCCGCACCATGCTTCAGTGCGAACAGTCCGTAAATCAGCACAATGCTGAACCAGACCGTGGGAACCGCCGTGCCTTCACGCAGCATATAGAAGCGATAAAACGGCAGTTTTTTCCACCAGGTGGACGTCATCGGCCGCACGTAGGGTTTGCGTTTAGTCGTCATACTGCACTCCTTAGCGTGGTTTCAGGGTGGCGATAAGAAAGTCTTTCGAGCTTTCTACTTTGCCCTGCTGGATCGCGGCCGCCGGGTCGACGTGTTTAGGGCAGACTTCGGAGCAGTAGCCCACGAAAGTGCATGTCCAGACGCCATTCTGGCCGTTAAGCTGCGCCATACGTTCCTTTTTACCGTGGTCACGGCTATCTTCGTTGTAACGATGAGCGAGGGTGATCGCCGCCGGGCCGATAAACTCCGGGTTAAGACCAAACTGCGGGCAAGCAGCGTAGCACAGACCGCAGTTGATGCAGCCGGAGAACTGGTGGTACTTCGCCATTTGCGCCGGAGTCTGCTTGTTTGGACCCTGGTCAGGTGTGCGCGGGTTGCCAATGATGTACGGCTTAATGGCCTCCAGGCTTTCAATAAAGTGGGTCATATCGACCACCAAATCGCGCTCAATCGGGAAGTTGGCCAGCGCCTCAACTTTAATGCCTTTGGTGTACTCGCGCAGGAAGGTTTTACAGGCCAGTTTTGGCACTTTGTTCACCATCATGCCGCAGGAGCCGCAAATCGCCATACGGCAGGACCAGCGATAGCTCAGGTCTGGCGCAAGGTTGTCTTTGATGTAGCCCAGGGCATCAAGCAGTGAGGTTTGCTCATCGTAGGGCACTTCATAAAAAGCGCTGTGCGGTGCGACGTCCACTTCCGGGTTGTAACGCACCACTTCGACTTTCATGTTTTTCATCTCAGCCATTCGTCGTCTCCTTCTTCTCAGCTGCTTCCGCTTCAGCGCCGTACACGCGTTTTGCTGGCGGCAGAGTAGTGATTTTTACATCACTGTACTCAAGGCTCGTGTTGCCGTCCGCATCGCGGAAAGCGAGCGTATGCTTGAGGAAATTGACGTCGTCACGCTCGGTACAGCCCTCATCTAAACGCTGATGCGCGCCGCGGGACTCTTTACGAGCGATGGCTGAGTGCGCCATGCATTCAGCGACGTTCAGGCCATGACCCAACTCAATGGTATAAAGCAGGTCGGTATTGAACACGCTGGAAGTGTCAGTGACGCGTACACGCTTGAAGCGTTCTTGCAGTTCGGCCAGCTTATCGATGGTTTTCTGCATTAGCTCTGGCGTACGGTAGATGCCGCAGCCTTCCTCCATCGACAGACCCATTTCGTCACGGATCTTCGCCCAGTTCTCGTTACCTTCCTGATTCACAAGATCTTTCAGGCGTTTTTCGATATCGACGACCTGCGCGTCCAGCGCCGCGCTATTAACTTCTCCAGCTTCAGCGGCGCGCTTGATGGCCTGCTCACCTGCCATACGGCCAAAGACCACCAGCTCTGCCAGCGAGTTGGAGCCCAGACGGTTCGCGCCGTGCAAGCCCACAGAAGAACACTCGCCGACGGCGAACAGTCCTTTGATTCGCGTCTCACACTGCTGATCGGTTTCGATGCCGCCCATGGTGTAGTGCGCAGTTGGACGCACTGGGATCGGCTCTTTCACCGGGTCTACGCCGACGTAGGCTTTCGACAGTTCACAAATGAACGGTAATCGTTCAAGCAGCTTTTTCTCACCCAAATGGCGCAGATCAAGATAAACCACATCGCCACGCGAGGTTGGAATGGTGTTGCCTTTACGCCATTCGTGCCAGAAAGCCTGGGAGACTTTGTCGCGTGGGCCAAGCTCCATGTATTTGTTTTTCGGTTCGCCCAACGGCGTTTCCGGTCCCATACCGTAATCCTGGAGATAGCGGTATCCGTCCTTGTTGACCAGAATGCCGCCTTCACCGCGACAGCCTTCGGTCATCAGGATGCCTGAACCCGGCAGGCCGGTCGGATGATATTGCACGAACTCCATGTCACGCAGCGGTACGCCGTGGCTTAGCGCCATACCCATACCATCGCCAGTGACGATACCACCGTTGGTATTGTAGCGATAAACGCGTCCTGCACCGCCGGTCGCCAGCACTACTGCGTTGGCGCGGATCTGCACCAGCGTGCCTTCCATCATATTCATCGCGACCAAACCACGCGCCTGACCATCATCGACCAGAATATCGAGGACGAAATGTTCATCGAAGCGTTGAATTTGCGGGAACTGAAGGGAAGTCTGGAACAAGGTGTGCAGTATATGGAAACCGGTTTTATCAGCAGCGAACCAGGTGCGTTCGATTTTCATGCCGCCGAAGCGTCGGACGTTGACGCTGCCGTCCGGGCGACGGCTCCAGGGGCATCCCCACTGTTCTAGCTGGGTCATTTCCTTCGGGCATTGGTGGACGAAGTAGTCAACGACATCCTGTTCGCACAACCAGTCGCCACCGGCAACGGTGTCGTGAAAATGGTACTCAAAGCTATCATGGTCCTGCGCGACGGCAGCGGAACCCCCTTCAGCGGCCACGGTATGGCTACGCATAGGATAGACTTTAGAAATTAGAGCGATTTTAGCATTTGGATTAGCTTGCGCGGCGGCAATTGCGGCGCGAAGACCTGCTCCGCCAGCGCCAATTATGGCAAGATCGGCTTGAAAAGTTTGCACGACATTCCTCCAGTTTTTGTTTATTTCGCCGCCGGGCTGGCGAAAATGTATCACTGCTCCTTTATGGGTAAGGAGTATAGCCGTAGGGTCAACAGGGAAAATTGACGTGTTCGATTTTTTTATCGATCTGTGCGGTGGTTTATTCATTTCTTTTATGCATTTCGGTTAACAACAAATATAACGATATGTAGTGGATTCGCGAATTCGCACAAAATTTGTTTCACCTGCCAGTTACGAGTAGACTTCGTGCCCTTGTTTCAAATCGGAGAAAGTACCATGAGCGAAACGGCAACCTGGCAGCCGAGCGCGTCCATTCCAAATCTGTTAAAACGTGCAGCGGTGATGACGGCAATTCGTCGTTTCTTTACCGACCGCGGCGTGTTGGAGGTGGAGACGCCCTGCATGAGTCAGGCGACGGTGACGGATATTCACATGGTCCCGTTTGAAACGCGTTTTGTTGGTCCCGGGCACTCTCAAGGGCTGAATTTGTACCTGATGACCAGTCCGGAATACCACATGAAGCGCCTGCTGGCCGCCGGTTGCGGCCCGGTGTTTCAGTTATGCCGTAGTTTTCGCAATGAAGAGATGGGGCGTCACCATAATCCTGAATTCACGATGTTGGAGTGGTATCGTCCATGCTATGACATGTACCGGTTGATTAACGAAGTCGACGATCTCTTGCAGCAGGTGCTGGACTGCCAGCCAGCGGAGAGCCTTTCTTATCAACAAGCTTTCCAGCGTCACCTGGAAATCGACCCGCTGTCGGCGGATAAAACGCAACTTCGTGAAGTGGCGGCGAAGCTGGATCTGAGCAATATTGCCGATACTGAAGAGGACCGGGATACGCTGCTCCAACTGCTCTTTGTCATGGGCGTTGAGCCGCATATTGGTAAAGATCGTCCGACCTTTATCTATCACTTCCCGGCAAGCCAGGCCTCGTTAGCGCAAATTAGCACCGAAGATCACCGCGTGGCGGAGCGTTTCGAGGTCTATTACAAGGGCATAGAGCTGGCAAACGGCTTTCACGAACTGACGGACGCGCGCGAACAACAACAGCGTTTTGAGCAGGATAACCGTAAGCGTGCGGCTCGTGGCTTGCCACAGCAGCCGATCGATCGCAACCTGCTGGCTGCCCTGGAGGCAGGACTGCCAGATTGCTCAGGCGTCGCGCTGGGTGTTGACCGCGTAGTGATGTTGGCGCTAGGTGCTGAAAGCATCGGCGATGTTATCTCCTTTACCGTCGACCGCGCCTGATTGTCCCCTTCGCTTCCCTTTTCACCATGAAGAGGGAAGCAGCCATATTCGGTGCGGATAGAACGCAGTCCTGGACCATTGCCGGGCTTACCTCCACGCAAACGGTCGGTATTCTTGCCGCGTGCTGGATGATGTTGGCGACTGCTGTTGTCGTGCTGGTGGTGAGTGGTGACTTTTGCGAATTTCTTTACCGTGATTCAACCGGTGATGGGCGCAGGGGACTGGAGCAGCGCGCTGTGGATGGTCGTGGGCCGATTTTCTTTTCGCTGCTGGCGCTGGGGATTTATGAGAATTACCGCCGACGTACGGCAGTATCGTTTGTGGTTTCCGCAGGCTAAGGCGCTGGCCTTGCCCATTGTCGGGCAAGGCCATTCTTACAGACCGCCAGGCGCGCGGCTGGATTTCCCTGCTGATGTCAGCGCTCTGCTGCTCTTTCTGCCATCGATACTCTCCAGACGCATCTGGAACGGAGGGAACGGCATGTCGATACCATGTTCGCGGAAGCCCGCCAGAATCAGCTGATGCATCTCGTGACGCAACGGCATGCGGTGGCCCATTTCGGCGGCGAAAATACGCAGCTCGAAAATCTGGATCCCCTGCTGTAGGTCAACAAGGAAGGCTTCCGGTGCTGGGGTGTCGATGACTAACGAGCAGCGGTGCGCAGCGGTCAACAGGATCTGCGCGACCTCTTCAGTATTAGCGTCCACCGGCGCGGGAACGGTTAACACCACGCGCGTGACCGAATCAGACAGCGACCAGTTGATGAACTGTTCGGTAATGAACGCCTTGTTCGGCACAATAATCTCTTTGCGGTCCCAGTCGCTGATAGTGGTGGCGCGGGTATTAATGCGCGTCACGCTCCCAGTGAGATCGCGGATAGTCACCGTATCGCCAATACGTATCGGTTTTTCGAACAGGATAATCAGGCCGGAGATAAAGTTGGCGAAAATCTCTTGTAAGCCAAAACCGAGGCCGACACCGAGGGCGGCGATGAGCCACTGTAGTTTCGACCACTCAATCCCAATCATCGAGAAGCCGACCAGGCCGCCAATCAGCATCAGCAGATACTTGGTAATTGTGGTGATGGCGTAACCAGTACCCGGCGTCAGTTCCAGGTGCTGAAGAATTGCTAGTTCCAGCAATGCGGGCAGGTTACGCACCAACTGCGTGGTGATAATCAGCACCAGAATGGCAATAAGCACCGCACCGAGAGTAATCGGCTCCAGGCTCTCAACACCCTGCACCGTAGAGGTCACGTCCCACAGAGAGATATTTTCCAGGAAACCGAATGCGGAGTGGATTTCCGACCACAGGACGATGACCGACACCAGTGCGATCAGCATCAGCAGGGAGCGTACAAGGCGTAAAGACTGGGTACTGATGGCGTCGAGATCGATTTCGCTGACCTCGGCTTCCATTGAGCCTTCCGGGCTGCTGGTGTGCTGCACTTCTTCTTCGCCACGGGCACGTTGGGCGAGGATCTCCGCCCGTCGATGCTTCGCGCGATCGAACGCCAGGCGGCGGCGCTGAATTAGCATCCAGCGGCGGATGATGTGATAAACCACCAACAACAGGAACCAAATGGCGACTGAAGTTTCCAGCCTGGCGAGTAGCGCCTGTGAGGTAGCGAGATAGCCAACCGCAGCCGCCAGCATCGCGATCAGCGGCGCGCCGAGCAGCATATTCCATAGCAGCCGGTTCACCATATTTTCGCCGCTGCCTTCTTTATCGAGATACAGCGGTATTCCGGCGCGTTTCAGGCTCAGAGTGACCATCGCCAGCGCACCGCAAATCAGCATAAAGCAGAGGCGGCCGAGAGAGGCGGAAAACTCGCGATCGTTGAGGTTATCAAAGGTGATGAGCGCCATAATCAGCGGCACAATCAATCCGATACTCATCAGGTAGTAGCGCATTGCTTTGCTGACGCGGCTGCGCGGCCAGCCGAAGTGGGCGATAAACAGGCCGTTTGGGCGGGCGAAGGTGGCGCAAATCATTACCACCCACAGCAATGGCACCGTAGCGGTGACGCTATCGCCAATAGCTACCGCCAGCGGGAAAGGCCAGGCCGCCTGCAGGCCGTAGCCCAGCGTCATCCACAATACCGGCAGCGGCGAGGCCACCAGTATCGACCAGAAAACAGTGCGCAGCGTGAGCCAGAAGTGGTCCTGTGTGACCTTGCCGACCCGCGCACTGGAGCGCTCAAGGAAGCTAGTGAAGTGACGGCGTGAGCTGATACTAAACCCGACCAGGATGAGCGCACCGAACAGCGGCAGTATCGTCTCTTTGCTGGTCAGCATCATCATGCTGGCTTTGCCGAGCTGGCTCATGGTGTCGAGTGAGATCAGGCGGCGTAAATCCTGAACTATCTCCAGCGGCCATGAAAAACCAATCGGGCTGACGTCGGAGGTCCAGAACAGATAGCGATGGGTGGCTTCGTTTATCTCTTTAAGCGCATCCTCTAGCTGGCCGTTAGCCACTTTCAGCTTGGTCAGTTCGAGCATGAGCGTATCGCCACCGCGCAGCAATGAGTTAAGTAGCTCAGTTTGCGTGCGCATCTGGGCTTGCAGAATGCGGTTTTGCTCGTTGGTTAGCGGTTCACCGTCTACCTGACGAATCTGCTTCAGCTGCGGCTGTTTTCCGAGCTGATCTTCATAGCGTAAGCGCTGAACACGCAGCTGCGCCATTTCTGTATCTAACTGTTGCGGGCGTGGTATTTCCGGTAGTCGTGCAACCTGGGCGCGCAAGGCTTCACCGAGCAAATTAGAAGAGCCCAGCCATTGAGACTGCTCGCGCAGGGTGTTCAACGCCTGGCGTACCTGCAGGGTTTGATTGGTGGCCTGACGCTGCTGTGAGGCGATCAGATCCATGCGCTGGGCCTGCTGATTCAACGCCTGCGAAAGCTCGCGGTTAACCTTGAATTGGGTCACGATATCCGGCGGCAGGTTTTCGCTGTTTTCCGCCAGCAGTTCGGTGCTTTCCAGCGCTTTTTCCGCTTCGCGCTGCCGTTGGTTGTTAAGCTGATTGCGTAGCGCCTGTAGCCAGGCATCGAGCTGCTCACTCTGTTTCTGCGCCAGCTCGGAGCGCATCCGAGAAAGCTCCTGGCGGTTATTAGCGGAAAGCTGTGCCAGGTCCAGTTCATCAACCAGCGCTTTCAGACGTGCAGATTCCGCTTGTAGTCCGAGATTCTGCGCTTGTGCCAGCGGCGTATTGCTGTTTTGCGCACCAACCCGGCGTTCAACATCGTTTAATTGACGGCGAGCGTCGGTCTGCTGCTGCGGTAACTGGTTGAGTGAATCGGCGATATCACGGGCGCGATCCTGCTCCTGCTGCGCCTTACGACTGGCTTCCAGCAGCTGACTGCTGACCTGGAGAATCTCCTGGTTCAGGGCATCAGAGGAGAGAGTGGTTGAAACCTCGCGCGGCTCATCGCTCAGATTATTGAGCTGCGCGCGCAGGTTTTGCGACAGCTTGGGGAAGTTATCGATAACGTCCTGGTACTGACGAGCGCGCTCAAGGGAGGCATTACGTTCCTCAAGCGCGTTCAGGGCAGATTGCAGAACCTCAACGGTTTCAGGCTGGGCGGGTTTTGCCGCCTTCGCCTGCTCCAGTTCCTGCGCTATCTGTTTTGCATCCGGGGCGGTTGCTGCGTACGCCCCAAAACTGAGGCTCAAGGCCAACAGGAAAGTGTATATCAGGCGCACGGTGTAACCTTTTTCTCTCAGGAATTAACCTTCGTCTTGTTTATCGCTAACCAGCGGGCTGGCTGCGTGTTCGGCGCGGACTTCTTCTTCCGACGGCGGTGCAGGCTCAACGGGAGTGACGGCTTCAGGTGCGATCGCCAGCGGCTGACCAATTTTGGTCACCGACAGGCTTTGTAATTGCTCAACCAGCTTCACCTGGCCTGGGGCAAACAGGTTAATCACCGTGGAGCCAAGCTTGAAGCGACCCATCTCCTGGCCTTTAAGCAGTGCGACAGATCC
Source organism: Klebsiella sp. (assembly GCF_027492335.1). Lineage (NCBI taxonomy): Bacteria > Pseudomonadati > Pseudomonadota > Gammaproteobacteria > Enterobacterales > Enterobacteriaceae > Klebsiella > Klebsiella sp. The sequence continues at coordinate 119,045 of NZ_JAPUEW010000047.1, read as the reverse complement.
TTCGTTGTCACCGGCAGGCCAGGTCCAGCGTTTGATGATACCTTCGCGGGGCGGAGTCACGGTCCCGGACCAGACGGTTTCGATACTGCCGACGATAGTGGCACCCACCAGAATTTGCGCCATTGGGCCAAACTCAGTGTCAAACAGACAGATGACGCGCTCGTTGCGGGCAAAAAGATTTGGCACGTTTTGTGCGGTCAGATGGTTTACTGAGAACAGATCGCCTGGCACATAGATCATCTCGCGCAGAATACCGTTACACGGCATGTGAACGCGGTGGTAATCGCGCGGTGAAAGATAAGTGGTGACAAAGCTCCCGTTACGGAACAGGGCAGCCATCTGATAGTTACCGGCCAGCAGAGCTTCAAGGCTGTAGTTGTGGCCTTTGGCCTGCAGAATTTTATCTTCTTCAATGGCACCCAACTGGCTGATTACGCCATCAGCAGGCATCACCAGGACGCTCGGGTCGGTGTTTAATGGGCGCACATCATCGCGCAGCGGGCGAACGAAGAAGTCGTTAAAGGTGCGATAGTTGGCGGTATCAGGCTTTTGTGCCTCTTTCATATCGACCTTGTAGTATTTCACGAACAGATCGATGACCAGTTTTGTCAGCCAACCTGCTCGCTTGCGTGCACCCCAGCCTGCGAGGCGGGTGAGCCACAGTTTAGGCAGAATGTATTGCAGCGAAAGTTTAAGATCGTTTAACAAGGTAGCCTCCAGGCCATTATTTGTCGTTCCTGACCACCCGCATTAGCGAGGGTCTGAAAAAAGGGGGCGATTCTAACGATGCTCAGCTTAAATGTCAGTCATCGGTTGATGAAAAGCTTTTACGCGTTTTTACCTGTACCTGCGCCATGCTTTCCAAAATGCGGTGATAGTTTTCAAACCGGCTCTCTGCAATTGCGCCTTTCTCTACCGCTTCGCGAATTGCGCAGCCTGGGTCGGTATCGTGTTTGCAGTCGCGATATTTGCAGCGGCCTAAATAGTCATGGAATTCGACAAAGCCGTGGGTGATTTGTTCCGCGTCGAGATGCCAGAGGCCGAACTCGCGTACGCCCGGGGAATCAATCACATCGCCGCCGTGCGGGAAGTGGTAAAGGCGCGCGGCAGTGGTGGTGTGCTGGCCCAGTCCCGAGTTGTCAGAGACATCATTGGTGAGGATTTCTTCCTGCAGGCCCAGGAGAGCATTCAGTAAACTGGATTTTCCCACCCCGGACTGCCCGGCAAAGATGCTGATTCGGTCAGTGAGCGCTTCTTCAAGCGGCTTCAGACCATCCTGAGTACGGCTGGAGACCATCAGTACGCGGTAACCTATCTTGCGGTAAACATCCATTTGCTCGTTGACGAAGGCCATGGCGTCTTCATCCAACAGATCTGTCTTATTGAGCACAATCAGCGGCTCAACGTTCAGCGTTTCGCAGGCGACGAGATAACGGTCGATAATATTCGGTGATAGCTCAGGCAAAATTGCTGAAACAATGACTATCTGATTGATATTGGCGGCGATGGGTTTCACTCCGTCGTAGAAATCCGGGCGCGTCAGCACTGAGGTTCGTTCATGCACCGCTTCAACGATACCTTTTACGTTAACCCCTGCAGCTGCGCTTTTGCCTGGACGCCAGACGACGCGATCGCCAGTGACCAGCGAACGGATGGTGCGACGAATATTGCAGCGATGGACGCTACCGTCGGCGGATTCGACATCGGCATGCATACCAAAGCGGCTAATGACGATACCTTCGGATTTCTCGCCGAACAGATTGTCATCAAAATCAGCCTTCTCCGAAGTCGTTTTCAGGCGGCGCTGGTGGTTGGCCTTCACGCGGCGCTCTTGGCCTTTGGAGAGTTTATTTTTACTCAATCGAACTGGCTCCTGGTCGCCCTGTATGGGCAAAACCTCTATGATACACGCTATTTTAGATCAATATAGTTACGTAAGAAGGGTGGAAAATAACATGAGTGCAGATGAAAACAACCTGATTTGGATCGATCTTGAAATGACGGGACTGGATCCGGAGCGCGATCGCATCATTGAAATCGCCACCCTGGTGACCGACGCGAACCTGAACATCCTGGCGGAAGGGCCGACGATCGCAGTGCATCAGTCTGATGCGCAGCTGGCGTTGATGGATGAGTGGAACGTACGCACCCATACCGGTAGCGGGCTGGTGGAGCGCGTGAAAGCGAGCACTGAGGGCGATCGTGAAGCGGAACTGGCGACTATTGAATTCCTCAAACAGTGGGTGCCTGCGGGCAAATCACCGATTTGCGGTAACAGCATCGGCCAGGATCGTCGCTTTTTATTTAAATATATGCCGGAACTGGAAGCTTACTTCCACTATCGTTATCTGGACGTCAGCACGCTAAAAGAGCTGGCGCGTCGCTGGAAACCGGAAATTCTAGACGGCTTTAAGAAACAAGGGACCCATCAGGCGATGGACGATATCCGTGAGTCGGTGGCGGAACTGGCTTACTACCGTGAGCACTTTATTCAGCTCTGATATCTGTGCCGGGGCCGGAAACGCCCCGGCAATACTTTCTGCTATTTAAACCACTTCTGCTCCATTTCCAGGAATTCTGGCGACGCTTTAACGACGTCCAGTGCGGCATTGAGGTTATTCAGCAGCTCCGGGTCATCTTTGCGCACTGCAATGGCGAACTGCTTGCCGTAGTAGGCGGGATCCGTTGCGCGTTCATCCATGATGCCGTAATCAGGGTTATCCTGCTGCCATTTAGTTAGCGTTTCCTGATCGCCGATCACTCCGCTAATCACGCCTTCTTTCAGCGCGTTTAAGGCACTTTCGTCGCTCTCAAAAGGTACGGCATGTACGGCTTTTTGTTTGTCACGCAGGTAATGTTGATGAATAGTGCCTTTCACGACGCCGAGTTTTTTGTCTTTCAGATCGGTAAACGTGTGGGCTGCGTCCCTCGCTGTTACCACCACGCCGGATAGCTCCTGACGATAGGGATGGCTGAAAGCGACCTGCTTTTCTCGCATGGGAATCACTTCAATACCGGCAATAACGGCGTCGAATTTCTTAAAGCGCAGCGCCGGGATGAGCGTATCGAAGCTTTGGGGGGTAAATTTGCATTCAACCTGCATCTGCTTGCACAGCGCATTGGCCAGGTCGATATCGAAACCCGTGGGCTGATTTTTACCATTGACGGTTTCATACGGCGGATTGGCCGTCGTTGTCCCAAAATGTAGCGTTGTTGCCGATGCTGTTCCTGTAGCAAGCGTAGTCAGCAGCAGGACGGTAAGCGCTTTTTTCATTTTATTTCCCTGGTTGTCATCGTTGTTGACCGTCAGCGGGCGGTATCCGCCGATAAACTTGAGCGATTTTGCGCCTTTAGCGAAGCCGGAAAAAGTTATTTTGCTGCATGTGATGGTTATTTAGGCAATTTAAGAGTATGTCTGGTGGTAAAGTGGTCACTTGAACCAAAAACAAAAAAAATTGCTCTCAGGGGGGTTGCAGGTAAATCGAATTCTCGTATAATGCGCCTCCCGTGACGAAGCAGAAATGCAAATCACGACGCTATAGAAATATGGCCAGCAGTATGCGGGAATAGCTCAGTTGGTAGAGCACGACCTTGCCAAGGTCGGGGTCGCGAGTTCGAGTCTCGTTTCCCGCTCCAAAAATTTGAAAAGTATCATCCTAATCACAGGATTTCGAGTTGCGGCAAGGCAGCAACTGAACGAATCTTTAGAAGCTTACTTAAGTAAGTGACTAAAGTGAGTGAAGGCGGCTAACGCAGAAGCAGCTTGAAAGACGAAGATTAAGCGGGAATAGCTCAGTTGGTAGAGCACGACCTTGCCAAGGTCGGGGTCGCGAGTTCGAGTCTCGTTTCCCGCTCCAAAATTTGAAAGTCACCACACCCAAGCGGGAATAGCTCAGTTGGTAGAGCACGACCTTGCCAAGGTCGGGGTCGCGAGTTCGAGTCTCGTTTCCCGCTCCAAAATTTCTTCCGATATTCATTTTATCCACAGCGCAAAATCGCGCCGGGGATGATTTTCGTTGTACCCAGGAAAATACTGTGAACAGAGTTATCCACAGGTTAATCTTTTGCCATTAGTCGGAAAAATACTTCGTTATATAAATAGTATCTTCTTATTTTGTTGAAATATAAGAATAAAATTTCATTTCAAAGTGTTAATCCGATCACTTGACGAACGTCTGCATGTTGATACGCAATGTGTTTTTATTTTTATTCACACCCTGTGAATGAATCAGGCATCTCTTGGTAGCCCTTTTTCAACCACTCTGACCAGCCGCAGTTTCTTCGGCAACTGCACCTCAATCACGTTGGCATTTCTCTTCTCAATTTGCTGCGCAACCGCCCATTCAATGTGTTCGTCGAGAAGTGGGTGCTCACCTCGGCGGCTCTCCAGGGCCTGCAGATTAGCTTCATCCCAGGGGGCATTTCCCAATGCGACGGCGATATTACGTAGCCAGCGCAGATGACCAATACGGCGAATGGCCGATCCTTCCGTCACTTTTAAAAAATAAGGTTCGCTCCAGGCGAACAGCTCCAGTAGCGCAGGCGCATGGAGCGCTTTACGCGGACTGAAGTCATCTTCATCGGTTAACTGCGCAAAGCGGTTCCACGGGCAAATTAGCTGGCAGTCATCGCAGCCATAGATGCGGTTGCCGATCAGCGGGCGGAACTCTTCCGGGATTGCACCTTCTAGCTCGATGGTCAGATAGGAAATGCAGCGCCGGGCATCAACGGTATAAGGTTCAACGATGGCGCCGGTCGGGCAAATCGTCATGCAGGCAACACAACGCCCGCACTCTTCTTCGACGGGTTGGTCGATGGGCAGAGGGAGGTCAATAAGCAACTCACCGAGAAAGAAAAACGATCCAGCATCGCGACTGAGGATTAGTGAGTGCTTACCTGTCCAGCCAAGCCCCGCTTTTTCAGCTAAAGGGCGCTCAAGAATCGGCGCGGAATCGACAAAAGGTCTAAAATTGAGCGAAGCACACTGTCCCTGAATCATCTCGCCTAGTTTTTTCAGGCGGTTACGTAGCAGCTTATGATAGTCCCGCCCAAGAGCATAGCGGCTAACGTAACCCAGGATGGGATCTTTCAGGGTGCGGGCGAAAGCGGCGTTAGCGGGCAGATAGTTCATTCTCACGCTAATCACGCGTAACGTACCGGGCTGGAGTTCGTGAGGGCGTGCGCGCATCATTCCATGGCGCGCCATCCACTCCATTTCGCCGTGGTATTGTTTATCCAGCCACGCCTGCAGTTTAGGTTCACTGGCGCTCAGGTCGGTATCGGTAATACCGACCTGCTGGAACCCCAACTCTGTGCCCCATTGTTTAATTTGTTGCGCTAACTGATTGAGATCGAGGGGCTGTGACATGATGGACCATACAATGACGAAAAACACCGACAGTATACCACACATCATCTGGTCGGCGGATGCGCTACGACTAGCGGAAAAAGAGGCGGCAGATACCCTCGGGATGACGTTATTTGAGCTGATGCGCCGTGCGGGCGAGGCGGCTTTCCATCTCGCTCGTGAAAAATATCCTGATAGTCAGCACTGGCTGATTCTTTGCGGTCACGGTAATAACGGCGGTGATGGCTATGTGGTGGCTCGCCTCGCGCATGCGCGAGGGATTCAGGTTACGCTGCTGGCGCTGGAGAGCGAGAAACCGCTGCCGGAAGAGGCTGGCATTGCGCGTGAAGAGTGGCTGAATGCGGGCGGCACGATTCATGCCGCCAATATTGACTGGCCAGAAGGAATCACTCTGATTATTGATGGTCTGCTCGGTACCGGGCTACAGAGCGCTCCGCGGGAAAACGTAGCGCAACTCATCGCATGCGCGAACGCATATCCGGCACCGGTTGTCGCGCTGGATATCCCCTCGGGGTTGAATGCGCAGACCGGTGCGACGCCGGGAGCGGTTATCAACGCCGCGCATACCATTACCTTTATCGCGCTTAAACCTGGGCTGCTAACCGGTAAAGCCCGCGATGTCGTGGGCAAGCTGCATCATCATGCTCTGGGGCTTGAGCGCTGGCTGGCTGCCGAGACGACGGCTCTTAGTCGATTCGATGCCTCACAGCTGTCCGGCTGGCTACCGCCGCGACGCCCCACATCACATAAAGGTGATCACGGTAAGCTGGTGATTATCGGCGGTGAACCGGGTACTGCGGGGGCTATCCGCATGACCGGTGAGGCGGCGCTGCGTGCGGGGGTGGGGTTAGTGCGAGTGTTAACTCACCAGGACAACGTCGTCCCCATTCTAACCGCCAGACCAGAGTTGATGGTCCACGAGCTGACGGCTCAGTCGCTGGAGGAAAGCTTGCAATGGGCCGATGTAGTGGCGATTGGACCAGGACTGGGCCAGAGCGAGTGGGGTAAAAAAGCGCTGCGTCAGACGCAGAACTTTCGTAAACCGATGGTCTGGGATGCGGATGCACTGAACCTGCTGGCAATAAATCCCGATAAACGTCACAATCGCGTGCTAACGCCGCATCCCGGCGAAGCTGCCCGTTTGCTGAACACGAGTGTGGCAGAAATTGAAAGCGATCGCTTACATTCTGCACAACGTCTGGTAAAACGTTATGGTGGTGTTGTAGTGCTGAAAGGCGCAGGTACGATAGTCGCGAACGAATCAGGCGAGATGGGCATTATCGATGCGGGTAATGCCGGTATGGCCAGCGGTGGAATGGGCGATGTGCTGACCGGTATTATTGCCGCATTGTTAGGCCAGCGCCTGACGCCGTATGATGCCGCCTGCGCTGGATGCGTTGCTCATGGCGAAGCCGCCGATCGTTTGGCCGCCAGAAATGGCACTCGCGGAATGCTGGCGACCGATCTTTTTTCCACGCTCAGGCGTGTTGTTAACCCGGATGTGATTGACGTAGACCATGATTAACCGAGTGATTTCTTTACCCGACGAGCAGGCGACTTTAAACCTTGGCGACCGCATAGCGCAGGCGTGTACTGGTGCCACGGTTATCTATTTGTATGGCGATTTAGGTGCGGGTAAAACCACCTTTAGCCGCGGCTTTCTTCATGCGCTTGGCCATCGTGGTAATGTCAAAAGCCCAACCTATACGCTGGTCGAACCCTATAGTCTCGATAATCTGATGGTCTATCACTTTGACCTGTATCGCCTTGCGGATCCTGAGGAGCTCGAATTTATGGGGATTCGCGATTATTTTACTGATGATGCCATCTGCCTGGTGGAATGGCCGCAACAAGGCACAGGTGTACTGCCTGACCCGGATGTTGAAATTCACCTTGAATACCAGGCTCAAGGGCGGGAGGCACGCGTAACGGCTGTCTCCACATTGGGTGAGTCTCTATTGGCGCGTTTGGCTAATTAGCCTGAAGGACGACGGGATGATGTATCGCATAACCAGTTGGCTGGCCGCTGCACTGATGCTGTTTAGCATTCAGGCCACCGCGGCAAGTTTATCCGACATCCAGGTCTCAAATGGAGATCAGCAGGCCCGCATTACTATTAGTTTTATCGGCGATCCTGAATATTCGTTTAGCCCACAGGGCAAGCGAACCGTGGCGCTGGATATAAAACAGACTGGCGTGCTCCAGGGGCTACCGCTGCAGTTTAGCGGCAATAATCTGGTGAAAAGTATCCGTTCCGGGTCGCCGCAGGACGCGCAGTCGCTGCGTCTGCTGGTGGATCTGACCGCCGATGGGAAAACTCGTGCGGTGAAGCAGCAGAATGGCTCTAACTATACCGTGGTGTTTACCATTAATGCTGATGCGCCTCCACCACCACCTCCTCCTCCGCCGCCGCCGGTGGTAGTGAAACAGGTTGAGAAACCCATTGTGCAACCCTCTCGCCCGAGCGAACCGGCGCGTAACCCGTTTAAAGCCGATAACGATCGGCTGACTGCGGTGACTAGCACAAGTACCATCACGCGTCCTGCGACTCGCACCGTATCGACCGATGATAAAGTGATTATCGCCATTGATGCCGGTCACGGTGGTCAGGACCCAGGGGCGATTGGTCCGAATGGCACGAAAGAGAAGAATGTGACCATTGCTATCGCCCGTAAGCTTCGCACGTTGCTGAATGCCGATCCGCAGTTCAAGCCGGTACTGACGCGCGACGGCGATTATTTCATTTCCGTTATGGGACGTTCAGACGTAGCGCGTAAGCAAAATGCTAACTTCCTCGTATCGATTCATGCTGACGCTGCGCCAAACCGTGATGCAACCGGGGCCTCGGTTTGGGTACTTTCCAACCGTCGTGCCAACAGTGAAATGGCCGGATGGCTCGAACAGCATGAGAAACAGTCTGAGTTACTGGGTGGAGCGGGCGATGTGCTGGCGAATAGTCAGTCGGACCCTTACCTGAGCCAGGCGGTGCTGGATTTACAGTTCGGTCATTCTCAGCGCGTCGGGTATGATGTGGCGACTAATGTGTTGAGCCAGCTACAGCGAATCGGCGACTTGCATAAACGTCGCCCTGAGCATGCCAGCCTGGGCGTTCTGCGTTCGCCGGATATCCCGTCAATCCTTGTCGAAACCGGGTTTATCAGCAATACCGGCGAAGAGAGATTGCTGGGTAGCGATGCTTTTCAACAGCAGGTCGCCGAGGCGATTTATAACGGTCTGCGTAACTACTTTATGCAGCATCCGCTGCAATCAGCGCCGCGCGGGACAGCGGCGCAGACTGCCAGCGCGGGGTCATCAGACGGAACGTTGTTAAATTAAGGAGACGGCTATGCCGATTCAGGTTCTACCGCCGCAGCTCGCCAACCAGATTGCCGCTGGTGAAGTGGTGGAACGTCCGGCATCTGTCGTCAAAGAGTTAGTTGAAAATAGCCTCGATGCAGGTGCTACGCGTATCGATATTGATATTGAGCGCGGCGGTGCGAAGTTGATCCGCATCCGCGACAACGGCTGTGGGATTAAAAAAGACGAACTGGCGTTGGCGCTGGCGCGTCATGCCACCAGTAAAATCGCCTCGCTTGATGATCTGGAAGCGATAATCAGCCTCGGATTTCGCGGTGAAGCCTTAGCCAGTATCAGTTCTGTCGCCCGCCTGACGCTAACCTCGCGTACTGAGGAGCAGCAAGAAGCCTGGCAGGCCTATGCAGAAGGGCGCGATCAGGACGTTACTGTCAAACCAGCGGCGCACCCGGTGGGAACAACGCTGGAAGTACTGGATCTTTTTTATAACACCCCCGCTCGTCGCAAATTCATGCGTACCGAAAAAACTGAGTTTAATCATATCGACGAGATCGTGCGGCGCATCGCGCTGGCGCGTTTCGACGTCACGATTAACCTCAGCCACAACGGTAAAGCGGTGCGCCAGTATCGAGCTGTGTCACAGAATGGTCAGCGCGAGCGGCGGTTGGGCGCTATTTGCGGTACGCCGTTTCTTGAACATGCCCTGGCTATCGAGTGGCAGCACGGCGATCTTACCCTTAGCGGCTGGGTGGCCGATCCTCTGCATACGAATCCGGCGCTGGCAGAAATTCAGTATTGCTACGTCAACGGACGGATGATGCGTGACCGCCTGATTAATCATGCAATTCGTCAGGCTTGTGAAGATAAGCTGGGAGCCAATCAGCAGCCCGCTTTTGTGCTTTACCTGGAAATCGATCCGCACCAGGTGGATGTGAATGTTCATCCGGCCAAGCATGAAGTTCGTTTTCATCAGTCGCGGCTGGTTCATGATTTTATTTATCAAGGTGTGCTGAGCGTGCTTCAGCAGCAGCTGAGTGCGCCATTGGCAGAAGAGGGCGATGAACCTGCGCCTCGCCAGGTGCCGGAGAACCGCATTGCGGCAGGCGGCAACCATTTCGCCCAGCCAGCGGTTGCGCGTGAAGCGGCGCCTCCCCGATATCATGATGAGACTGCCGCGCCGCGCTTTAATGCGGGAGGCTCGCGAGAATCCACCGCTTTGGGTTCCGCTGGTGGGGCAGGCTGGCCCCATGCGCAGCCAGGCTATCAAAAACAGCAGGGTGCGCTGTATCGCCAACTGCTGGATACTCCGGTCCCGGAGCGAAAGCCAGTATCACCCACACCAGTGACAGAAGGATTGGCTGGACACAGCCAAAGCTTTGGTCGCGTGTTGACGATTGTTGATGGCGACTGCGCGCTGCTAGAGCGCGATGGCAAGTTAGCGTTATTGGCTCTGCCGGTTGCTGAACGCTGGCTGCGTCAGGCGCAACTGACGCCTGGTGTAGAAGCGGTTTGTGCCCAGCCGCTGCTTATTCCGCTACGGCTAAAAGTGTCTGAAGGGGAGAAAGTAGCGCTGGATAACGCGCAATCGGCGCTGACGCAGGTCGGTATTGAGCTGCAATCTGATGCGCAGCACGTGACGATTCGGGCGGTGCCTTTACCCTTAAGACAACAAAATTTACAAATCTTGATTCCTGAACTGATAGGCTACCTGGCGCAGCAAAAAACATTCGACGTCAACAATATTGCCCAGTGGATAGCGCGCAATCTGGCGAGTGAGCACGGGCAGTGGAATATGGCGCAGGCGATTGCTGTCCTGGCGGATATAGAACGTTTGTGCCCGCAGCTGGTTAAAGCGCCGCCGGGTGGTCTGTTACAACCTGTTGATTTACATTCGGCGATGAATGCCCTGAAAGATGAGTGATGTAACCGAGGCGAGCCTGCCTAAGGCAATATTTTTAATGGGCCCGACGGCCTCCGGTAAAACCGCGTTGGCTATCGCTTTACGTAAAGTTTTGCCCGTAGAGTTGATTAGCGTTGATTCAGCCCTCATCTATCGAGGAATGGATATCGGTACGGCTAAGCCGGATGCGCAAGAGCTAAGCGCTGCGCCGCATCGACTGCTGGATATTCTTGATCCGGCTGAAGCTTATTCTGCGGCAGATTTTCGTCGCGATGCGTTGGCAGAGATGGCTGATATTGTCGCTGCCGGGCGTATTCCGCTGCTGGTCGGCGGAACAATGTTGTATTTCAAAGCGTTGTTGGAGGGATTATCGCCGTTACCTTCGGCGGATCCTGCAGTCAGAGCCAGAATTGAGCAACAAGCCGTAGAGCAAGGGTGGAACGCGTTACACCAGCAATTACAGGAGATTGATCCGGTTGCCGCGGCGCGTATTCATCCAAATGATCCGCAAAGACTTTCCCGAGCACTGGAAGTTTTTTTCATTTCGGGTAAAACTTTAACGGAACTGACGCAAACGTCAGGTGACGCTCTGCCGTATAAGGTGCATCAGTTCGCCATCGCCCCGGCGAGCCGTGAACTGCTCCATCAACGCATAGAACAGCGTTTTCATCAGATGTTGGCTTCGGGTTTTGAAGCAGAAGTACGGGCGTTATTTGCCCGGGGAGATTTGCATACGGATATGCCTTCCATTCGTTGTGTCGGATATCGCCAGATGTGGTCGTACCTTAATGGCGAGATCCCGTATGATGAAATGGTTTATCGAGGTGTTTGCGCCACGAGACAGTTAGCTAAACGTCAGGTCACCTGGCTGCGCGGTTGGGAAGGTGTCCACTGGTTGGATAGTGAACAACCTGAACAGGCGTTCAACAAAGTATTACAGGTTGTTGGTGCTAGCCTGGACTGAACGTGTACAATTGAACGGTTATCGTGCGTAATTTTTAAGAATCGTAAGGTTCTGAGTACAAAACAAGCATACATATAAGGAAAAGAGAGAATGGCTAAGGGGCAATCTTTACAAGATCCGTTCCTGAACGCTTTGCGTCGGGAACGTGTTCCGGTTTCTATTTATTTGGTGAATGGTATTAAGCTGCAAGGGCAAATTGAGTCTTTCGATCAGTTCGTGATCCTGTTGAAAAACACGGTCAGCCAGATGGTCTATAAGCACGCAATTTCTACTGTTGTCCCGTCTCGCCCGGTGTCACACCACAGCAATAATGCTGGCGGCGGTACAAATAACTATCACCACGGTGGTGGTGCGCAGGGTTCTTCTGCGTCGCAGCAAGACAGCGAAGACGCCGAATAAGGCAGATGCTGTTTTTCCACGTCGGGGAGCCAGGTTTTCTGCGTTCCCCGCTGGTATTTTATAAGGGGTTTACGCTTGTTTGACCGTTATGATGCCGGTGAGCAGGCGGTACTGGTACACATCTATTTTTCGCAAGACAAAGATATGGAAGATCTCCAGGAGTTTGAAACTCTGGCCTCTTCCGCCGGTGTCGAAGCAATGCAGGTGATTACCGGTAGCCGTAAAGCACCGCACCCGAAGTATTTTGTTGGTGAAGGTAAAGCTGTCGAAATTGCGGAAGCCGTAAAAGCGACCGGTGCATCGGTCGTGTTGTTCGATCATGCCCTGAGTCCGGCGCAGGAACGAAACCTTGAGCGCTTATGCGAGTGCCGGGTTATCGATCGTACTGGCCTGATTTTAGATATTTTTGCCCAGCGAGCGCGTACCCACGAAGGGAAACTGCAGGTTGAGCTGGCACAACTGCGTCATATGGCGACTCGCCTCGTTCGCGGTTGGACCCACCTTGAAAGACAGAAAGGCGGGATTGGTTTGCGTGGCCCGGGTGAAACCCAGCTCGAAACTGACCGTCGTTTGCTGCGTAACCGTATTATGCAGATCCTGTCGCGACTGGAAAAAGTAGAGAAGCAGCGCGAACAAGGACGACGGTCACGTGCCAAAGCCGATATTCCGACCGTATCGCTGGTCGGTTATACCAATGCCGGTAAATCAACGCTGTTCAACCAGATAACCGAAGCTGAGGTCTACGCCGCGAATCAGCTGTTCGCTACCCTTGACCCAACGCTGCGCCGCATTGATGTTCCTGATGTTGGCGAAACCGTTCTGGCTGACACCGTAGGTTTTATCCGCCATCTGCCGCACGATCTGGTGGCCGCGTTTAAAGCGACTCTCCAGGAGACGCGGCAGGCGACACTGTTGCTGCATGTCATTGATGCAGCCGATGTCCGGGTGCAGGAAAATATTGACGCAGTAAATACGGTTCTCGCTGAAATCGAGGCCGATGAAATCCCGGCGCTGCTGGTCATGAACAAAATCGACATGCTGGACGATTTTGAGCCGCGTATCGACAGGGATGAAGAGAATAAACCGATCCGGGTCTGGCTTTCCGCCCAGACCGGGGTTGGCGTACCACTGCTTTTTCAGGCTTTGACGGAACGGCTTTCTGGTGAAGTGGCGCAACATACGCTGCGCCTACCACCTCAGGAAGGTCGGTTGAGAAGTCGGTTCTATCAGCTTCAGGCGATAGAGAAAGAGTGGATGGAGGATGACGGTAGCGTTGGTCTGCAGGTGCGCATGCCAATCGTTGACTGGCGTCGCCTCTGTAAACAAGAGCCAGCGCTGGTTGAATACGTGATTTGACCTTGCAGCTTGCCTGAAGATATTAACCCCTGTGGGGATATCAAAAACAAATATGGAGCATATACATGGCGTGGAATCAGCCCGGTAATAACGGACAGGACCGCGACCCGTGGGGAAGCAGCAATAACCAAGGCGGCAACTCTGGGGGAAATGGCAACAAAGGTGGTCGCGAGCAGGGACCTCCCGATCTGGATGATATCTTCCGTAAGCTAAGTAAAAAACTTGGTGGCCTGGGTGGCGGAAAAGGTGGACTGGGCGGCGGTAGCGGCTCTCAGGGACCTCGTGGCCCAATGGGCGGTCGTATCGTCGGCATTGTTGCCGCCGCTGCGGTTATTATTTGGGCAGCCAGTGGTTTCTATACCATTAAAGAAGCTGAACGTGGCGTCGTCACTCGCTTTGGTAAATTTAGCCATCTGGTTGAACCTGGCCTTAACTGGAAACCCACCTTCATTGATACCGTGCAGGCGGTTAACGTTGAATCCGTTCGTGAACTGGCGGCTTCCGGCGTCATGCTGACGTCTGACGAAAACGTTGTGCGCGTAGAGATGAACGTGCAGTATCGCGTGACCGATCCGGAACGCTATCTGTTTAGCGTGACCAGCGCGGACGACAGCCTGCGTCAGGCGACCGACAGCGCCCTGCGTGGTGTCATCGGTAAATACACGATGGACCGCATCCTGACCGAAGGACGTACCGTCATCCGTAGCGATACCCAGCGCGAACTGGAAGAGACGATTCGTCCGTACAACATGGGGATTACTCTGCTGGACGTTAACTTCCAGACAGCGCGTCCGCCAGAAGAAGTGAAAGCCGCGTTTGACGATGCGATTGCCGCGCGTGAAAACGAACAGCAGTACATTCGTGAAGCTGAAGCATACACCAACGAAGTTCAGCCACGAGCGAATGGTCAGGCACAGCGTATCCTTGAAGAAGCGCGTGCGTATAAAACTCAGACCGTTCTTGAAGCGCAGGGTGAGGTTGCTCGCTTTGCGAAGATCCTTCCTGAATATAAAGCAGCTCCGGAAATTACCCGTGAGCGTCTGTATATCGAAACCATGGAAAAAGTGCTGAGCCATACTCGCAAAGTGCTGGTTAACGATAAAGGGAGCAACCTGATGGTTCTGCCTCTGGATCAGATGCTGAAAGGTGCTGGCGCACCAGCGGCAAAGAGTGATAGCAGTGGCGCAAGCGATCTGCTGCGTCTGCCGCCTGCATCCAGCTCAAACAGCGCCAGTAACGCTCAGACCTCTACGGGAGGCAACATTATGGACCAACGCCGCGCCAACGCGCAGCGTAACGACTACCAGCGTCAGGGGGAATAACGATGCGTAAATCTGTTATCGCGATAATTGTCATCGTGCTGGTGGTGCTCTACATGTCCGTCTTTGTTGTTAAAGAAGGCGAGCGTGGTATTAGCCTGCGCTTTGGTAAAGTTCTGCGCGACGATGAAAACAAACCACTGGTCTATGAGCCGGGCCTGCACTTCAAGATCCCGTTTATTGAATCAGTGAAAATGCTGGATGCGCGTATCCAGACCATGGACAACCAGGCCGATCGCTTTGTGACCAAAGAGAAGAAAGACCTGATTGTTGACTCGTATATCAAGTGGCGCATCAGCGACTTCAGTCGTTACTATCTGGCAACTGGCGGCGGTGATGTCTCCCAGGCCGAGGTTCTGCTGAAGCGTAAATTCTCTGACCGCCTGCGTTCTGAAATTGGTCGTCTGGATGTGAAAGACATCGTAACTGACTCCCGTGGTCGTCTGACTCTGGAAGTCCGTGATGCGCTGAACTCAGGTTCTGCAGGCACAGAAGATGAAGTTAGCACGCCGGCTGCCGATGATGCGATTGCCAAAGCGGCAAAACTTGTTGAAGCAGAAACTAACGGTAAGGTGAAGGTGATCAACCCGAACAGTATGGCGGCACTGGGTATTGAAGTTGTCGACGTACGAATCAAACAGATCAACCTTCCTGCTGAAGTCTCTGAAGCGATCTACAACCGTATGCGTGCTGAGCGTGAAGCAGTTGCTCGTCGTCACCGTTCGCAGGGCCAGGAAGAAGCTGAAAAACTGCGCGCAGCTGCGGACTATGAAGTCACCAAAACGTTGGCTGAATCCGAACGTCAGGGCCGCATTATGCGTGGTGAAGGTGATGCTGAAGCGGCAAAACTGTTTGCTGATGCATTCAGCCAGGACCCGGGCTTCTATGCCTTCATCCGTAGCCTGCGAGCTTATGAGAATAGCTTCCAGAGCAATCAGGATGTAATGGTTCTCAGCCCGGATAGCGATTTCTTCCGTTATATGAAGACTCCTGAGAGCAGTCATCGATAAGTAACGATTGTCAAAAATAATGGCGCCTCTATTGAGGCGCCATTTTTACATGGGACTGCTTGACTTCATTTAACGCAACTGACAGTGAAGTTAGTTGGCAAAGAGTTTACTGAAGAAACCACCAAGGTTTGGTAGAGAGGAGAGTGAGTTCTCAATGCTTCCACCAATGCTTGAGCCCAGTGTCTCGCCTACCGTCTTACCCAGGTTAGGAGCAAAAGTTGCCAGGTTAATTTTTCCAACAATAGGTAGCTCGATATTCAGCAAGCTACTTTCTGCAGACCAAACGGCAGAACCTAATTGTGACCCTATTGATGCCAGCCCATCTTGCAGCCAGCCAGCGCCGCTTACGGCATCAATTTCAAATGTGGTTAGTTCTCTCATGATAATCATCCTAATTATTTTATGCTCGTATCCAAAGTTGATACGCGCTAGCATACTTGCAATTTTAAAAATAACCTGCAATACAATGGGTTATGAATTTTGTTTCATTAAATAAGTTCATAATAAAGAGGAAATACCGGACAATGTGAAGTGAGAGTAAACACAACATTGATAAACCACTGGTACTACACAGCGCGATATTTATATAAAGGTGAATAATGAACTCAGCAATCTGGTTGGCACTGGCGCTGGTTTTAGTACTTGAAGGACTCGGGCCATTACTTTACCCACGGGCATGGCGGCGAATGGTCGCCACGATGAGTCAGTTGCCGGATAATTTATTGCGCCGTTTTGGCGGTGGTCTTGTGGTCGCTGGCATCGTCATCTACTACATGTTGAGGAAAACGATTGGCTGAGTGAAAAGTAGCCGAATTTACCGCGTTTTGAGTGCAAAAAGTGCTGTAACTCTGAAAAAGCGATGGTAGAATCCATTTTTAAGCAAACGGTGATTTTGAAAAATGGGTAACAACGTCGTCGTACTGGGCACCCAATGGGGTGACGAAGGTAAAGGGAAGATCGTCGATCTCCTGACTGAACGGGCTAAATATGTTGTGCGCTACCAGGGCGGTCACAACGCAGGCCATACTCTCGTAATCAACGGTGAAAAAACCGTCCTCCACCTCATTCCATCAGGTATTCTTCGCGAGAATGTTACCAGCATCATCGGTAACGGTGTTGTGCTGTCTCCGGCTGCGCTGATGAAAGAGATGAAAGGACTGGAAGACCGTGGTATCCCTGTCCGCGAGCGTCTGCTGCTTTCTGAAGCCTGCCCGCTTATCCTTGAATATCATGTCGCGCTGGATGTGGCGCGTGAGAAAGCGCGCGGCGCGAAAGCTATCGGTACTACCGGTCGCGGTATCGGTCCGGCTTACGAAGATAAAGTGGCTCGCCGCGGTCTGCGCGTTGGCGATCTGTTTGATAAAGCGACCTTCGCTGACAAACTGAAAGAAGTGATGGAATATCACAACTTCCAGCTGGTGAATTTCTATAAAGCTGAAGCGGTTGATTATCAGAAAGTCCTGGATGATGTGATGGCAATTGCCGACATCCTGACCGCGATGGTCGTTGATGTTTCCGACCTTCTGGATCAGGCGCGTAAGCGTGGCGATTTCGTCATGTTTGAAGGCGCACAGGGTACGCTACTGGATATCGACCACGGTACCTATCCGTACGTAACCTCTTCCAACACCACCGCTGGTGGCGTGGCGACCGGTTCTGGCTTGGGCCCACGTTATGTTGATTACGTACTGGGTATTATCAAAGCCTACTCCACTCGTGTGGGGGCTGGTCCGTTCCCGACTGAACTGTTTGATGACATCGGCGAGTTCCTGTGCAAGCAGGGTAACGAGTTCGGTGCCACTACCGGCCGTCGTCGTCGTACCGGTTGGCTTGACGCCGTCGCCGTGCGCCGTGCGGTGCAGATTAACTCCCTGTCTGGCTTCTGCCTGACTAAACTGGACGTCCTGGACGGCCTGAAAGAAGTTAAAATCTGTGTGGCCTACCGTATGCCGGATGGCCGTGAAGTGACCACCACTCCGCTGGCTGCTGACAACTGGGAAGGTATTGAACCGATTTATGAAACAATGCCAGGCTGGTCCGAAACGACCTTCGGCGTGAAAGAGCGCAGCGGCCTACCGCAGGCAGCTCTGAACTATATCGCGCGCATTGAAGAACTCACCGGCGTACCGGTTGATATCATCTCTACCGGTCCTGACCGTACCGAGACGATGATTCTGCGCGACCCGTTCGACGCATAATTATCCCCAGGGGCGCCGTTCAGGCGCCTCTTGTTTTTACTGTTCGCCCGCCCCATTTAAATAAATTAGCGGCCTGAGCGCTGGCTGGTTTATCATCAATAGTAATTACGTCTATCGACACACCCCGTTTTTCTTTTCCCTGAGGTTGATTGTGCAGTTAACGAGTTTCACTGATTACGGATTACGTGCGCTGATATATATGGCGTCGCTGCCGGATGGAAGGATGACCAGTATCTCCGAAGTTACGGAGGTTTACGGTGTCTCTCGTAATCATATGGTAAAAATAATCAATCAGTTAAGTCGTGTGGGCTACGTCACGGCAGTACGGGGAAAGAACGGCGGAATTCGCCTTGGCAAACCGGCAAACATGATTCGAGTAGGCGATGTTGTCCGCGATTTGGAGCCGTTATCGTTGGTCAATTGCAGCAGCGAATTTTGCCATATTACGCCCGCCTGCCGCTTGAAGCAGGCGCTTGCAGAAGCCACACAAAGTTTTCTTAAGGAACTAGACAACTACACGTTGGCCGATTTGGTTGAAAAGAATCAACCACTTTATAAATTATTACTGGTGGAGTGACGTAAACTTCACTGGAGATGACAACGGAGGAACCGACATGTCACAAGATCCTTTCCTGGACCGCGAAACTGAAAAGTACGCCAATCCAATCCCAAGCCGGGAATTCATCCTCGATCATTTAGCAAAACGCGAAAAACCGGCCAGCCGTGATGAGCTGGCAATAGAGCTGAATATCGAAGGCGAAGAACAACAAGAAGCATTGCGCCGTCGACTGCGCGCAATGGAACGTGATGGTCAACTGGTCTTCACTCGCCGCCAGTGCTATGCGCTGCCTGAGCGTCTCGATCTGCTGAAAGGCATCGTTATCGGTCATCGCGATGGCTATGGCTTCCTGCGCGTCGAAGGCCGTAAAGATGATCTTTATTTATCATCTGAACAGATGAAAACCTGTATTCATGGCGATCAGGTGCTGGCGCAGCCTCTGGGTGCGGACCGTAAAGGCCGCCGGGAAGCTCGTATCGTTCGTGTCCTGGTACCAAAAATAGGGCAGATCGTTGGCCGCTACTTTACCGAGGCGGGTGTGGGCTTTGTCGTTCCCGATGACAGTCGCTTAAGCTTCGACATCCTGATCCCGCCAGAAGAGATTATGGGCGCGCGCATGGGGTTTGTGGTCGTGGTTGAGCTCACCCAGCGCCCAACCCGCCGCACCAAAGCGGTGGGTAAAATCGTCGAAGTGCTGGGCGATAACATGGGAACTGGAATGGCGGTCGATATGGCCCTGCGTACCCATGAAATCCCCCATGTCTGGCCACCTGAGGTGGAAAAACAGGTTTCAAGTCTGAAAGAACAGGTGCCGGAAGAGGCGAAGGCAGGACGTGTTGATTTACGTAATCTGCCGCTGGTCACCATTGATGGCGAAGATGCTCGCGACTTTGATGACGCCGTATACTGCGAGAAGAAACGCGGCGGCGGCTGGCGTCTGTGGGTGGCCATTGCCGATGTGAGCTACTACGTGCGCCCCGGCACGCCGCTGGATGGTGAAGCACGCAGCCGTGGTACCTCAGTCTACTTCCCATCTCAGGTCGTCCCGATGCTGCCGGAAGTGCTCTCCAACGGTCTGTGCTCGCTGAATCCTCAGGTCGACAGACTCTGTATGGTTTGCGAGATGACGATTTCATCAAAAGGGCGTCTGACCGGCTTCAAATTCTATGAAGCGGTGATGAGTTCCCATGCTCGCCTGACCTACACCAAGGTCTGGCATATGCTGCAGGGCGATCAGGACCTGCGTGAGCAGTATGCGCCGCTGGTTAAGCATATTGAAGAGCTTCATAACCTCTACAAGGTGCTGGATGTCGCTCGTGAAGAGCGCGGCGGTATCTCATTTGAGAGTGAAGAAGCTAAATTCATCTTCAATGCTGAACGTCGCATTGAGCGCATTGAACAGACTCAGCGTAACGACGCCCATAAGCTGATTGAAGAGTGCATGATTCTGGCGAACATTTCCGCTGCGCGCTTTGTGGAGAAAGCTGAAGAACCGGCGCTGTTCCGTATTCACGACAAGCCAAGCACGGAGGCGATCACCGCATTCCGTTCAGTTCTGGCTGAGCTTGGACTTGAGCTGCCTGGAGGTAATAAGCCAGAGCCGCGTGATTATGCCGAACTGCTGACGTCGATCGCCGATCGACCAGATGCGGAAATGCTGCAAACCATGCTGCTGCGGTCGATGAAACAGGCGGTGTACGACCCGGAAAATCGCGGTCACTTTGGCCTCGCGCTGCAATCTTACGCTCACTTCACTTCACCGATTCGTCGCTACCCGGATCTGTCGCTGCATCGTGCTATCAAGTATCTGCTGGCGAAAGAGCAGGGACATAAAGGTAATAGCACCGAGACCGGCGGTTGGCACTACAGCATGGAAGAGATGCTGCAGCTGGGAGCACACTGTTCGATGACCGAACGCCGTGCTGATGAAGCGACGCGCGATGTATCGGACTGGCTGAAGTGTGATTTCATGTTGGATCAGGTCGGTAATGTCTTCAAAGGCGTGATCGCCAGCGTGACCGGATTTGGTTTCTTCGTTCGTCTTGATGAACTGTTTATTGATGGTCTGGTGCACGTTTCTTCGCTCGATAACGACTACTACCGCTTCGATCAGGTTGGACAGCGTCTGATCGGTGAATCCGGCGGTCAGACTTATCGTCTGGGCGATCGCGTAGAAGTGCGGGTTGAAGCGGTCAACATGGACGAGCGTAAGATTGACTTCTCGCTTATCTCCAGCGAGCGCGCTCCGCGCAACGTGGGTAAAACCGAGCGTGAGAAGGCGAAAAAGGGTGCCGCAGGCAAATCCTCCGGGCGTCGTCGTCAGGCGGGAAAGCAAGTGAACTTTGAGCCAGATGGCGCATTCCGCAAAGAGAAAGGCAAATCTCAACCGAAGGCTGCTCAGCCAAAAGGCGAGAAAAAAGCGAAGAAACCGTCGGTGAAAACCCAAAAAATCGCTGCGGCGACCAAAGCCAAGCGCGCGGCGAAAAAGAAAATCGCTGAGTGATTGGATTCCCTTCATCCTGATTCCGTCTAATGTAGCGGAGAACGTCTGGGTGAAGGGAACGGCTAACAGAACCTAAAACGAGTACATAAATGAGTGAAATGATTTACGGCATCCACGCGGTGCAGGCACTGCTGGAACGCGCTCCTGAGCGTTTTCAGGAAGTCTTTATTCTGAAAGGCCGTGAGGATAAGCGCTTGCTGCCGCTGATCCATGCCCTGGAGGCTCAGGGAGTGGTGATTCAGGTCGCCAACCGCCAGTATCTTGATGAGAAAAGCGAAGGTGCTGTTCATCAGGGGATTATTGCTCGCGTGAAGCCTGGGCGCCAGTATCAGGAGAACGATCTGCCGGATCTGATCGCCTCTCTCGATCAGCCGTTCTTCTTGATCCTCGACGGTGTGACCGATCCACATAACCTCGGCGCCTGCTTACGTAGTGCCGATGCCGCTGGCGTGCACGCAGTGATTGTGCCGAGAGATCGCTCCGCGCAGCTCAATGCGACGGCGAAAAAAGTCGCCTGCGGGGCGGCAGAAAACGTTCCGCTTATCCGCGTTACTAACCTCGCGCGTACCATGCGACTGTTGCAGGAAGAGAACGTCTGGATCGTGGGTACCGCTGGCGAAGCCGACCACACTCTGTTCCAGAGCAAGATGATCGGTCCGATGGCGCTGGTGATGGGAGCGGAAGGCGAAGGTATGCGCCGTCTGACCCGCGAACACTGCGATGAGTTAATCAGTATTCCGATGGCCGGTAGCGTTTCGTCGCTGAACGTTTCCGTTGCTACCGGGATTTGTCTGTTTGAAGCGGTGCGTCAGCGCAGCTAATCTCTTTGCCTGAATAAGCCATTCGTTTGAATGGCTTATCTTCTTCTCGCTCGTTCATCTTCTTGTTCTATTTGTCGGGCAATTTCCAGCCCTCTTTCCACATAGCCCAACAATTGGCTCAAGGGCAATTCATCTCCCTGTTCATCATCCGTTTGTTCGATGAACTTAAGCTGCGCGCCACTGTTTTTTAACACTTTGATGAGATTGAGAAAATTTCCAATGGGATTCTGCTCTTCCAGAATGTCATCGCAGATTTTGTCTTCATCAAATGAAGTGACGTAACCTGAAGTTTTCAGATTCTGTTTGATGGCGTTAATCGCAAGATGGGGAAGATGGCGGCGGATAAGCGCAATATAGTTCAGTGTGTTTTCCCGGTCTTCAATAATTAAATGAATCATGAAATTCCCTTTCTGATTGTGAGAGAACTTTATAGCAGAGTTCTGCGACGGAAAGTGCGCCGTTGTCCATACTTATGGGTAGAGCCATTGACGGAGGGAAACACAATGCACTGGCAAACTCATACCGTATTTAACCAACCTACGCCGTTATGTAATAGCAACTTGTTCCTGTCTGATACTGCCCTACGTGAGGCCACCGTGCGCGAAGGCGCTGGCTGGGATGGTGATCTGCTGGCGAGCATTGGCCAACAGCTGGGGACGGCTGAATCGCTGGAGCTAGGGCGCCTGGCTAACAGCAACCCACCGGAACTATTGCGCTATGACGCGACGGGATCGCGTATTGATGATGTGCGTTTCCATCCCGCCTGGCATTTACTGATGCAGGGTCTGTGTGCTAACCGGGTGCATAATCTTGCCTGGCAGGAGGATGCTCGCGAAGGCGCTTTTGTCGCTCGCGCTGCCCGTTTTATGTTGCATGCACAGGTAGAGGCGGGGACTCTGTGCCCCACCACAATGACTTTTGCTGCGATTCCATTGCTACAGCGTTCATTACCCAAACCATTTAGCGACTGGTTATCACCGCTATTAAGCGATCGTTACGATCCGCATCTTGTGCCGGGTAATCAGAAGCGCGGACTGCTTATCGGGATGGGAATGACAGAAAAGCAGGGTGGGTCTGATGTCCTGAGTAACACAACGCGGGCGGAGAAAACTGCCGAAGGTTTTTATCATCTCGTTGGGCATAAATGGTTTTTCTCGGTACCGCAAAGCGATGCGCACCTGGTGCTGGCTCAGGCACCTGCGGGTCTCTCCTGCTTTTTTGTCCCCCGCTTGTTGCCGGACGGTCAGCGTAACGGTATTCGCCTGGAAAGACTGAAAGAGAAATTGGGTAATCGATCCAACGCCAGTAGTGAAGCTGAATTCTTCGATGCTTGCGGATGGCTGATAGGAGAAGAGGGTGATGGCGTCCGGCAAATCCTCAAAATGGGTGGCCTGACCCGCTTTGACTGTGCATTGGGCAGCCACGCGCTGATGCGCCGGGCTTATTCGGTGGCGCTTTACCACGCCTTGCAGCGCCAGGCGTTTGGTAAGAATTTGGTCGACCAGCCGATGATGCGTCAGGTGCTGGGGCAAATGGCGCTGAGGCTTGAAGGGCAAACTGCCTTTTTGTTCCGGCTGGCGCGCGCCTGGGACCGACGTGACGATGAGCAGGAAGCGCGTTGGGCAAGGTTGTTCACACCCGCGGCGAAATTTGCTATCTGCAAATCCGGGATGCCGTTTGTTGCCGAAGCCATGGAGGTTCTGGGAGGCTCAGGCTATTGCGAAGAGAGCGAACTACCGCGTCTGTACCGCGAAATGCCGGTCAACAGTATCTGGGAAGGTTCGGGCAATATAATGTGTCTGGACGTGATGCGGGTTCTGATGAAGCAACCGGCGGCGCTAGAGCTTCTGGCGGCGGAATGTGCAGAAGTAAAAGGGCGGAATCGTCATTTCGATCGTACATGGCGTCAGCTGCAGCAGTGGCTACGGCGGCCTCTGGAAGAGCAGGGGCGGGAAATTACCCGGCTGGTCTATATGCTGGGCACAGGCGCGCAGGTATTACGTTTCGCTTCACCACCGTTGGCTGAAGCATGGTGCCGTATGATGCTCGACGCGCGCGGCGGCTTGTTGCTTAGCGAGCCGATGCTAAGCGAAGTATTGAGCCGGGCGACCGGCGGTGCCTTCTAGGGATGGAGCAGGGCGGTAAATTGTGCGTCGCTGCCCTGAAACACATTCAAATCCACAAAGGTGTCTATTCCAGCAAGACGACCACGATTAGCGAACTGCCAGAAGACCCATTGGCGCGAACTTTCCAGCCTGGGCTGGCGCCAGATATCACGGATCCACAACGGATTATCGCTAAATTCATTCTGTAGGTGGTCGTCATAAAATTCGCGGGTGGCATAAAGAATGACTTTTTGCTGATAAACCGTCTCCAGTATGGCGGTCATGGCCCGCACTTCAGCAACGATTTGTTGGTGGCTCTGAGGCATACAGTTACCCCCGTATTCCAGATCCAGCACCGGCGGCAGCGCGCTAGGGCTGACGGGGACAGTGGCGATAAAGTTGCCCGCCTGTGCAATACCGGATTTACAAAAAGTAAAGAAATGGTAGGCACCGGTGATGATTCCCTGCTTCCGGGCATTACGCCAGTTGGCATCAAAAGCGCTATCTTTAAAGCTCTCGCCTTCCGTTGCTTTGATAAAGGCGAATTGAATGTTTTGTTGTTTGAGCTGCGCCCAGTCAATGGATTGCTGGTGGTGGGAAACATCAATTCCCTGGATTGGGAACGTTTGACGAGAAGGGTAATTAAAGCGGAGCCAGCCTTCATAGAAGGCAATTCTGGTCAGTCCGGCGAATAGCGCTAACGCCAGCAGCAACCAAATGATTTTTCGTCCTTGGGTAAACATGACTTCCTGCCATGAGAAATGAAACACGAACGCATGCTAGCACATTCAGGCATAAAGAATGGCCTGCACCCGCCAGTTATCCGGCTGTTGCTCTTCATACATCTGGACGATGCGATACCAGGATGCACCTTGCTCATCGGCCTGTACGGCGATGGCATGCTCAACATCCTGCTGGCTACCGGAGATGTTGTTAACGCAAATCAGGCCAATTTCATTGAGGCCCGTTACGCAATCCGCACTGGCAAATTCCGCTGACTGCGCGGAGGTATTGGCCGTTGCCGAGGTCAGCATTAGGCTGGGTAGGGTAAAAGATCGTTTCATCGTCAGCTCCATTTTACGTAGTCCTGAGGGCAGTCCGTTGCTAACGTCCTGCCAGGTTACAGCTGGCCGAACGTTATTATGCACAGGAAAACGTGAATGGGCGCAAAGCAGTGTAAAGCTCGTTTAAAGATTAACCGCTATTTACGGTAGAGAATCGCTTGCGAATACCACTGGCCGGGAACCATCGTGTCATCAATCATGATGATGACGTAGTAATCCGCTTTCGCCTTCTCTGCTTTGACCTTTAACGCAGCTTCTACATCCATCGGTGAGCCGTACATTAATACGCTCACCGTGCCCATCTTTTGTAGACCCGTCGTCTGGTTACGCTGGATCTCTTGCGGATGGTCGGTTGCGGGCGGTGGTGCTTCTGGCGTTCCTTGTAAGGCACTACAGCCAGTCAAGACGATAGCCAGTAACCATGGTGTAAACCTACGCATAACCATATCTCGTTTCCTGATAGTCATAGTGTAGTGGTAGCCTGAATGTCATTTCCGGGGAATGTTCCCAAATTGTTATCTCGGACGCGATTTTCGAATGAAAATATTCTGAAAGCGTAACCGGGTTCTCAACATTATGAATCATGCGCGAACGAGTTTCGTGCTCAATAACACAACATCACTATAGAGAAAGGAGACGATAAATGATTGCACTAGAAATGCGTAGCCTTGCGGGCGGGGAGATTCTGCATGCATATCCACAGAACGCGGCCGATAAACCGTTGCCGTGTATCGTCTTTTATCATGGTTTCACTTCTTCTAAGCTGGTCTACAGCTATTTTGCTGTCGCGTTAGCAGAAGCCGGGTTTCGGGTGATAATGCCAGATGCTGCAGAACACGGTGCGCGCTATCTCGGCGATGAACAAGGCAGGATGCAGCGGTTTTGGTCGATCCTGATGCAGAATTTTGTTGAGTTCCCGGCGCTGCGAGAGGCGATTGGCGAGCAGGGATGGCTTGCTGACGATAGACTGGCGGTCGCCGGAGCATCAATGGGCGGAATGACGGCGCTGGGCATTATGACCCATCACCCGGAGTTGAAAAGCGTGGCCTGCCTGATGGGGTCTGGCTATTTCAGTTCGCTTTCGCAGAACCTATTCCCGTCGCCCGATTTTTGCGTAAAACAACTGGTCGAGTGGGACGTTAGCGAGCAACTAGATACACTTGCCAACCGACCGCTGTTGCTTTGGCACGGTGACGAAGATGATGTCGTACCACCAGGAGAAACGTTCCGCCTTCAGCGCTCATTGCAGCAAAGCGACCTGGCCGACAATTTGACTTGTATCTGGCAGAAAGGCGTCCGTCACCGCATTACGCCTGAGGCATTAGCGGCGACGGTGGCGTTCTTTCAGCGTCATCTTTAAACGCGAATCACCTGAACGCCCTGATCTTCAAGCTGCTTGAGGATCGCTTCATCCGCTTGCCTGCCAGTAATCACCAGGTCGATTTGCGCGGCCTGGCTGAATAACATTCCGGCACGCTCGCCAACTTTGCTGCTATCGACCAGCACCGCGAGTTTACCGACGACATTAAGCATTTTTTGCTCCGCCATTGCCGTCAGCATATCGGTTTTGTAGAGTCCTTCGGCGGTCAGCCCTTTGCCGCTGGTAAACATCCAGTGCCCGGCATACAGGCTATTATCGCTACCTTGTGGGCTCAGAGTGATAGAGTGGCTGCGGTTGTACTGCCCGCCCATAATGATGACGCTGTCATGTTCTTGATCGATCAGATAGTTGGCCAGCGGCAGGTAGTTAGTGATGATTTGTACCGGCTTTCCGCACAGTTCCTGGCCTAGCAGGAATGCGGTAGAGCCGCAGTTGATAACGATGCTTTCGCCAGGGTTAACCAACTGCGAAGCCGCGCGCGCAATGCGCACTTTCTCATCGTGGTTTTGCGCCTGGTGAATATTCATAGGCGACCAGCGCGGGCGCTGCTCACTGATAGCTTCCGCACCGTTGCGAACTTTTTTCAGCTTGCCGCTTTCGTCGAGTTTATTGATATCGCGTCGTGCCGTCGCTGGCGAAATTCCTAGCCGGGAAATCACCTGCTCCACGGTGACAAATCCCGTTTGTGCCAGCAAATCCAGTAAAATTTGATGTCTTTGCGCTTCCGTCATGAGCAAATCCGATTAAAAGTGATAAGCAAAGATGATATTTGAAATCAGGTGAAAATACTAATGCCGACGGGGATAATTTCCGGCGGGCGGTCAACGATTACCGCTCGCCGGAGAAGTGTTACAGGAAGGACTTGAACGGCAGGTCCGGTTCCATGGTGAAGCAGTCGTCGAATCCGCGTGGATAGTGGTACTCGAAATTATCCTTATCCAGCGGCCAGGTGAATTTCCCGCCAACCTGCCAGATGAAAGGCTTGAAGCCATATTTCAGACGGTCTTTCTTCATGTCCCACAAGACGCGGATTTCCTGCGGGTCAGCCTGGAAGTTTGACCAGATATCGTGATGGAACGGGATGACGACTTTGGTGTTCAGCGACTCAGCCATGCGCAGGATATCAGCGCTGGTCATTTTGTCGGTAATACCGCGCGGGTTCTCGCCGTAGGAACCCAACGCGACGTCAATTTGATGTTCATTTCCGTGCTTAGCGTAGTAGTTGGAATAGTGTGAATCACCGCTGTGATACAGGTTGCCGCCCGGCGTTTTGAACAGGTAGTTCACCGCACGCTGATCCATTCCATCTGGCAGCACGCCCGCCGCTTTTTGCTCCGCTGGTAGGGTAATCAGTGCGGTACGGTCAAAGGCGTCAAGCGCGTGAATTTCAACGTCCTTCACTCTTACCACATCGCCCGGTTTCATCACGATGCAGCGCTCTTTCGGCACGCCCCAGCCGATCCACAGATCAACACAAGTTTGCGGGCCGATAAAGGGTACGTTATCGGCGCAATTCTGCATCACCGCGGCGGCAACGTTAACGTCGATATGATCGTTGTGATCGTGCGTAGACAGAACGGCGTCAATCTGGCGAATAGCGAACGGATCGAGTACGAACGGGGTGGTGCGCAGATTTGGCTGGAGTTTCTTGACGCCCGCCATGCGCTGCATCTGATGGCCTGTTTTCATCAGCGGATTGCCATGGCTTTGTTTGCCCGTACCGCACCAGAAATCGACACAGATATTGGCCCCGCCTTCTGATTTCAGCCAGATGCCCGTACAACCCAACCACCACATGGCAAAGGTACCTGGTGCAACCTGTTCTTGTTCAATTTCTTCATTCAGCCAGCTACCCCACTCAGGGAAGGTGTTCAGGATCCATGATTCGCGGGTGATGGTTTGTACTTTACTCATTGCGCTTTCCCTCACGTATTGTCAAAAGTAATCACATTGTGATTTGTTTTGAAGAATGCTGCCATCGTTTGTTCAGGAATGCAATCCTGAATTTTACGCTTTACAGGGATGGGAAATGGCGCCCCAGATGATGTCAGGCTTTTTTTATTGACTCTATTATTTATTATTGTGTTGATTTTAATGGGTTAATTTTTGTTTTTGATAAATGAGAATTAATTCGTGTACAGATTGAATAATTATTTGCGGCGTGCGTCACATTTAATCAAATATAATCTTGTTGTGATTATTTTTGATTATTAGAGTGATCGCAACAACAAACCCTGGACGTAATGTACGTTCAGAGCTTTCACCTTCTGGAGCGTGTTATGGAGATTCTCTACAACATCTTTACCGTTTTCTTTAACCAGGTCATGACCAATGCCCCGCTGCTGCTGGGTATCGTGACGTGTCTGGGCTACATCCTGTTGCGTAAAAGCGCCAGCGTCATTGTCAAAGGGACGATTAAAACCATTATCGGTTTTATGTTATTGCAGGCGGGTTCCGGCATTTTGACCAGCACCTTCAAGCCGGTCGTCGCGAAGATGTCTGAGGTTTACGGCATCAACGGGGCGATTTCCGATACCTACGCTTCCATGATGGCAACCATTGAGCGTATGGGCGATGCCTACAGTTGGGTCGGCTATGCGGTACTGTTAGCGCTGGCGCTGAATATCTGTTACGTCCTGCTGCGGCGCATTACCGGTATTCGCACCATCATGCTGACTGGACACATCATGTTTCAGCAGGCGGGGCTGATTGCGGTTTCGTTATACATCTTCGGTTATTCGATGTGGACAACCATTATCTGCACGGCGGTCCTGGTCTCCCTGTATTGGGGGATCACCTCCAACATGATGTACAAACCGACCCAGGAAGTGACCGACGGCTGCGGTTTCTCGATTGGCCACCAGCAGCAGTTCGCTTCATGGATTGCCTATAAAGTCGCGCCATATCTGGGGAAAAAAGAAGAGAGCGTTGAGGATCTTAAACTGCCGGGCTGGCTGAACATCTTCCACGACAATATCGTTTCCACGGCCATTGTCATGACGGTTTTCTTCGGCGCAATCCTGCTCTCCTTCGGCATTGATACGGTGCAGGCGATGGCGGGTAAAACCCACTGGACGGTCTATATCCTGCAAACCGGTTTCTCTTTTGCGGTCGCGATTTTCATCATCACACAGGGTGTGCGCATGTTTGTCGCCGAGCTCTCTGAGGCCTTCAACGGTATCTCTCAGCGTCTGATTCCTGGCGCCGTACTGGCGATTGACTGCGCGGCGATTTATAGCTTTGCACCGAACGCCGTGGTCTGGGGATTTATGTGGGGCACCATCGGTCAACTGATCGCCGTCGGTATTCTGGTGGGCGTCGGATCTTCCATTCTGATTATTCCAGGCTTTATCCCGATGTTCTTCTCTAACGCCACCATTGGTGTGTTTGCTAACCACTTTGGCGGTTGGCGCGCGGCACTCAAGATTTGCCTGGTGATGGGCATGATAGAGATCTTCGGCTGCGTTTGGGCTGTGAAGCTGACGGGCATGAGCGCCTGGATGGGCATGGCGGACTGGTCCATCTTGGCGCCACCGATGATGCAAGGCTTTGCCTCCGTCGGCATCGCATTTATGGCCGTTATTATTCTGATTTCACTGGCTTATATGTTCTTCGCAGGGCGCACGCTGCGTGCTGAAGAAGATGCGGAAAAACAACTGGCAGATGCTTCTGCTCAATAAGGAGTTTTGACTATGACCGTACGTATCCTGGCTGTATGTGGCAACGGGCAAGGCAGTTCCATGATCATGAAAATGAAAGTGGACCAGTTTTTGACCCAGTCAAATATTGATCACACGGTGAATAGCTGCGCGGTGGGTGAATACAAAAGCGAATTAAGCGGAGCAGACATCATCATTGCCTCCACCCATATCGCCGGTGAGATCACCGTTTCCGGCAACAAATATGTGGTTGGCGTGCGCAACATGCTGTCGCCTGCTGACTTTGGTCCGAAGCTGCTGGAAGTGATCAAAGAACATTTCCCGCAGGACGTGAAGTAAGGACGCACCATGAAATTACGAGATTCGCTGGCGGAAAATAATTCGATCCTCTTACGGGCCGACGCCAGCACCTGGCAGGAAGCGGTAAAACTGAGCGTTGATCTGTTGGTTAAGGCTGACGTGGTCGAGCCTCGTTACTATCAGGCCATTCTTGACGGCGTTGAACAATTTGGCCCGTACTTTGTGATTGCGCCGGGCCTGGCGATGCCGCACGGGCGCCCGGAAGAGGGCGTGAAGAAAACTGGTTTTGCACTGGTGACGCTGAAAACGCCGCTGGTCTTTAACCACGAAGATAACGACCCGGTCGATATCCTGATAACGATGGCGGCGGTCGATGCCAACACGCATCAGGAAGTGGGCATCATGCAGATCGTTAATCTGTTTGACGATGAAGCCAACTTCGACCGTTTACGCGCCTGCCGTACCGCGCAGGAAGTGCTGGATTTAATTGATAACGCCACCGCGGCGGCTGTTTAAAAGGAATATCAAATGTCATTACCTATGTTGCAGGTTGCGCTGGATAACCAATCAATGTCTTCTGCATATGAAACGACGCGCCTGATTGCTGATGAAGTGGACATTATTGAAGTCGGCACCATTCTTTGCGTCGCCGAAGGCGTTCGTGCGGTTCGCGACCTGAAAGCACTGTATCCGCATAAAATCGTGCTGGCGGATGCCAAAATCGCCGATGCGGGTAAAATTCTCTCCCGTATGTGTTTTGAAGCCAATGCTGACTGGGTGACCGTGATCTGCTGTGCGGATATCAACACCACCAAAGGCGCGCTGGATGTGGCGAAAGAGTATAACGGTGATGTGCAGATCGAACTGACCGGATACTGGACCTGGGAACAGGCTCAGGAGTGGCGCGACGCGGGTATCGGGCAGGTAGTGTATCACCGCAGTCGCGATGCGCAGGCCGCAGGCGTGGCGTGGGGCGAGGCGGACATCAGCGCCATCAAGCGCCTGTCTGATATGGGCTTTAAGGTTACCGTCACCGGCGGCCTGGCGCTGGAAGATCTGCCGTTGTTCAAAGGCATTCCGATTCACGTCTTTATCGCTGGTCGTAGCATTCGTGATGCCGCTTCGCCGGTTGAAGCCGCGCGTCAGTTTAAACGCTCTATTGCCCAGCTTTGGGGCTAAGGAGCAACTATGCTGTCGAAACAAATTCCGCTCGGCATCTATGAAAAAGCGCTCCCCGCTGGGGAGTGCTGGATGGAGCGGCTGAAGCTTGCGAAAAAGCTGGGTTTTGACTTCGTCGAAATGTCGGTGGATGAAACTGATGCCCGACTGGCGCGTCTCGACTGGAGCCGCGAGCAGCGCCTGGCGTTGGTCAACGCGATTGCTGAAACCGGCGTGCGCGTTCCGTCCATGTGCCTGAGCGCTCATCGTCGCTTTCCGCTTGGCAGCGAAGATGACGCAGTACGTGCGCAGGGGCTGGAGATTATGCGTAAAGCGATCCAGTTCACCCAGGACGTCGGCATTCGCGTGATCCAACTGGCCGGTTACGACGTTTACTATCAGGAGGCCAACAACGAGACGCGTCGGCGGTTTCGTGATGGACTGAAAGAGAGCGTCGAGATGGCAAGCCGTGCGCAGGTGACGCTGGCGATGGAAATCATGGACTACCCGCTGATGAACTCCATCAGCAAGGCGCTGGGCTATGCGCACTACCTAAACAATCCATGGTTCCAGCTTTACCCGGATATCGGCAATTTGTCGGCGTGGGATAACGACGTGCAGATGGAACTCCAGGCGGGGATCGGGCATATCGTGGCGGTGCATGTGAAAGATACCAAACCCGGCGTATTCAAGAACGTGCCGTTTGGTGAAGGGGTTGTCGATTTCGAGCGCTGTTTCGAAACCCTCAAGCAGAGCGGCTATTGCGGGCCGTATCTGATTGAGATGTGGAGTGAGACCACTGACGACCCTGCGCTCGAAGTGGCGAAGGCTCGCGATTGGGTGAAGGCGCGCATGGCAAGCGCCGGTCTGGTGGAGGCGGCGTAATGCAAAAGCTCAAACAGCAGGTTTTTGAAGCCAATATGGATTTACCGCGCTACGGGCTGGTGACCTTTACTTGGGGCAACGTCAGCGCTATCGACCGTGAACGCGGGCGGGTGGCGATCAAACCCAGCGGCGTTGCTTATGAAACCATGAAGGCAGACGACATGGTGGTGGTGGATATGGACGGTAATATTGTAGAAGGGCAGTATCGTCCTTCTTCTGATACCGCCACCCATCTGGCGTTGTATCGTCGCTATCCGAGTCTTGGCGGCGTGGTGCATACCCACTCTACTCATGCGACGGCCTGGGCGCAGGCGGGGTTAGCCATTCCCGCGCTAGGGACGACCCATGCGGACTACTTCTTTGGCGATATTCCCTGCACCAGGGCGTTAAGCGCCTTAGAAGTTGAAGAAGCCTATGAGCTGAATACCGGGCACGTGATCATTGAAACGCTGGGCAAGGCCGAACCTTTGCATACGCCGGGGATTGTGGTCTATCAGCACGGTCCGTTTGCCTGGGGCAAAGATGCGCATGATGCGGTGCATAACGCAGTAGTGATGGAAGAAGTAGCGAGAATGGCGTGGATTGCCCGCGCGATTAACCCGCAACTGAAGCCCATCGATAGTTGGCTGATGGACAAACACTTTATGCGTAAACATGGGCCAAACGCCTATTACGGGCAAAAGTAAGGTACGTGCTCTGGAGCTTTTCATCGTAATGATGAATCAACCGGTCTGGCTCCGGAGCCTTTTTAGTTTTGTTGATAAGCCAGAAAGCGAAATAATGCGCAATCGCATTAAGACTTCGCCCCGCAGTGGAGGCGAAGTCAAAAAGACGGGGAGTTAGCGGTAAATAGCTGCACTGGCATGAATCAGGCCATTGCTCCCTGGCTCATGGAGCAGGATCGGCTGAAAATATTTCGCTCCCTCGGCATCGCTCTGCTGGCTAAGCGCCCGATCGGCTTCTTGCTCAGTGGCCATGTTATGGTTGATATAGATAACGCCAAGGCTCTGCACATCGTCCATGTTGCGTGCCTGACGCCCATCGATTTTGATGGCTGCCAGCGCGTTGGCGCTCAGCAAAAACGCAGCCATCATGGTGATGAGGATATATTTCATACTCTACGCTCCTTACTGACAGTCCTGACGTTAACCCGGTTCCTTTAGGGTTATGGATTGCTGCTGATCTAAGTGTAATTGCTGTCTGCCGGGCGTATCGCGACCATTTCTGATGCAGTTGTTCAAAAAATTGTCGCATCCGTCATTGATGAATTTTAAATCACTGGTTTAGCGTGACTTTGCGCTTAGTGCGAATTATCTACGCAATTCACTTGTCTTAAACCGCTTACGCACGTATTATGACGCGTCAATTTTTCAGCCGCCCTTTAATCACGTTCCTTGCCTCCATGGGCCGCGGCTGACCCAGACAGGAGGCTGAATAATCCGTAAGGAGCAATTCGATGCGTCATTACGAAATCGTTTTTATGGTCCATCCTGACCAGAGCGAACAGGTTCCGGGTATGATCGAACGTTACACTGGTGCAATCACTGCAGCAGAAGGTACGATCCACCGTCTGGAAGACTGGGGCCGCCGTCAGCTGGCTTATCCGATCAACAAACTGCACAAAGCTCACTACGTTCTGCTGAACGTTGAAGCCCCGCAGGAAGCGATCGATGAGCTGGAAACTAACTTCCGCTTCAACGACGCCGTTATCCGCAGCATGGTGATGCGTACTAAGCACGCAGTTACCGAAGCATCTCCGATGGTTAAAGCGAAAGACGAGCGCCGTGAGCGTCGCGAAGATTTCGCAAACGAAACCGCAGATGATTCCGAAGCTGGGGATTCTGAAGAGTAATCCTGATGACCAATCGTCTGGAACTGTCCGGCATAATCTGCAGGACTCCACTTCGTAAGGTCAGCCCATCAGGAATTCCACACTGCCAGTTCGTGCTTGAGCATCGTTCAGTGCAGGAGGAAGCCGGTTTTCACCGGCAGGCATGGTGCCAAATGCCCGTTATTATTAGCGGACACGAAAACCAAGCCATTACTCACAGTATAACGGTCGGTAGCGCAGTAATCGTTCGAGGGTTCATTTCTTGCCACAAGGCAAAGAACGGCTTGAGCAAAATGGTTCTGCATGCCGAGCAGATTGAATTGATAGATTCTGGAGACTAGCCATATGGCACGTTATTTCCGTCGTCGCAAGTTCTGCCGTTTCACCGCGGAAGGCGTTGTTGAGATCGATTACAAAGACATCGCAACGTTGAAAAACTACATTACCGAAAGCGGTAAAATTGTCCCGAGCCGTATCACCGGTACTCGTGCAAAATACCAGCGCCAGCTGGCTCGCTGCATCAAGCGCGCTCGCTACTTGTCCCTGCTGCCGTATACCGATCGTCATCAGTAATCGGCCGCTGTCTATTAACGACTTTAAGAGGATAAGGTAATGCAAGTTATTCTGCTTGATAAAGTAGCAAACCTGGGTAGCCTGGGTGATCAGGTTAATGTTAAAGCGGGCTATGCTCGTAACTTCCTGGTACCACAGGGTAAAGCTGTTCCTGCTACCAAGAAAAACGTTGAATTCTTCGAAGCACGCCGTGCTGAACTGGAAGCCAAACTGGCAGAAGTTCTGGGTGCTGCTAACGCACGTGCTGAAGCAATCAACGCACTGGGCACTGTTACCATCGCGTCTAAATCTGGCGACGAAGGTAAACTGTTCGGTTCCATCGGTACCCGCGACATCGCTGACGCTGTAACTGCAGCTGGCGTTGCCGTAGCTAAGAGCGAAGTTCGTCTGCCGAACGGCGTTCTGCGCACCACCGGTGAGCACGAAGTGGACTTCCAGGTTCACAGCGAAGTTTTCGCTAAACTGGTTGTTAACGTTGTAGCTGAGTAATTTTTTACTCAACTCGCGTCGAAACGCCGGCCTTGTGCCGGCGTTTTGCTTTTCTACCTTTGCCCAATCTTTTCCCTGTATGGTAGCTATTCTTAGCAACTTTCTGGATAATAAAATAAAACACTATTTTATTTCTGGTGAAGTGAATGGATGCACCCTCAATTTTTTCCCGTAAGAATGTAGCCTATGCCTGTGCAACCCTCTGCTGCCTGCTGTGGGGAAGTGCCTACCCTGCGATTAAAAGCGGTTATGAACTATTTCAGATTGCCACTGATGATATAGCGTCAAAGATAGTTTTTGCTGGCTACCGTTTTTTATTTGCGGGTATGCTCTTGCTGCTCTTCGCCCTGCTACAGCATAAACCTATCAGTCGCCTGAAGGGCCGCCAGTATGGACAGCTGGTGGTGCTGGGGCTGACGCAAACCTCCATCCAGTATATTTTTTTCTATATTGGATTAGCGTTTACCACCGGCGTCAAAGGGTCGATTATGAATGCCACCGGTACCTTCTTCAGCGTACTGCTGGCGCATTTTATCTACCAAAATGACAAGCTAAGCTACAACAAAACGCTCGGCTGTATTCTTGGTTTTACTGGTGTGCTGCTGGTGAACTTTAACCACTCGCTAAGCGACTTTAGTTTTATCTGGCTGGGTGATGGCTTTGTGGTGCTGGCGGCTTTTGTTCTGTCGGCGGCGACGCTTTACGGTAAACGCATTTCGCAGACGGTAGACCCAACGGTGATGACCGGCTGGCAGTTGTCTTTTGGTGGTATTGCCCTGCTAGTTGGCGGCTATCTGAGCGGAGGAACACTTGCCGTACATGGCACTGCATCCGTGTTGATTCTGGGCTATTTGACGCTCCTCTCTTCAGTCGCTTTCGCGCTATGGAGCATCTTACTCAAGCATAATCGCGTGGGCATGATCGCGCCGTTTAACTTTCTGATCCCCGTTTCCGGCACGGTCCTGTCGGCTATTTTCCTTGGCGAAAATATCTGGGACTGGAAATACGTTGTTGCGTTGGTACTGGTGTGTACCGGGATCTGGTGGGTGAATAAGGCGAGTAAAAGCCAGGCACGGTAAGATAAACAGGCACTATAAACAAGGTTATAGTGCCTGGCCCTCATTAAGAAGCGTTAGTTGGTCGCCAACTGCATCTCTTCAGTTGTTACCGTTGGTTCTTTAATTAATACCCATAGCGCGATTGCGCCGATAATATCAAAGAACGCCAGAGCAACGAAGAAAGGGGCGAAACCAATGATGCTGACGAAAGCGCCGATAAATAGGTTAAACAGCAATTGTCCTGACCATGCACATGCGCCGGCCATTCCCACAACGGTAGCGACCTCGTCTTTTTTAAATAAATCTGCGCCCAATGTTGCCGCCACCGTGGACAGCAGCTGGTGAGAAAAGGCACCAATACTGATGAGAACCACTGCGATGTAAGGGTTGTCAACAATACTGACTAACCCAATTGTCATCATAATGATGGCGGCGATAGTGAACGTAATACGACGAGAGTTGATCAGGCTAATACCCCTGTCATTAAAGAACTTCGCTACAAAACCGCTTGCCAGACAACCTAAATCACCTAAAAGAAATGGCAGCCAGACGAACATAGCTATCTCTTTTAAGCTGAAATGCAGCGTTTCAACGAAGAATATCGGTACCCAGAAATTAATTGTCCCCCACGCCGGGTCTGCCAGGAAACGCGCAATGCCAATTCCCCAGAAATTACGTTGCTTAAGAATTGAGATAACTGAAGCTCTCTCCTTTTTTTCCGAGCTAAGATGTTTTTCTTGCCCGGATTCAATATAGTCGCGTTCTTCCTGAGATAATCCTTTGGCGTCTTTTGGATCTTTATAGAAAATGAACCAGAAGATAGCGGCAAATAAAGCCATGGCTCCTGAGACAATAAAGGCAAATTGCCAGCTATGGAACATGATGCACCAGGCGATAAGCGGCGGTGCGAGCATTGCCCCCAGAGATGTCCCCATGTTGAAGACGCCAGTGGCAATACCGCGTTCTTTTGCCGGAAACCATGTGGAAGCTGTTTTGACGCCTGCGGGAATTGCTGAGGCTTCGCTGAAACCCATGATGCTGCGCATAAATGCCAGACCTTGCCATGTCCCGGTCAGAGCATGTCCCATCGTTGCCAGACCCCAGATAGCGGCGCAGATGGCAAAACTAATTTTTAATCCTACGGTATCAATGAAAAATCCCATAATGGGTTGGCCAAGCGTATAAGCCAGTTGGAAAGCGCTGACAACCCAGGAATATTGCTCTTTGGTAATCCCTGTTGTTTCCATTATTGTGGGAGCGGCAATGCCTAATGCTGTACGGTCTAGATAATTTATCACGGTAATAAAGCATACGAGTGCAATCATATGCCATCTATAATTTTTAATTTTCTTCATGGGCAGACCTTTATAATAGATATATATTTTGACTCCCTGGTGTTGATTCACTCACCAGGGAAGGTCAGGCTTGTCACAGAGCTGTTTTTATATATTGGCCGTAGGGCGCGGTGGTGTGTTAAATATCTACTTAGAACTGTTTCTTAAATAGATTTTACCGCAAAGAAAGTCTGGCCATTTTTTTTCAAAATAATTATTTTTAATATCGTAAAGGCTCCTTAGTTTTTTATCAGCAATAATCCATTTGTTTTGATGATATTTGATCGTGATTTTACACTCTTTATCATGGCTTTTTTCGGGGCGGAAGCGCCAGGCTTCTACCGCGCCCTGGCGAGCGACCGGCAAGCATTCTCCG
This sequence comes from Klebsiella sp., assembly GCF_027492335.1. Lineage (NCBI taxonomy): Bacteria > Pseudomonadati > Pseudomonadota > Gammaproteobacteria > Enterobacterales > Enterobacteriaceae > Klebsiella > Klebsiella sp. Next base: position 81,120 of record NZ_JAPUEW010000047.1, on the reverse strand, counting down.
TTGGCATCCAGAATCATTCTTGCGCCCCGGCTTCCCCCGCCAGCCGTGACGTAATGGTCCAATGCGGTGAGAACCGCCGTCGACGTCAGCGCCAGCTGCCGCCACATAAAGAGTTCCGCGATTTCGGCCGGGTGATTGATGGTCAGTCCATGCTGCTGGATGAACTCCAGTAATAACAGTGCATCGCGGCATGCATGACCAACATCTTCGGCCCGGCAAATAAAACCGGCGGAATCGGACATGCGCGTCTGAATCTGCTTTTTGACCGTGAGCAGCGACATCCCGGATGAGTTCGCCAGCGCCTGGCCAATGACTTCCCTGACCGCTGCGATCGGTGCGCTTGCCAGCGCCGTTACATCGCCTGTAGAGCCGTGTTTGCCTGCTTCGGCAATATAGCGCGCCAGCCGCACGGCAAAGACCTGTCCGGCGTTGAGCGCCGCGCCGCCGGGGCGAGTGACGCCGTGGGTTCCGGCGACTTCACCTACCGCAAAGCAGCCGGGCAGCGACGTTTGCCCCCAGATGTCGACCTCAATACCACCATTCATATGCTGGTTATTCATGGCGAACTGCAATGGCTCTTGCGCCAGGTCGTGACCGTGCATTTTATACAGGGCGATCGATAGCGGGTTCATTTGTCGCAAGCGTTCAATCGGCAGCGCCGCCAGCGCGTCGTTGTTCTCCAGATAAGCCCGCACGTCGTCGTCAAGCCGCTCCAGTGAGAAAGGGTGATCGCCCGGCACCGCTTCAGGATTGCGGTTAAAATCCATATAGACTTTGCGGCCTAACTGCTGCTCATGCGCCACCGCCATATCTAACAGGCTGGAGCCAAAGTCCATCACTCTGGTCGCATGGAACGGCCATTGATATCCCTTGCGGAAGATATTGGATGCCAGTTCCTGCGTGGTGCGGTAGTAGTCAGCGAGAAAGTTATGTTCGCCGCCGTCGCTATCGACCGAATAGATATAGGGGATCACCTGCACGTAGGTGCCGGATAAATTCCATGGAAAGGCGCTACGCGGCGTGCCGATGCCGAACTGGCTTTCGGTCAGGTTGGCGAGCGTGAGTCCCTCTTCCAGCGCCAGCCCCAGCGAACCGAAGCATTTATTGGGGTAGACGCTGTCGCGGTAAAGCTCTCCGGGACCGCCGGTCGCCAGCACGACATTGGGGGCGATCACCAGCGCCAGTCCCCACGGATTATGGGCGCGGGAGCCGGTTACCATAATCGCCCCGACAACGCGTTCGCTACCTGAGTCATCGCGCTGGCGTAGCAGCTTGATAATCGTCGCACTGCTCAGCAGCGGGATACTCAGCCGCTGCACTTCTTCCAGCAGAACCTTCACCATCAGACGCGAAGTTCGTGGGCCGCAGGAGGTGGCACGCCCGGCTTCATCGTGGTCGGTTTGATAGCGCAGGATCGCGCCATAGCGATCTTCCGGTAGCTCCAGGCCCAGGAACTGGAGTCCGCCCAGGGTGTGCAACGAACCCACCGCTTCCACATAGGCGGTATCGTGATCCATGGCGCCGCCGCTGGCCAGTGCATCGGCCAGCTTGAGGAAACTATCGCCGTTGCCTGCGGTAGCGGCGGTAAACAGCGTCTGTTTATCCGAACCCGAGCAGGCGGAGGTTCCCATATATAATCCGGCGGTGGCTAACAGCACGTTTTGCTGGCGGCGTTTCAGCTCAACGGCAGCGCGTAGCCCCGCAGCGCCGCTACCGACCACCAGCGCATCGGCGTTCCATACCGGGTAGTTGACGTTATCAAGCGTCAGTATGGAATTCGGCTCTGCCTGAGTGAATCCCTTAGGAAAAGAGACATGGGTCAGGGCATCAAGGATATCGTCATCGATCTGGCTCATGCTTCCTCCATCTCGCTAAACAGCGTGCTGTCCATCAGGCGCGGCTGGTTGATCAATGGGCGGAAAGCCATATACGGCAGAATGTCGCGCTCAATATCGACGCCAGGGGCTACCTCGATTAACTCAACGCCCGCCTCCGTTAACTGAAATACCGCGCGTTCCGTGATATACAGCACTTCCTGCCCGCTCTGGCGGGCGTAGCTGGCGCTGAAAGTGATCTTTTCCACCGCGGTAACCAGCTTCGGGATCTGCCCTGGTTGCTCGATTCGTAGGCCGTCTGGCGTGACGTTGACCTTGCTGCCTTTAGCATCGAAAGTGCCGCAGAACACCACTTTGCGGGCGTTTTGCGCGATTTCCAGAAAGCCGCCGGGGCCGATCAGATTGCCGTTGAGATGCGACACATTTACGTTGCCCTGCTGGTCCATCTCGCCCATGCCGAGGAAAGTAATGTCGATACCGCCGCCGCTGTAAAACTCGAACTGGTCCAGCGAAGGAATAATGGCATCGGCATTGCGTGCGCAGCCAAACAGCGCATCGTCCAGCATCATGCCGTTATGTACCCCTTGTTCCACGCTAAGCCACAAGCTCTCATAAGGTACGCCTTCTCGCAGGGCGATGCCGGGAATGCCGCCGGGAATACCGAAGCCGAAGTTGGTGGATGCGCCAGCCACCAGCTCGCGGGCGGCGCGGCGGGCGATCAGGCGGCGCACCGGGTGGCTGACCAGCTCTATTGCATCGCTGGAGCAGAGGCGGCGATGCTGGCCGCTGATTGTCAGATCGTAGCCGCCGAGGTAGGTCTGCGGCTGTTCGCGATACTCCACGATACCATCGACCAGAATCCCCGGTAGGGTGACGCTACGCGGGGCAATTGCGCCCGCCTCCAGCACATCGCGTACCTGAACGAACACCTTGCCGTCGCTATTGTGCGCCGCCAGCGCCATCGAGTAGCTATCCATATTGATCGCTTCCTCTTCAAGACTGACGTTGCCGCGCGGATCGGCGTAGGTGCCGCGCACAATGGCGTAATCCACCTTAAACGGGCGGTAGCGCAGTTTCGTTTCGCCATCGATCTCAATCAGTTCGACCAGATCGTCAGTGGTGCTGGCGTTGGACTTTCCGCCACCATGGCGCGGATCGACAAACGATCCCAGCCCCACGTGGGTAATAAGTCCCGGCCGACCAGCGCCGATTTCCCGCAGTAGCGCCTGAATCACGCCGCCAGGAAAACAGTAAGCTTCAATCTCTTCGTTTTTCACCAGCGCCTGCATTTTGGGTGACCAGGTGAAATGTCCGGCGATAATCCGCTTGAGCATCCCTGCATGGGCGAAGCGGTTGGTGCCTTTGCTATCGCGATCGCCAATACCCAGAGAGTGGATCAGCGTCAGGTCACGCGGGTTCCCGGTTTCCAGAAAACGTTTTTCAATGGCGGCCAGTAAATAGTCGGCTTCGACCATACCGCCGCCGTTGCCGCTAATAGCAATAGTGGCACCATTTTTAATCTGCGCGGCGACAGCGTCGGCGGTTGTGATTTTATTCATCATCCTTTCCTTATTGATTCTGGAAACTCACCTGGCTTTTATTGGCAAAAGCCTGCGTCGCCTGCTGGCAGTCCTGGGTAGCGGACATTAATCCAGCCAGCAGTTGGTGCGAGTAGTCGGCATGTTTATTTTCCAGCGCCAGAATGAGCTGCTTAATATGCGCCAGGGCGACCGGGCCGCATTTCTCTACTGCACTAAGCTGATTCGCAAGCCAGCTCTCCGCTGCCTCTTTTTCCACGATTTCATTTATCAGCCCTGCGTATTGCGCTTCCTGGGCGTTAAGACGTTGACCCAGCATCAGCATCTGGCGGCCAACCACCGGGCCGACCTGATTCAGCACCCGTTCGATTCCCAGCCAGCCGGGGACCATGCCGAGCATCACTTCCGGGGTGGAGAATTTTGCCGTCGGGCGGGCGATGCGAATATCGCAGCTCAGCGCCAGTTCAATGCCGCCGCCGATGGTGTGACCGTTAATATTCGCCACGGTAAGCTGTGGTAAATTGCGCAGGCGGGAAAAAACCTCGTTGCCGCGCTTAATCCATTTTCGGCCCATATCCAGCGGTGAATAAGCGGACCAGGATTTAATATCACCGCCCGCGCAGAAAAATTTATCCCCGGTGGCGGTTAATTCCACCAGGCGCAGCGAGGTGTCATTTTCAATTTCGTTTAAATAGCGATCGAGTAATTCGATCATTTCTTCGTTAATCGCGTGGCATTTATCTTCGCGGTTCAGCGTCAGGCGGCAGGAAGCTGCCGCTCTGCTAAACAGAACGGGTTGTTCATTCATGATTCATCCTTAGCAATAATGCGCGATGCGGTCGACACTAATATCCAGGGTGCTGTTGATATCCTTTTGCCACCAGTTGTGCGGTGAGAAAATCTCTAATTCCACTGCGCCGTTAAAACCAGCGTTTTCCACCAGCCGACGAATCGACGGGATATTAATCACGCCATCGCCCGGCATGCCCCGGTCGTTGACCAGATCGGTGGTGGGAACCAGCCAGTCTGAGACGTGAAAGGCCAGAATGCGTTTTCCCGCTCGCAGGATCTGATTCGCCAGATCCGGATCCCACCAGACGTGGTAAACATCCACCGCCACGCCCAGCCCGTATTCGCCGTCGGGATCGAGTTCATCGCACCAGTCCAGCGCCTGGCGCAGGGTGCACAGGCAGGAGCGGTCGGCGGCGGTCATCGGGTGCAGTGGCTCCAGGGCGATAGGCACGTCGACTTCCCTTGAATGCGGCAATAGCTGGCGAATGCCGTACTTCACCTGCTCCCGCGCCTCGTATAAATCTTTGCTCCCCTGCGGTAGTCCGCCCACCACCTGCATATAGCAGGCGGCATTCAGGGTTGCGGCATCGTCCAGAGCTCGGCGGTTGTCATCAATGGCGATCTTACGTTCTGACAGCGTCGGCGCGGTGTAGTACGTGCTGCGGCAGTATCCGGACACCGCCATATTGTTCGCCTTTAACTGCCGGGCGATGTCCGCTAAATTTTCGCCAGCAAGCTCTCTTCGCCACGGCGCAATCGCGCCAATCCCGCGCTCGGCGCAGGCATCAATGATGGCGGGCAGCGGCGTTTTGTAGCCGAGCGTCGCGGTATTGATGCTAAACAGGTCGGGGCGTTGCAACAGATCTCTCATGGTTCAACCTCAGAAGCGCAGCATGCTCAGGCCGCCGTCGATAGCCACGGCCTGCCCACAGGTGTAGATAAGCTTGCCTTCTGCCATCGCGCGTACGGTTGAGGCGATATCTGCCGGAAAACCCCAGCGGCCCCACGGTACCAGCCCTTTGGCAATCAGTTCGTCGTAGTAAGCGGTAGCTGGAATGGTCATCTCGGTTTTAATCAGGCCAGGACGCACTTCATAAACGCCGATTTGCTCCTCGCACAGGCGAGCGGCAAACAGACGAGCTGCAGCGGAGACGGCGGTTTTGGCCATCGTGTATTCGCCGCGATTCATTGCCAGCATGATGGCGTTAATCGAACTGACGAAAATAATCGAACGGTGCGGGAGTTCATTCTCTGGTTTCGGCTGCGTCAGCAGGCGCTTGCTGAATGACTGAGCGAGGAAGAAGGGCGCGCGAGTATTGACGGCAATATTTTCGTCGAAGCTGTCCGGCTGCATGTCGAGGATATCGCCGCGTTTTTTAACCGAAATCCCGGCATTGTTCAGCAGGCAATCGAGTCGGCCCCACTGGTTTTGCGCGGCATCGAGCATCTCTTCGTGTTGCGACAGGTCGGCAATATCCGCCGGAAAGCAGATAACCTCCGCCCCTTCGGCGATGCACTCCTGGCGGGTGATTTCCAGCTTTTCAATGCTTTCAGCGTCCGGGCGGTCGTTGATTAAAAGATTGAATCCTGCGCGGGCCAGCTCAAGCGCGCAGCCTTTGCCAATGCCGCGAGCGGCTCCGGTGATAACGGCGACGGATTTATTCGATCTCATTTGTAACCTCACAGTGAATAGGTGTTGTCCCTGGTGGCATCAAAATGCCTTTGGAACAGCAAAAGATCAACCATCTAGTTGGTTGGTTTGTGAGGGTGATCACCGGATTCTTGATAACTTACTGAATTTTATTGTTTTTATGCTTTTTTCTGGAGCTGGTGAAAAATATCGCTATGATAGGCACCGCGAAGGGTGAATGGGGAACCGGAATGTATCTTGATACCAGCAATGCACAAAGCCTGAAAGAAAAGCTTCTTTTAAGCGCAGTCAATGAATTTGCCGAATATGGTTATGAAGGGGCCAGGGTTGATAATATTGTCAAAGCGGCAGATTGCAGTAAACAAACTGTGTATCACCACTTCGGCAATAAAGAGAATTTGTTTATCGAAGTTCTGGAATATATCTGGAACGATATTCGCCAGAAAGAGAAAAATCTCGATGTATCAGGCCTTTCCCCAGATAAGGCGATTGAGAAAATTATTGATTTTACATGGGATTACTACATCGAAAATCCCTGGTTTCTCAAGATTGTTCATAGTGAAAACCAAAGCAAAGGGGTTCATTATGCTAAATCAACGCGCCTGCCGGAAATTAACCACTCGCACCTGCAATTGATGGCTTCGCTGCTTGATGAAGGAAAGCGGCAAAATATCTTTAAGGCCGATATTGATCCTCTTCAGGTCAATATCAGTATTGCCGCCCTTGGCGGGTATTACTTAATTAACCAGCATACGTTAGGGCTGGTTTATCACATCAGCATGGTCTCGCCTCAGGCTCTGGAAGTCAGGCGTCGAGTCATCAAAGAAACCATCCTGAGCTGGCTTCTCATAACGCCTGGTTCCCTTATCGGGCGCGAATAAAGCTGCCGTTCGCCTGGCGGGTAAACAGCACCTGCTGGCCGCCGCCGGTATCGATAGTCAGCCCGGTGACTACGCCGTTGGCGTTCTGGCGGATTTGAACCGTCTGCCCGGTTTGCAGTGAACTCAGTGGCTTACCTGAGCCTTCTACCTGCGCCATGGCGTAAACGTCGGTCGGCGGCAGGTTATGGTCGCGGAACAGCTGCGCAAGGGTTTTACCTGCTTCAATACGATAGGTTCGCCATTGCTGCTCTATACCGGGAGTTGACTGCTGCTCCTGGTACGGCTGAGATGCAGTCTGCTGTGGTGCCTGGTCCGGTTGCTCATCCTGAATCGGCTCCGGCGCGACCGGCGCAACCTGATCGGCATCGTTGACCGGCGGCGTGTTGGTGATCGGCGGCAGAGGAACGGCCTGATTGCCTGAAGACTGCGGCTGCGACTGGGATTGCAGGTCGAGATTTGCCTCGCGGCTGGCCTGAGTCGGGCCACTGTTATCCTCGGAAGGGAGCAGAACGCCGATAATCACCAGCAGGGCCCCGGCAATAATGCCCCGGCGGTGCATCGGCGGTAACGGATCCATGATGCGAAAACGATCCGGGGCATGCCAGATCTTCGCCAGGGTAGATGTCAGTTCAAAACGCCCGGGCATGGCTTTCCTCCTGCTCCGCATATTTATATCCTGCTCTCTCTAGAGTATAGATGGCTAACTTCCTGAAGGACGAGACAAAGATATCTTTCGTGAGGTTAACCCGATATCTCTATTGTTTCTGTTTCCCTTAGATTTGTCATCATCCAGGCGACAAAGTTTTACCCGTCGTGCTGTGGCTGATATGCTGCCCACCTCTTTTCTCTGCTCCTTGTCTTTCGGATTTTGAAAGCCTGGAAATATGAGAGTCCCCTCGAAAAAAGGAACAAAGATGGCAACCCCGACTTTTGACACGATCGAAGCACAGGCAAGTTACGGTATCGGCTTGCAGGTAGGACAACAGCTGAGCGAATCTGGCCTGCAGGGGCTGCTGCCGGAAGCGCTGGTCGCCGGTATTGCTGACGCGCTGGAAGGTAAACAGCCGCAGGTGCCGGTAGAAGCCGTTCACCGCGCGCTGCGTGAAATCCACGAACGCGCCGACGCGGTGCGTCGCGAGCGTTTCCAGGAAATGGCCGCGGATGGCGAGAAATATCTGGAAGAAAACCGCGAGCGTGAAGGCGTCAACAGCACCGAATCCGGTCTGCAGTTCCGCGTTCTGACTCAGGGCGAAGGTCCGATCCCGGCGCGTACTGACCGCGTTCGCGTTCACTACACCGGTAAACTGATCGACGGCACGGTCTTTGATAGCTCCGTTGCGCGCGGTGAACCGGCTGAATTCCCGGTAACCGGCGTTATCGGCGGCTGGATCGAAGCGCTGACCCTGATGCCGGTCGGTTCTAAATGGGAACTGACCATTCCGCACAACCTGGCCTACGGCGAGCGTGGCGCGGGCGCATCCATTCCTCCGTTCAGCACCCTGATTTTTGAAGTTGAACTGCTGGATATAATCTAAACAGCAGGGGCTTCCTCTCCCGTGTGGGGGAGGGGGCGCTTTAAATAGTGTAAAACCCTTAAGTTGAGCGTTTATTGGAGCTTTGTATTGCATATCCGCTTGATGAGTGTATTTTTGTGAGCTGTTTTGCGTGACCGGAGTGATATAACACTCACTTTAAACATAAAATTAACATTATCTCTAAATCATAGTATTCATCCCTCCGATTCTTACCTAATATCGATAAACCCCTCGTTCCGGGGTAAGGGCCAAATAGAGCCCGAACAACACAGACAGGTACAACAGGAAAAACATCAAATGGTAGATCAGGTCAAAGTCGCTGCCGATGAACAGGCGCCGACTGAACAATCGCTGCGGCGAAATCTCACTAACCGGCATATTCAGCTTATTGCTATCGGTGGTGCGATAGGCACCGGGCTGTTTATGGGCTCCGGCAAAACCATTAGCCTTGCCGGGCCGTCAATTATTTTTGTTTATATGATAATCGGCTTCATGCTGTTCTTCGTCATGCGCGCCATGGGTGAATTACTGCTGTCGAATCTCGAATATAAGTCGTTTAGCGACTTTGCTGCCGACCTGCTGGGGCCGTGGGCAGGCTATTTTACCGGCTGGACCTACTGGTTCTGCTGGGTAGTCACCGGCATGGCGGACGTGGTGGCGATCACCGCTTACGCCCAGTTCTGGTTCCCGGGGCTTTCTGATTGGGTCGCCTCGCTGGCGGTTATTCTGCTGCTGCTGGGCCTTAACCTTGCTACCGTGAAGATGTTCGGCGAGATGGAGTTCTGGTTTGCGATGATCAAGATCGTCGCCATCGTGGCGCTGATTGTCGTTGGCCTGGTGATGGTGCTGATGCACTTCCAGTCACCGACCGGCGTTGAAGCCTCTTTCGCTCATTTGTGGAATGACGGCGGCTGGTTCCCGAAAGGCATCAGCGGGTTCTTTGCTGGCTTCCAGATAGCGGTCTTCGCTTTCGTGGGTATCGAGCTGGTGGGTACCACCGCAGCGGAAACCAAAGATCCGGAAAAATCCCTGCCGCGGGCGATTAACTCGATTCCGATTCGTATCATTATGTTCTACGTTTTCGCGCTGATCGTGATTATGTCCGTGACGCCGTGGAGCTCAGTCGTGCCGTCGAAGAGCCCGTTCGTTGAGCTGTTCGTCCTGGTTGGGCTTCCAGCAGCAGCGAGCCTGATTAACTTCGTGGTGCTGACTTCTGCGGCTTCTTCAGCTAACAGCGGCGTGTTCTCAACCAGCCGTATGCTGTTCGGCCTGGCGCAGGACGGGCAGGCTCCGAAAATGTTCGCCAAGCTGTCAAAGCGTGCGGTACCGGCGAAAGGCCTGACCTTCTCCTGTATGTGCCTGCTGGGCGGCGTGGTCATGCTGATGGTCAATCCAAGCGTGATTGCAGCCTTCACCATGATTACCACGGTTTCAGCGATCCTGTTTATGTTCGTCTGGACGATTATTCTGTGCTCGTATCTGGCCTATCGCAGAAAGCGTCCACAGCTGCATGAGCAGTCGAAATATAAGATGCCGCTGGGCAAAGTGATGTGCTGGGTGTGTATGGCATTCTTCGTCTTTGTGCTGGTGCTGCTGACGCTGGAAGCCGATACGCGTGAAGCGCTGATGGTGACCCCGCTGTGGTTTGTACTGCTGGGGGCAGGCTGGCTGTTTGCCGGTAAAAAGCGTCTGGCGAAATAAAAAAATCTTCGGGAGCGGTTTTTAACGTTGCTTGCAACGGCCCGTCGTAAAAAAGGCCACCCGGAGTGGCCAATAAGACTGACAATGTCGAGGGCGCCTGCGGGCGCCTTTTTATTTACTTTCCTGCGAGGGCACGCGGGAACAGCACATTGTTTTCCAGACTGATGTGTTCCATCAGGTCATCAATGAGTTCGTTAATGCCGTTGTACATCGCCCTCCAGGTGGTGCAGGCTTCCGGCGGCGGCGTCACGTTATGGGTGATGTGTTTAATCACTTCCAGCAGCTCACCCGCTTCATCATGCTCGCTTTCCATGACGCTGATAGGGCCACCAGCTTGCGTTCCCATGCCCTGTTTGATCATCGGGAACAGAATCTGCTCCTCTTTCATCATATGGCTGGAAAGCTCCTGGTGCAGCATGGTCAGGTACTTGGTTAAGCCTTTCGGAACGTTAGGCTTGTCGGCGTGAACGCGTTCAACTTTGGTGGCCTGTAAAATCAGCTCCGGCAGCTGTTCGCGGTGCCTGTCGTGGTAGCGGACAATGATGTGATCGATGATTTCGGCATAGGGCGCAACGCGCCAGTCGCGCTCTACCGGCTCTTCCGCCAGTTTCGTCAGCTCGGCTTCAATCACCGCGACGTCCAGCTCTTTGCGCGATGCCGCGCGATCTAGCGTCTGTTTGCCGCCGCAGCAGTAGTCCATATCGTATTTACGGAACAGCGCGGAGGCGCGCGGGATCGTCAGCGCCAGCTCGCCTAATGGTTGGTCACGGAAAGCCATAGCAGTTACCTCGTCATCAAGAATATAAGTTGTATTTTAAATGCATCTTATTGGCAAGGGAATACCCCTTTAGGGTACCAGGCTATTTTTTCTCGCTGACCAGCTCTTGTAACGCAGGTTTTTCCGGGCGGGCGCGAACGGCGGACACCACGCCGAGCACCAGCAGCAGGATACCGCTGAAAGTCATAATCGGCGGCAGACTCTGGCGCAAAATAAAGGTATACAGCAGGCCAGCAAGGGTTTCGAAGACAATCAGCGGCCCAAGGATCACTGTCGGTAAGCGCTGGCTGGCTACGTTCCAGCACCATGCGCCGACCCATGAGCAGAAGATGGCTATCGCCAGCATCAAGGTGATAAACACCGCAGGGCGCGGGCCGAAGGGGAGCGGAAAGTCCGTATACTGACCGTGTAGCCACCAGCAGGCGATAAGGTATCCAGCCAGCGACACCGGCAGGGTTACCAGCGCCTGCGCGGTGGCCCACATCATCGGCGGTTTATCGGGGTTTTCCCGCAGCCAGCGGGCGTTGCGCAGGGCATACCAGGCCCAACAGACCACGGAAATGCAGGCCAGACCAACGCCGGAGCCGTAGCGCCAGGGGCTGAAATCAGGCAGACCCTGACGCAGTTCGGCGATATTGACGCACGCCAGGCCGACGGCAATGCAAATCAGCGCCGGGAACAGGCGTCGCCACGGTAGCTTACCGTCGCGCTGGCTATAGAGCAGATTAGCAAAGACCGGCAGCACCACGGGCAGCGTACCGATAATCATCGTTGAGACCGGCGCGCCAGTGCGCTGAATCGCGCTGGCCAGGCAGACGTAATAAATTAAGTTGCCCATCATGGTCAGCCCCAGCGCCGTCCACCAGTCTTTCCCGGAGAGCTGGCGCAACCGCGCGCGGCCCAGCCAGGCCAGCGGCAGGGCAATTAGCCCCAGCGCCAGATAGCGTCCCATCGACTGCAATACAGCCGGATATTCCGGCACCAGCAAAGGGCCAACGAAAATCAGCCCCCACATCAATCCCGCCAGCAGGGCGTACAGCACACCACTAATCATCACGCCTTCCATTACATTTTCTGTTGGCGACAGTGTAGGCGAGGCCAAAGCGGGAATATTGTATGAGGTTGCGCATTAGCGCGGGAGAACCTGCTTTTGGTAACGCACTGGCGTAATGCCGTAGCGGCGGGTAAAAGCGCGGGTCAGGTGCGACTGGTCGGTTAATCCGGCGGCGAGGGCGACATCGGCAGCGGGCATGCCGTGGGTGAGAAAAGCTTTGGCGCGCCACAGGCGAATCGCCATCAGCATCTGGTGCGGCGTAACGTGGAAGTGGGCCTTAAACTGGCGCTGGAAATGATACGGGCTGAGCGCCGCCACCTGCGCCAGCTCATCCAGGGTAACTGTGCGCATATAGTTGTCGTGCAGATATTCGCGTACGCGCTCAAAGCGGTGAGCAGCCTCGGGCAATAGAGCGGTGTGGTGGGCGAACGGACGGAAGGTGTCGATTAAATCCAGCAGCAGACCCTGCTGCGCCAGCGGATCGTCGGTGTGCCACAGGCCGTAGATCAAATTGCCAATTTGCCGGGAGCGCAGCGGGTCCTGGCGCACCACGTCGCTGAACCACCAGTGGCGCACGCCGGTCACCTCTTCCAGCATATCCGGATCGAGATATATCATTCGATAACGCCAGCCATCGGCGGTTTCCGCCTCTCCGGTATGCAGTTCATCGGGGTTCATGGTCACGATGGAGTTGACCGACGCCAAGTGCTGGCTGCCGCGATAGCGAAAACGCTCGGCACCGAACTCTATCGCGCCAATACCAAAGGCTTCATGGGTGTGTGGTTCAAAGGCATAGCGGGAGATATGGGCATGGTACAGTTCGACGCCGGGCACCTGCGCCAGGTGGCGAAAGCGCGCGCTGTCTTTTTCATCATTGAACTGTTCTGGTACGCCTTGCATGTAATCACTCCCGACGGACATCCTTTCATTATTGAGGATGGCCCGCCGGGATGCTACAAAAATTAACCAGTATGTAACAGTTACAGAATGCCTTTGACGCTCTCAACAAACGTAGTGGTAGGGCGGCCAATCAGTGCGCTCAGGGTGCGGCTGTCGTCAAACAGGCCGCCTTTTGATGCGCCAACATCAGAGTCGGCCAGCATATCAGCCAGACCAGCAGGCAGGCCGACGCCTTTCAGCGCAGCGGCGAAGTCGGCTTCGCTGAGGTTTTGATACACGACATTTTTACCGCTTTGTTTGCTCAGCTCCGCAGCAAGTTCGCTCAGAGTCCACGCCTCATCGCCCGCCAGCTCATACACTTTTCCAGCATGGCCCTCTTCGGCGATAACGCGAGCGGCCGCGGCGGCGTAATCAGCGCGGGTGGCGGAGGCGATTTTGCCGTTACCGGCGGCGCCGATAAACACGCCATGCTCAATCGATGGCGGCGCGCTGGCGAGGTAGTTTTCGGTGTACCAGCCGTTGCGCAGCAGGGCATACGCAATGCCGGAGTCAGCGAGCATTTTCTCGGTGGCGACATGTTCATCTGCCAGCCCCAGCGGGGATGTATCGGCGTGCAACAGGCTGGTATACGCGATAAATTTCACGCCAGCGGCCTTGGCGGCGTTAATGACGTTGCGATGCTGGACGGCGCGCTGGCCCACTTCGCTCGATGAGATCAGCAGCAGTTTGTCGACGTTCTGCAGGGCGGCGGTCAGCGCGGCTTCATCGCTGTAGTCGCCCTGACGAACCACTACGCCTCGTTGGCTCAGAGATTCGGCTTTGGCAGGATTACGCACAATGGCGACAATCTGCCCGGCAGGAACGGTGTTTAACAGGTTTTCCAGGACGTGTTGGCCAAGCTGGCCGGTAGCACCAGTGATTGCGATCATGGGTCTTCTCCTTCGTGTTCATGAGTAGTTGTGGTAAGCTAACACCTTAACTAACTTTTAGTAAGTACGCACAAAAAGGTAAGTATGAATATGGCGAATCTGACGTTGAGTGAGCAGTTACGCAACGGCAACCTGTTTGCCGAACAGTGCCCTTCACGCGAAGTGCTCAAGCATGTGACCAGCCGCTGGGGCGTACTGATTCTGGTGGCCCTGCGTGATGGCACCCATCGGTTTAGCGACCTGCGCCGCAAGATAGGCGGCGTGAGCGAAAAGATGTTGGCCCAGTCGCTGCAGGCGCTGGAGCTGGATGGGTTTATCGATCGCGTGTCCTATCCGGTGGTGCCGCCACACGTAGAATATAGTCTGACTCCGCTCGGCGAGCAGGTGAGTGAGAAGGTGGCGGAACTGGCTGACTGGATAGAACTAAATCTGCCCGCGGTTCTGGCGAACCACGAGCAGGTAGCGTGAGCCGGGAGAGTTCCCGGCGAGCACGGGATTACTTACTCAAATCCAGCTGATAAATGGCGAAACCAATCTCGTCGGTCGCCACCTGGTGCATCGGATACTGTGCTTTCTCTTTAATAAACGCGGCGGCTTTGTCACCTGGTGAAGTCTCAAAGCGAATATCCAGCGGTACGGTGCTGTTGATAGGCGCGAGACGCCAGTTGTTATCTGCCGCCGGATGGATCTCGCCGTTTTTCTTCGACTCCGCGCCAATCCACGCCGCCAGCACCGAGCGGTTCTCATCCGGTGAAGCGAAAGCAATATGATCTTCACCAGTTCCCTGGAATTTACCGCCGTAGGCGCGGTAGTTGTTGGTCGCAACGAGGAAAGTGGCGCTCGGGTCAATCGGCTTGCCGTTAAAGGTCAGGTTTTTAATGCGTTCGGCCTGCGGATTAACGCTGTTACATTCGCCGTCGTAGCGCGCCGGTTGAGTGATATCAATCTGGTAGTTTACGCCGTCAATAACATCAAAGTTATAGGTGCGAAAGCCGTCCCAGTTAATTAAAGACTGCGGCTTGCTGCTGGTGGGGTCAATCTGATTGAACTGCCCGGCGGAGCACTCCAGCCACTCTTTGACCTCTTTGCCGCTGACCTTCATCACCACCAGGGTGTTGGGATACAGGTAAAGGTCGGCGGCGTTGCGGAAGGTGAGCTGGCCTTTTTCCACTTCAACAAAGCTGGCCGGGTCGTTTTTACGTCCGCCCACTTTAAACGGCGCGGCGGCGGAGAGCACCGGCAGCTTCGCCAGGTCCGGGTCGCCCTGAATATAGTGCTCGACGTAGGCTTTTTGCGCCATATTCACCACCTGTACGGTCGGGTCGTCCTGTACCAGCGCCAGGTAGCTATACATATTGTCCGAGGATTTACCAATCGGTTTACCGACAAACTCGCGAGTGGCGTCATGGTCGGCTTTAAGTACCGCCACCATGTTGCTGTCTTCCGCCGCCAGTGATTTTTTCGCGACCGAATCATAGATTGGACGCGCTTCGGCTTTCGCGCCGGTAACCTGCCATTTACCGGCGTCGTTATTCAGTACCAGATCGACCACCCCAAGATGATCACCCCACATGCCCGGCATGACCGCCGGAACGCCGTTCAGCGTACCTTTAGCGATATCCGCACCTTTAATGTTGGCAAAGTCTTTGCTTGGGAAGACGGCATGCGCGTGACCGAACATAATGGCATCCACGCCGGGAACCTGGCTTAAATAGTAAACCGAGTTTTCCGCCATGGCCTGATACGGATCGGCGGAGAGGCCGGAGTGGGCGATCACCACTATCACATCCGCGCCTTCCTCACGCATTTGTGGGACAAACTTGCGTGCGGTTTCGGTAATGTCGTTGACGGTCACTTTGCCGCTAAGGTTGGCTTTATCCCAGGTCATAATCTGCGGCGGTACGAAGCCGATGTAGCCAATACGTAGCGTTTGTGTTTTGCCGTCGCTATCCTGAACCTGAGTATCCTGAATCAGATAAGGCGTAAACATCGGTTTGCCGGTTTTGGTATCGATGATGTTGGCGTTAACGTAGGGGAATTTTGCGCCAGCCAGCGCTTTGTGCAGGAAATCGAGGCCGTAGTTAAATTCATGGTTGCCGAGGTTACCTACAACATAGTCCAGGGTATTCATCGCCTTGTAGACCGGATGAACGTCCCCGTCTTTCAATCCTTTCGCCGCCATATAGTCGCCCAGCGGGCTACCCTGAATGACGTCGCCGTTATCGACCAGTACGCTATTTTTGGCTTCCTGACGCGCTTTTTCAATCAGCGATGCGGTTCGTACCAGACCAAATTTTTCCGTTGCGCTGTCTTTGTAATAGTCAAAGTCCATCATATTACTGTGCAGATCGGTGGTTTCCATGATCCGTAAATCGACCGTTGCCGCATTTACGCTGGCGGCGATCAGCGTGGCCAGCAGCGTTGCGCTAAACTTAATCATCAGTGGCGTCCTTTTTTATGAGCAATGACACAGAAGAAAATGTATTTACATTCTGTTGCTTACAGAAATGTGAATCATGCCATAAAAGCGCTGAATGAAACCGCCAGCGTTATCACAGATAGCGGAACTTACTATGATGCGATATAAATAAAACAACGAGTTAACGCCACTGTAATCAGATGAGGTGGAGAATGTTAGAACAAGTATGTCAGCTTGCACGGACCGCAGGTGATGCCATCATGGAAGTGTACGATGGAAAACAGCCGATGGACGTTGCCAGCAAGAAGGACGATTCTCCGGTTACGGCAGCGGACATTGCGGCGCATAAAGTGATTATCAGCGGCCTACAGTCCCTGACTCCTGATATCCCGGTTCTGTCGGAAGAAGACCCGCCGGCCTGGGAGGTTCGTCAACACTGGCAGCGCTACTGGCTGGTGGATCCGCTGGACGGCACCAAAGAGTTTATCAAACGTAACGGCGAGTTTACCGTCAACATTGCTTTGATTGAAAACGGTAAACCGACGCTTGGCGTGGTCTATGCTCCGGTGATGAAGATGATGTACAGCGCGGAGAAGGGCAAAGCCTGGAAAGAAGAGTGTGGCGTGCGTAAGCAGATTCAGGTCCGCGATGCGCGCCCGCCGCTGGTGGTGATTAGCCGCTCCCACGGCAATGACCCGGAGCTGCAGGAGTATCTGGAGCAGCTTGGTGAACACCAGACCACCTCAATAGGTTCCTCGCTCAAGTTCTGCCTGGTGGCTGAAGGCCAGGCCCAGCTTTATCCGCGTTTCGGGCCGACCTGCACCTGGGACACCGCAGCGGGTCACGCTGTAGCCAGCGCTGCCGGGGCGCACGTTCACGACTGGCAGGGGCGCACTCTTGATTACACGCCGCGTGAATCGTTCCTCAACCCCGGCTTTCGAGTCTCTATTTACTGAGTAGTTTGTGCAGCAGGGCGACAACCTGCTGCACTTCCTCCTGAGTGAGCGCGCCGTCTTTGGCCCACTGCACGCGGCCGTCTTTATCCAGCACCACGATCGCGGAACTCTCTTCATTAAGCTGCCACGCTTTGCGCACCACACCGTTGCTATCGACAATAAACTGCGACCACGGATAGAGCTGCTTATTGCTCTCAATACTGCTGCGGACAAACATACTCGAACCGGGGATAGCATCGTCGGTATTGACGATGGTGGTGGTTTGATAGCGATCGTGCGGGAACTTCGCGCTTTTAATTGCTTCAATTAAGGTCGCATTTTTTTCTTTTGCCGAAGAGCGTCCGGCAATGTGCTGTACGACGCGCACTTTTCCTGCCAACTGGACGCTATTCCAGTTTTTATAACTAAACTTATCGTTATCCAGCACTAATTCTCCCCGGTCTGCCACGCCGACCGGCGCGACGCGCTGACCGTCGACAAAGTTATGCGCCGACGCCATCAACGGGAACAGGAGACATGAAACGGCCAGTAATCTACGTAGGGTCATGGTGTTTCCTTTTTTATCTTTGCAGGTGATCCGACCACTTGGTCTTGTTTAATCATAAGTGCGATCTATCGGCATTACCCGCAATGATGGTGCCAGTTTGCGGGTTAACGCACAAATTCGTCCAAAATCGGCGACTTATACTACCTTCATCGGATGCCTGAAACGAAAACTCTGAATTAATGTCATCAAAAGGTAAATAAACTTATACATACTGGGTATCACTCAGATTCTGGACTATAGTTTCAGGGCATTAAAATTTGCGCTCCCGGTACGTGGGCTAACTGTGGCACCACAAGAGCGTAACCCTGGCAGGAGACAACAATGAAAATTTTCCAACGCTACAACCCGCTACAAGTAGCGAAGTACGTGAAGATCCTGTTCCGTGGACGTTTGTACATCAAGGATGTTGGCGCTTTTGAGTTCGATAAGGGCAAAATCCTTATCCCGAAGGTTAGGGACAAGCTGCATTTGTCAGTGATGTCTGAAGTCAACCGTCAGGTTATGCGTCTGCAGACAGAGATGGCTTAACCTGAAAAGTAGTATGGCTACACGGTAAAAGGCGGCTCCCAACGGGAGCCGTTGATGTTTCTGTCTCTACTCTTTCATTTCCGCATAGCGTTTACGGTATTCGCCCGGCGGAATGCCGTTATGCTTGCGAAAAATTCGCGTGAAATAAACCGGGTCCCCGTAACCTACTGACAGCGCGATTTTATTAAGTGGCAGCGAAGTACTCTGGATCAGCCACTTAGCGCGGTTGATACGCTGGGTCTCGCGCCAGGCATATACCGTTTGCCCCAGCTCATTTTTGAACAGATGCGCCAGCCGCGACGGGGAGATAAAAACCATCGCCGCCAGAGTCTCAATCTTAACCTCCTGCGCGATATGCTCGTTGAGGTAATCGCATACGGCGTTAATGCGCGGATCGTGTGCATGGCGATTGCTGATCGGCTGTAGTTGAAAACAGCTGAGGATCAGGCGCTCCAGCGCGTTCATCGCCAGCGCTTCTGAGAGTGGGGCAGACGCCGAGTGATGACGGATGACCTCATAGAAAAGATCGCGCAGATTTTGCAACTGCTCAGGATCGTTAACCGTTGTCTTGCCGATACCGTGGGTAGTTCGATCCCATTTCAGCCAGTCTATCCAATAGGGCCGGGGGATAAAGTAAATCCATAAATGATCCCAGTACTCGCTGTGTTCGTCCCGCCCATAATGGTGAGCCACGCCGGGCGGGAACAGCAAAAGATCGTTTTCACGGAACAGAAGGGAACCATCGCCCGCTTTAGCGCGCGCCTGGCCTCGCAGAGTCAGATTGATGATGTAACCTTTCATTCCCTGCGGGCGGTTAATGTAGTAATCCAGCTTTGACCCACGGGTAATCGGCGTAAAGCCCGCGACGACCCAGGCGTTGAAGGTAAAGGTCTTCATCAAGGGTGAGAAATTGAGTAACTCGTTGATATCCAGCTCCATCGTTTCTCCCACCTCAGCGCTGCTGCTTAATTAGCTTTCGATGATACTAAATTCCCATGCCTTGAGACGCAACGGCTGACCGCGGCTGACTTCATCCCCGCTCAACAGCGCTTTGCCCGATGTTTCGCTAATAAAATCCAAAGGTTCACCGGAGTAGTTGAACAGGAAGTGAATGCCGCGACCATCGCGGTTGCGCATCTTTTTGGTAACCAGCGGATAGCGATATGCTGAGGTGCGCGAGTGCAGATCCAGATCAGAGGTCAGGGCATCAAACAGCTGGCTAATCAATGTCTTCTGTGGCAGGAAGCCCACGTAAATCGCCCGCCCCTGACCGTAATCCGCGTCGGTGGCGGCAGCATATTCGCCCCACGCCGGATGCTGATAACGTAATAACGTGCGGGTGCCGGAATCCGGCATCAGCAGCTCCATCCATAGCTCGGCCTGATTATCCTTGCTGCAATCAATGGCTGCGTTGCATGAG
This sequence comes from Klebsiella sp., assembly GCF_027492335.1. NCBI lineage: Bacteria > Pseudomonadati > Pseudomonadota > Gammaproteobacteria > Enterobacterales > Enterobacteriaceae > Klebsiella > Klebsiella sp. The sequence continues at coordinate 61,656 of NZ_JAPUEW010000047.1, read as the reverse complement.
GCCACCGTGGTCTCCTCCGGCAGGGTGAACTGACTGTAGCTCACACCGCAGGCCCGGTGCAAAATCCCCGGCTGCGTGCTGCTGCGCACCTTCACATTTTCATCGCTAAAGCCTGATTTAAAGCCGATAAGCGCTCTGCCGCCCTGCTCAATATAGCGGTTGATTCGCTCCAGCAGGCCATCGTCGGCGGCGTATAACCCGGGGATAACCAGCGTGCGATAGCGCGAGGTCTCTTCGTTGATGTCGTGGATGATATCGACGCTGATATTGTGGTCGTACAGCGCATCATGGAAACGGCGGAAAATATCGTTGTAAATATTGCCCTGTGCGTCGCCGGGGCGGAACTGGTTAAGCGCATCCATCGCTTCATTGCTCACCAGCAGCGCGACGTCATTTTCCGCCTTTAGCTCCGCAAGCTGCGGTGACAGTCGGGCAAAATCAGCGCCGATGGTGGTGGCTTCCTGCCAGGTCGCATTGCGTGAGAAGTCATGGCTTAGCAGTCCCTTCCAGTAGGTCTCGAATGAGTTATGAATTGAATGCCAGTGCCAGTAGGAGACCATCGCCGCACCGGATGCCACGTGGCTAAAGGCTTGCAGACGTAACTGGCCGGGAAAAGGCGTCCACTGGGCGAAGCCCTGCGCCTGTGTTTCCAGAACGAAGTAGTTCTGGCCCTGCTTTAGCGAACGGGTGATGGCGCCGCCGAAGGCGATTTCCCGACCGGTCAGGTGCTTTTGGCTCGGGTGATAGATGTCGACACCGGCAACATCCAGCGCCTGTGCAGCCGCGAAGTGATCGACTCGCGGCTGTACGCCGTAGGAGTAACCGCGCCATTCGAAATCGAAATTGTGGGTGACGAATTGATGCGGCAGCGCGTATTCGCGCACGATCTCCGCCTGCCAGGCCAGATATTCCGTCACCTGCTGGCGCTGGTAGCGGGAGAATGCGCAGGCGAGGCTGGCGTTAATGGTATTTTCGACCGGCGGAAAATCCTGCCAGCTATCGATGCGGTTGCTCCAGTAATCCAGACCAAAGTCTTTATTCAACTGCGCCAGATCGGAATATTGCTCTTGCAGGCTGTGCACAAAGCCCTCCTGCATATAGCGACCAATATTATCGTAATGCTTGGTTTCGTTATCCAACTGCCAGCCAATAATCGCCGGATGGTGCTGCACATGCGCCATCAGAGTACGGATAATCTTTTCGGCATAGCGGCGAAAGGTCGGGTTAACGATATCCATGATCTGTCGTGGGCCATATTTCTGCTGCCCGTCCACAGTGGTGACCAGAATGTCCGGATGTTTGGCCACCAGCCAGGCCGGGACGGCGTAGGTTGGCGTGCCGATAATCACCGCAATTCCAGCTGTATGCATTGCGTCCAGTACCCGATCGATATGGTAGAAGTTATACTCACCTTCCTGCGGCTCAAGGGTGCTCCATGTGGACTCGGCAATGCGTACCACGTTAATTCCCGTTTCTTGCATTAAGGCGATATCTTTCGCCAGCCGATCTTCAGGCATATATTCATCGTAATAAGCAACACCATAATATAAAGCAGACATAAAATTTACCTCCTTAAATTAATGCGCGGGGACCGGCTGTGGAACAAAAGTTCGGGCTTTGTCGAGAGTAATAAATGAAATCAGTGTAAAGCACAGCGCAATACCGCCGAGAACGATGTAGCTGCTGGTAAAGCCCATGCTCTGGTACATATGACCGATGCCGGTAGAAAGGAAAATAGAACTAAAGCTTTTAGAAAACTGGAAGCCGATTAAATAAACGGTAGCGGAAAGCAGCGGGTTGAAATTGGCAAAAATATATTTTAATGCCGCAACGAGCAGGACCGAGCTTTCGAAACCGTGGAGCAGTTTAATCAAGCTGATGGAGACCGGGCCGACAGCCCAGGCGGAACCGATAATACGCAGGCTCATAATCATGCCGCAGTACAACAGGGCGTTTTTCGGTCCGATTTTATTGACGAACCACGGGGCGAAAAACATCACGATGGCATCAAGGAAAATCTGACCGGTGGTTAAATAGCCGAAGACCTCCGCGCCGCGTGCTTTGCTCTCAAAGAAGTGGCTGTAATAGATAGCGAACTGTTGGTCGTAGGTTTCATACACTGCACCGACGCCAATCATATAGATGGCAAAGAACCAAAATTTCTTCATTTTAAGCAGCGATGTGGCATCGCTTAAGGTAACCGGTGAGGTTTTTCCGGCTTGCGTCAAGCCTTGTTTATCCGTGCTAACCTGCATTTTCCAGACAATCACCAGCAGGCAAACACCCGCACAGCTGGCCAGCCAGAAAATCATATTCTGGTCGATACCGTAGAGCTTGCCTGCCGCAAAGGTGCCGATAGCCGCACCAATGCCGCCAAACATACGGGCGCGGCCGAACTCAAACCCGGAAGCGCGGCTGACCTTATCAATGTAGGCTTCGCAAATACCGCAGCCTGCACCGTAGGCCATACCAATATAGATGCCGCCGGCCAGCGCCCCGAGAAAAACGTTGATTTTTAATAATGGTGCGAAGACATAAATCCAGTAGGGGGCAAATAAGGTAATAATTATTGCCAGCATCCACATCAGATTCTTACGGTAAACTAATTTGTCGGAGATAAAACCGAATAACGGCTGAACGCAAACGGCGATAATCGCGGTGAAAGAATAAACCAGACCAACATCGGTATAGTTAACTCCAATAGTTTCCGTTAGCCACAGTGATAAATAGGGATAGCAACATCCCCAGCCAATAAAGAAGAACAGGAAGAACAGACAGCTTATATAGTAATTTTTATTTGATTCTATCATGGTAACCCTCGCTTCCTTTATGCAGGAATATGATCGTGTAGACGCGAGCAAAGTTACCTTTTTGCGTAAAGGGGAGTCATGAATGTTTCGCTATGGAGCAGTAAAAATCTGCTATCGCCCGTGAGGCGTGAGCCGCTTCACATTCGGGCAATAAAAAAGGCGGATTTTTAATCCGCCTTTTGTGATCGGGAAAATGACTTACGCCGACTCTTTTTCGCTATCTGCGGCATCCGGCAGTTTGGGTGCCAGCACCGTTGGTTTATTGTCGATGCGGGTCACCAGCAGCTGGTCGATGCGATAGTTGTCGATATCCACCACTTCGAACTTGTAGCCGGAGAATTTCACTGCATCGGTACGTTTCGGGATCTTACGCAGCATAAACATCATAAAGCCGCCAATGGTCTCGTAATTGCCGGACTGCGGGAAATCATCGATATCCAGCACCCGCATCACGTCGTCAATCGGCGTACCGCCGTCAATTAGCCAGGAGTTTTCATCACGCGCGACGATCTGCTCTTCCAGTCCCTGGCCGACGAGGTCGCCCATCAGGGTGGTCATCACGTCGTTAAGGGTGATAATCCCGACTACCAGCGCATATTCGTTCATGATAACCGCAAAGTCTTCACCGGCGGTTTTGAAGCTTTCCAGCGCTTCAGACAGCGTCAGGGTATCCGGGACAATCAGCGTATTGCGGATCTGCACTCCACCGGTCAGTACCAGGCTCTGGTTCGCCAGCACGCGGTTCAGCAGGTCTTTAGAGTCAACGTAACCGATGATGTGGTCGATATCTTCATTACAGACCAGGAATTTGGAGTGCGGATGTTCCGCCACCTTATTCTTCAGGCTCTGTTCATCTTCATGCAGATCGAACCAGATGACGTTTTCACGTGAGGTCATGGATGAAGGCACGGTGCGTGATTCCAGCTCGAACACGTTCTCTATCAGCTCATGTTCCTGCTTACGCAACACCCCGGCCAGCGCCCCGGCTTCAAACACTGCGTAGACATCATCAGAGGTAATGTCATCTTTACGCACCATTGGAATTTTGAAGATGCGGAAGATGCTATTGGCCATGCCGTTAAACAACCACACCAGCGGGCGGAAGATAAACAGGCAGAAGCGCATCGGGTTGATGATGCGCAAAGCGACGGCTTCGGGCGCAATCATACCGATGCGTTTCGGAGTCAGGTCAGCAAACAGGATGAACAGGCTGGTGACCAGGGTGAAGGAGATGATAAAGCTTAACTGCTCGGAGAGCTCCGGTGATAAATAGCGGCTCAGCAAGCCGTGAAAAGCCGGTGAAAATGCAGCGTCGCCGACGATACCGCCGAGAATCGCCACCGCGTTAAGGCCGATTTGCACCACGGTGAAGAACATACCGGGGTTTTCCTGCATTTTGAGCACGCGTTGAGCGTTGACGTTGCCATCATCGGCCAACAGTTTGAGTTTGATTTTACGTGACGCGGCCAGCGAAATTTCCGATATCGAAAAGAACGCACTGACGGCTATCAGACAAAGTATTACTAAAATACTGTTTAACATATCTTATCTGACCGTTGAGATCAGATCCTCGGAAGGGAAGTGGATAACGCTAAGTGGAATTCACAAAAAACCGGTCCGAAGGCTCTGGACCGGCGATAACACGGGGTAGTATAGCGTAAGGTACTGTAAAGCCGCCAGAGCGTTAATTATTCAACCCGGCGGCTTGCCGAACGGTGAAATCAGGCCTGCGGCGGCAAACAAACGCCAATCCCGCCGATACCGCAGTATCCATACGGGTTCTTATGCAGATACTGCTGGTGGTCATCTTCTGCATAATAGAACGGTTTCGCTGTGGCGATTTCGGTGGTGATCGCACGGGTGTCGTTCGCTTCATTCATTGCCGCCTGAAAACGCGCCAGGCTGGCCTTCGCCGCTTCACTCTGCTCTGGCGTCAGCGGATAAATCGCGGAGCGATATTGCGTACCGTGGTCGTTACCCTGCTGCATCCCCTGTGCCGGGTCGTGATTTTCCCAGAATACCTGTAGCAGCTGATCATAGCTGATGACCTGCGGATCGTAGACCACGCGCACGGCTTCGGCATGGCCAGTCTCGCCGCTGCACACTTCTCGATAGGTCGGGTTTGGCGTATAGCCGCCAGTGTATCCAGCAGCGGTGCTGTAAACTCCAGGCAACTGCCAGAACAGGCGTTCGACGCCCCAGAAACAACCCATGGCAAATAGCGCGACTTCCATTCCTGCAGGTACGTTAGTCATCGAGTGGCCATTAACGGCGTGGAGTGTGGCTACCGGCATTGGCGTATTGCGCCCCGGCAGCGCATCCGCTTGGGCGACAAGATGCGTTTTATCAAATAGACTCACGGTTGGCCTCTCAAAACAGAAAATGTGGTTAATGTGGTTAAGGTTGTAACGAAGCGTGTCTTTTAACACAATAGACACGCTCATTACGTCTAGATTTAACCATAAGAATAATTTGGGCTATCGTCACTTTTTCAACCCTTAGTTGTTAGGGTTTTGTTAAGCCGTGGAGCGGCACTTTCGTTTCCTTCGGGGGGAAACAAGGATATTCAGGAGAAAACGTGCTACAAATCCGCCAGTTATGTATCACCAGCCTTTTGCTGGTCAGCGGGGTCGCCAGCGCAGCGAGCGTGCGTTTGCAGGTTGAGGGGTTATCCGGGGAACTGGAAAAAAACGTCCGCGCCCAACTTTCCACGATCCAGAGCGATGAAGTGACGCCGGACCGTCGCTTCCGTGCGCGCGTCGATGACGCCATCCGCGAAGGCCTGAAAGCGCTCGGCTACTACGAACCAACGATCGATTTTGATTTACGTCCACCGCCGGCGAAGGGCCGTCAGGTGCTGATTGCCAAAGTGACGCCCGGCGAGCCGGTGCGTATAGGCGGTACTGAAGTGATTTTGCGCGGCGGGGCCCGAACCGATAGCGATTATCTGGATCTGCTCAAAACGCGCCCGGCTATCGGCACCGTGTTGAATCACAGCGACTATGATGGCTTCAAAAGCTCCCTGACCCGCGTTGCGCTGCGTAAAGGCTATTTTGATAGCGAGTTTAATAAAAGCCAGCTCGGCGTCTCTCTCGACAGACATCAGGCCTTCTGGGATATCGACTACAACAGCGGCGAGCGCTACCGCTTTGGTCCGGTTACTTTTGAAGGCTCGCAAATTCGCGACGAGTATCTGCAAAACCTGGTGCCGTTTAAGCAGGGCGACTACTACACCTCGCAGGATTTAGCCGAACTCAACCGCCGCCTGGCGGCGACCGGCTGGTTTAGCTCGGTGGTGGTCGCGCCGCAGTTTGAAAAATCCCGTCAGACCAAAGTTCTGCCCCTACAGGGTGTGGTCTCCCCGCGTAAAGAGAATACCGTTGAAACCGGTGTCGGCTATTCCACCGACGTCGGGCCGCGCGTCAAAGGCACGTGGAAAAAACCGTGGATGAACTCCTACGGCCATAGTCTGACCTCCAGCCTCAGTGTTTCTGCTCCTGAACAGCAGCTCGATTTCAGCTATAAAGTCCCGCTGTTAAAAAGCCCGCTTGAGCAGTACTACCTGATGCAGGGCGGCTTCAAGCGTACGGATCTCAACGACACCAAAGCCGATTCCACAACTCTGGCCGTGTCGCGCTACTGGGAGATGTCGAGCGGCTGGCAGCGCGCGCTCAACCTGCGCTGGAGCCTTGACCACTTTACCCAGGCCAGCGTCACCAACACTACCATGCTGATCTACCCCGGCGTGTCGGTGAACCGCACGCGCTCGCGAGGCGGCTTGATGCCGACCTGGGGGGATTCGCAGCGCTACTCGGTGGACTACTCCAACACCATGTGGGGCTCGGACATTAACTTTATCGTGATGCAGGCGCAGGACGTCTGGATCCGTACCCTCTACGATCGCCACCGCTTCGTGGTGCGCGGTAACCTCGGCTGGATTGAAGCCGATAACTTCAGCAAGGTCCCGCCAGACCTGCGTTTCTTCGCCGGTGGCGACCGCAGCATTCGTGGGTATAAATACAAATCTATCTCGCCTAAAGACGATGACGGCAAGCTGATGGGGGCCTCGAAGCTGGCTACCGGCTCGCTGGAATATCAGTACAACGTGACCGGCAAGTGGTGGGGGGCAGTGTTTGTCGATAGCGGCGAAGCGGTGAGCGATATCCGTAAGAGTGATTTCAAAACCGGTGCGGGTCTTGGCGTACGCTGGCAGTCACCGGTCGGGCCGATCAAGCTGGATATCGCCAGGCCGATAGGCGACAAAGAAGAGCACGGTTTACAGTTTTACATCGGTCTGGGGCCTGAATTATGAGTTTATGGAAGAAGATAAGCCTCGGCGTACTGATCTTTTTAGTGTTGCTGCTGGGGACGGTTGGGTTTTTGGTTGGCACCACCACTGGCTTGCATCTGGTGATTAAAGCCGCCGACCGCTGGGTTCCAGGGCTGGATATCGGTAAAACCACCGGCGGCTGGCGTGACCTGACGCTGGAAAACGTGCGCTTTGAGCAGCCGGGCGTGGCGGTCACCGCCGGTCAGTTTCACCTTGGCGTCAAGCTACGCTGCCTGTGGGACAGCAGCCTGTGCGTTAACGATATCTCGCTGCGCGATATCTACGTGGCGATCGATACCAGTAAGATGCCGCCAGCGGCGCCGGTTGAGGAAGAAGATAGCGGTCCGCTAAATCTTTCTACCCCGTATCCGATTACCCTGAGCCGAGTGGCGCTGCATAACGTTAACGTGAAAATCGACGATACCGCCGTTTCGGTACGCGACTTTTCCACCGGTCTGAACTGGCAGGAGAAAAACCTGACCCTGACGCCGACCTCCCTGCAAGGGCTGCTGATCGCGCTGCCGAAGGTGGCGAAGGTGGCTCAGGAGCAGGTGGTCGAGCCGAAAATTGACAACCCGCAGCCGCAAGAAAAGCCGCTCGGCGAGACGATGAAAGACCTCTTCTCGAAGCCGGTGCTGCCGGAAATGGCCGACGTCCATCTGCCGCTGAATCTCAATATCCAGGAGTTCCGCGGTGAACAGCTGCGCCTGACCGGCGATACCGATATGACCATCTACAATCTGCTGCTTAAAGTGAGCAGCATTGATGGGCAGATGAAGCTGGACGCGCTGGACGTGGACTCTGACCAGGGGAAAGTCACCGCTTCCGGTAGCGCTCAGTTGCAGGACAACTGGCCGGTTGATATCACCCTCAACAGTACGCTGAACATCGACCCGCTCAAGGGCGAAAAGGTGCAGCTGAAAGTCGGCGGCGAAGTACGTAAAAAGCTGACGGTCGGCGTAGATTTGGCTGGCCCAGTGGCGATGACTCTACGGGCGGAAGCGCAGCTGGCGGAAGCTGGGCTGCCGCTGGATTTGGAAGTGAAAAGCAAACAGCTCTACTGGCCGTTTACCGGCGAGAAGGAGTTTCAGGCCGACGATGTGCTGCTGAAATTTAACGGCAAGATGACCGACTACGCCCTGGCTTTCAGCACCGCGGTGAAAGGGAAATCCCTGCCTCCGGCGAAGATTAACCTGAACGCGAAGGGCAACGAGCAGCAGGTTAATCTCGATAAGCTGACCGTCGCCGCCCTGGAAGGGAAAACCGAGCTGAAGGCGCTGCTCGACTGGCAACAGGCAATCAGCTGGCGCGGCGAGCTGACCCTTGACGGCATCAATACCGCCAAAGAAGTGCCGGACTGGCCGTCGAAGCTAAACGGTTTGATTAAGACCCAGGGCAGCCTGTACGGCGGCAGCTGGCAGATGTCGGTGCCGGAGCTGAAAATCACCGGTAACGTGAAACAGAATAAGGTCGATGTCAGCGGCTCACTGCAGGGCAACAGCTATATGCAGTGGAAAATTCCCGGCCTGCATCTGGCTCTAGGTCCCAATAGCGCCGACGTGAAAGGCGAGCTGGGGGTCAAAGACCTTAACCTCGATGCCACCATTGATGCACCGCATCTTGACAACGCGCTACCGGGCCTCGGCGGCACGGCGAAGGGGTTGGTAAAAGTTCGTGGTACCGTTGATGCGCCGCAGTTGCTGGCGGATATCACCGCCCGGTCGCTGCGCTGGCAGGAGCTGTCCGTTGCTCAGGTGAACGTGAAGGGCGACGTGAAATCAACCGACCAGATTGGCGGAAACCTCGACGTGCGTGTAGACCGCATCAGCCAGCCGGGCGTCAATATTAGCCTGGTGCAGCTCAATGCCAAGGGCAACGAGAAGCAGCACGACCTGCAGCTGCGGGTGCAGGGCGATCCGGTTTCCGGACAGCTGTCGCTGGCGGGTAGCTTTGATCGTAAAGAGGAGCGCTGGAAAGGGACGTTAAGCAATACCCGCTTCCAGACGCCGGTTGGGCCGGTTGCGCTAACGCGCGACATCGCGCTGGATTACCGTAACCTGGAACAGAAAATCAGCATTGGGCCACACTGCTGGACTAACCCGAACGCCGAGCTGTGCGTGCCGCAGACCATCGACGCCGGGGCCAGCGGACACGCGGTGGTGAATCTCAACCGTTTCGACCTCGCGATGCTGAAGCCGTTTATGCCGGAAGAAACGCAGGCCAGCGGCGTGTTTAGCGGTAACGCCGATGTGAGCTGGGACACCACCAAAGAGGGGCTGCCGCAGGGTAAAGTCACCCTGAACGGGCGCAACGTGAAGGTGACTCAGACGGTGAACGATGCGCCGCTGCCGGTGGCGTTCGATACCCTGAACCTCACGGCCGATCTGCACAATAACCGTGCTCAACTGGGCTGGCTGATTCGCCTGACCAATAACGGTCAACTGGATGGACAGGTGCAAATCACCGATCCGCAGGGCAGGCGTAATCTCGGCGGCAACGTCAATATCAACAACTTCTCGCTAGCGATGATTAACCCAATCTTCTCGCGCGGAGAGAAGGCCGAAGGGAAGCTTAACGCGCGTCTCACTCTTGGCGGCAACCTCCAGAGTCCGCAGCTGTTCGGGCAGATGCAGCTCAACGGCGTCGATGTTGAAGGCAACTTTATGCCGTTTGATATGCGTCCGAGCCAGCTGGCGATGAACTTCACTGGTACGCGCTCGACGTTGCAGGGAACGGTGAATACCAGCCAGGGGCAGATTGCCCTGAGCGGTAACGCCGACTGGACGCAGATTGATAACTGGCGCGCGCAAATTGCGGCGAAAGGCAGCCGGGTGCGGATAACCGTACCGCCGATGGTACGCCTTGATGTGTCGCCGGACGTAGTCTTTACCGCCACGCCGAGCCTGTTTAGCCTTGATGGCAACGTCGATGTTCCGTGGGCGCGTATCGTTGTTAACGAAGTGCCGGAAAGCGCCGTTGGCGTCTCTTCTGATGAGGTGATGCTGGATAAAAATCTGCAACCTATCAAGCAGCAGAGCGCCGGTATCCCTATCAACAGTAACCTGACGATTCATGTTGGCAACAACGTGCGTCTCGACGCCTTTGGCTTGAAAGCGCGTTTGACCGGCGATTTGAAAGTGGCTCAGGATAAACAAGGGCTGGGGCTGAACGGGCAGATTAACATCCCGGAAGGTCGTTTCCATGCCTATGGTCAGGATCTTATCGTGCGTAAAGGCGAGCTGCTGTTCTCCGGTCCACCGGATCAGCCGCTGTTGAATATCGAAGCCATTCGTAACCCGGATGCGACAGAAGACGACGTGATCGCTGGCGTTCGCGTGACCGGATCGGCGGATCAGCCGAAAGCGGAGATTTTCTCTGACCCGGTTATGTCGCAGCAGGAAGCCCTCTCTTACCTGCTACGCGGGCAGGGTTTAAGCAGCGGACAGAGCGATAGTGCAGCGATGACTTCAATGCTTATTGGTATGGGGGTTGCACAAAGTGGTCAGGTTGTGGGTAAAATCGGCGAGACGTTTGGCGTAAGCAATCTGGCGCTGGATACCGAGGGAGTGGGCGACTCCTCCCAGGTGGTGGTCAGCGGCTATGTGCTGCCGGGTCTGCAGGTAAAATATGGGGTAGGGATCTTTGATTCCCTGGCGACGTTGACGTTACGCTATCGCCTGATGCCTAAGCTATATATGGAAGCGGTGTCTGGCGTAGACCAGGCTCTCGATTTGCTCTATCAGTTTGAGTTTTAGCAATGCGAATATTTGTTTACGGCAGTTTACGACGCAAACAAGGCAACAGCCACTGGATGACCAACGCTCAGTGGCTGGGCGATCATAGTGTCAATGATTATCAACTGTATAGCCTGGGCCACTATCCAGGCGCGGTGCCTGGAGACGGCACGGTACATGGTGAGGTCTATCGTATTGACGCATCGACGCTGGCCGAATTGGATGCGCTGCGTACCAAAGGCGGCGAGTATGCTCGTCACCTGATCCAGACGCCCTACGGTAGCGCCTGGATGTATGTCTATCAGCGCCCTGTCGAGGGCTTCACGCTGATAGAAAGCGGCAACTGGTTGGACAAAGACCAGTATTAGGAATGATAACGCCACCTTCGGGTGGCGTTGTTTTATCTGCGGGTTAGCACTGGCTGGTTTTTGTCGCCCGGCTTAGCGTAGCGCGTAGTTCCCCGGAAGCGGCGCTAAAGCGCCTGTCCGGGCTACCGGCCCGCGGACGGCTGAAAACCGATCGGCAGGATCAGCTAAACCCTATCCATATGGTCGGCCGGATTATTCAAATGTACCGATCTGATAGTTCAACGTACGGTAATACTCAGGGAAACGGATAAAACGATCGCCAGCGCCATCAAATACCCCGTTTTTCCCCGGTAGCTTATAGCGTTGCCAATTTTTGCCGCCATCGCGGGAAAGATACAGATGCGTTCTGTCGCCGATATCTTTTTCTATCGCCAGCAGGTTAAGCCCGGCATAAATTTTCCCTAACCGATCGATATGTTCAAGTACCAACTGCGACGTACCGTTTTCCTCTAACCGATACAGGCCAAAGCGTGAAGCGCTTATTCTGCTGATCAGGAAAATCTGCCCCTGCGGCGAACGGGCGATATCGCGGATATTGGTAGCGAGAATTTGCTCCTGCTGTGACGAGACCACGTTATAGAGAAAGCGCCGTTCTCCCCGGCCTTCAGGAAGCGAAACGGTGACGTCGGCCAGTAGCCGCTGGTGGTTATCGATATACCAGCGTAGCTGGCTCAACCTGACAGACTGTTCTGCGCTATTGTCCCACTGGGTAGTGTTGCGCTTTAGCAGTGGACGAATATCGGCAGCGATTTGCCAACTTTGTCCCTGGTCTTCTGAAACGGAAAGCGTGTACTGGTCCGCCAGCCATAGCTTGCCTGCCTCAGCGCTGACCAGCTTCTGGGAATAAAAGCGTGACGGCATATCTGGCTCAGGAAAGCGCCACTGCGTCAGTTGCTGCCAGTTGATGCCGCCGTCCGGGCTATACCAGACGCTCTTGTTGGCGTGAAAAGGCCCATCGGCAATCAGATAGCACTCACCCTGAAGCGTGCAAACAGGGTCGTCGATATCCCCCAGCCATAGCGCGGAAGTCTGGAGCTGGCCCTGGCGGTCGAGATGCATGATGCTGGTCAGAGGAATGTTAAACCTGTCATCCCCGCGGTCGGTAGAAGTAAACCGGTTATACCGGCCTTTAATATCGCGTTCCAACTGCTCTTTTGCCATGAGACGGACATTAAGCAACTGGGGCATAAGGGGCGTTATTCGTTCAAGCGGCGGATTGTAATGATGAATAACACGCCGTTGTTGTTTATCCAGCTCATAGCGTTTGACGGTAAACAGCTCTTCGTGGCTGATAAACAGCGCACCGTTGGTAAAGCTGCTGATAATTGGGTCTTCAACCTCTTTTTCCTCGCCGCTCATCTGGTGCTGGTGCCACGTGATATTGGGCAGAAAGAGGTTAAACGAAAACGTCGCGGACCACAGGAAAGCCGCCAGCGTGACTATCGCGAGAAACAGTAACCGGCGCTTTATCGTGCTGAACATTACATCAGCTCCTGAAGCGTGGTGTTAGCTTCGGTGCGACCGAGGTAGCGCTTAAATGTACGCTGTAACGCTATCCAGTCGCCCACGCGGCTTGAGAGCATACGGGTCGCCAGGCCGCACAGTTCGAGGAGTACGATTACCCCGCCGACGCATAATAACGTTAAGGAAAGCAGGTCAAGCGACTCTGTGGCGAATTTCCAACCGTCCCAGCCGGACGTTCGCATATCATTCAGCTCCAGGCCGAACATAAACAGGAACATGACCAGCGCGATACTATAAAACACCTTATATATCTGCGACATTTGCTGTTCACCGGGATAGAACGGATGAGCTTTCAGATAAGCGCCGCCGTCGTTGCCGTTATACAGCGCCTGAACGTTGCCATTATCCCGCCGGTATATGGCGAGTATCCTATCGCCTTTGGCGAGAAAAGGCGGATGGTAACGGTAAAATAAAGGGTGGAGACCCCATCGGGTGCCGCTGATTTGCCAGGAGAAAGAGCGCGGCGCGTCATCGCACTGGAACAGTACGCCGTGATATTCGCGATGCGTTTTTCCTGCCCCAGTGGACCACTTCTTAAAATAGAGGCTTTTGATTATCCCTTCTTCAATGCTGAAGTGCGGCGGGACAGGATTATCGGCGGCAAAGGGCTGTATATGACTGCTGACGGCGGGGGAGATGGGTTGGCAGAATGAAACGTCTTTGCGTTGTGCCTGGCTCATTCTCGCCATTAGTCCACGCATTCCGGGGTGTATTTTTTGCGCGAAGCGATGCAACAGCGCGCCGATGCCCATCAGCGCAGGAACTAGCGCCAGCGCGGCGATAATCCCAAAAACAATAACCACCCAGGTTGTTGTGTAGAAATACGTTGGATACGCGGCGGCGGCAAACACCAGAGTACCGATAAAAAACATCAGCAGTTTGCTTTTCAGCGACGGCCTGGCCGGTTCGAGCAGAACGTTGCGGTCGCTCAGCCAGTGGATCCAGAAGCTGCCGTCCGGCAGGCGGCGAGCGCCAATATGCAGCGGCTGGTTGAGCTTAAGCTGCTCAAAAAGCGTGGGATCCTGGAAGTAACGCGTATCGGTATAAAAAACGTGGTCGCCAGCGACAAGGCGCAGATAGCTCTGCTTCTCAGAAGCGGCAGGGGTAAATCCGGTAAAATTCAGCGTGAAATAGCGGGTGTTTTTCACAAGGTTCCCTCTTGTGCAAGGCTGCAGCGTTCCGTTGCCGCAAACAGGCAGGGCAGGCGCCCTGCCTGAGAGAGATTACTTCTTAGCGCGCTCGAAGGACGCAACGATTTCAGCTTTAGCTGCTTCAGCGTTGTCCCAACCGTCAACTTTTACCCATTTGCCCGCTTCGAGATCTTTGTAGTGCTCGAAGAAGTGGGTGATCTGCGCTTTCAGCAGGTCTGGCAGGTCGTTCACATCTTTGATGTGATCGTATTCTTTGCTCAGCTTAGTGTGCGGTACCGCAACCAGTTTCGCATCTTCGCCGGATTCGTCGGTCATTTTCAGAACGCCAACCGGACGGCAGCGGATCACAGAACCTGGCTCCAGCGGATACGGAGTCGGGACCAGAACGTCTACCGGGTCACCGTCCAGAGACAGGGTGTGGTTGATGTAACCGTAGTTGCACGGATAGAACATCGCCGTGGACATGAAACGGTCAACGAACAGTGCACCGCTCTCTTTGTCGACTTCGTATTTGATTGGGTCTGCGTTCGCCGGGATCTCGATCACGACGTAGATGTCTTCCGGCAGATCTTTGCCCGCAGGTACGTTGAGTAAGCTCATGTCTGTTTCCTTTAAAATGTATGGCAAACAAGTGCCCGGTATTATAGCCAACTCACATCGAATGTCTTCGCTTCTTTTTCGCCAGAACGGGTGGGCGGTGTCCGAATTTTTCCCTGCAATACAGCCTGAAAATCCATAAACATAGCCGCATCCTGAATAAAATTATGTAACCGTTTTCATCGCATCTGTTTGATATCTCAAAGCGTGCAAAATTTTGTCATAAACGGTAAGGGGTGCGCAGGTCGCGAAGCCTTATCGGCTCTCTACTGCCGCAAGTCATGCGTATTAACATCTAATTAACTTTTTTGAAGTGTGATGTAACGCATTCAGTTACATCTCCGATTGTCTATAGTTTGTCCGCAGGTGAGGTTTTAACCAACAATAACCCTACGAGGATCCTCTTATGTGGAAGCGCTTACTTCTTGTCACAGCAGTTTCCGCAGCTATGTCATCTATGACCATGGCTGCCCCTCTGACCGTAGGTTTTTCGCAGGTCGGCTCTGAATCCGGCTGGCGTGCGGCCGAAACTAACGTCGCAAAAGAGGAAGCCGCGAAGCGCGGTATCACTCTGAAGATTGCCGACGCTCAGCAAAAACAGGAAAACCAGATTAAAGCCGTACGTTCCTTTATCGCGCAGGGCGTTGACGCCATCTTCATCGCCCCGGTAGTAGCTACCGGCTGGGAGCCGGTGCTGAAAGAAGCGAAAGAAGCCAAAATCCCGGTATTCCTGCTCGATCGTTCTATTGATGTCAAAGATAAAGATCTCTACATGACCACCGTCACCGCTAACAACGTGCTGGAAGGTCAACTGATTGGCGAGTGGCTGGTGAAAACCGTTGACGGTAAACCCTGTAACGTCGTTGAACTGCAGGGCACCGTCGGGGCCAGCGTGGCGATTGACCGTAAGAAAGGTTTTGCTGAGGCAATTTCCAAAGCTTCCAATATCAAAATTATCCGCTCTCAGTCCGGTGACTTTACCCGCAGTAAGGGCAAAGAAGTGATGGAGAGCTTTATCAAAGCGGAAAACAACGGCAAGAACATCTGCATGGTTTACGCCCATAACGACGACATGGTGATTGGCGCGATTCAGGCGATTAAAGAGGCCGGGCTGAAGCCGGGCAAAGATATTCTGACCGGTTCTATCGACGGCGTGCCGGATATCTATAAAGCGATGATGGCTGGTGAAGCGAACGCCAGCGTAGAGCTGACGCCAAATATGGCCGGCCCGGCGTTCGATGCGCTGGAGAAATACAAAAAAGACGGCACTCTGCCGGAGAAAGTGACCATTACCAAATCGACGCTCTACTTACCGGATACAGCGAAAGAAGAGTTAGAGAAGAAGAAAAATATGGGCTATTGAGTCGCGAATTACAGGTTCACCGCCGTCTGCGGATTGGGTAGCCCGGACAGGCGCGCAGCACCGCCTCCGGGATTTCCCCGGTCGCTAAAGCACGGCTGAGCTCCCTCTCCCCTCGTTGGGAGAGGGCAAAGGTGAGGGAAGATCATGAACGGCGAATCACATCAGGAAATCCTTCGTACCGAAGGGCTAAGCAAATTTTTCCCCGGCGTGAAAGCGCTGGATGACGTTAATTTCAGCCTGCGCCGGGGCGAAATCATGGCTCTGTTAGGCGAAAACGGCGCGGGTAAATCCACTCTGATTAAAGCGCTCACCGGCGTTTATCACGCCGATCGCGGGGCTATCTGGCTGGAAGGTCAGGCGATTTCACCGAAGAATACCGCCCATGCCCAGCAGTTGGGGATCGGCACCGTTTACCAGGAAGTGAACCTGCTGCCCAATATGTCGGTGGCGGATAATCTGTTTATTGGTCGCGAACCACGCCGTTTTGGTCTGCTGAGGCGCAAAGAGATGGAAAAGCGTGCCACGGCGCTGATGGAATCCTACGGTTTTTCCCTCGACGTGCGCGAGCCCCTCAACCGCTTTTCGGTCGCGATGCAGCAGATAGTTGCTATCTGCCGGGCGATCGACCTGTCAGCAAAAGTGTTAATTCTTGATGAACCTACCGCCAGCCTGGATACCCAGGAGGTGGAGATGCTATTTACTCTGATGCGCCGGCTGCGCGATAGCGGCGTCAGCCTGATTTTTGTCACCCATTTCCTCGACCAGGTTTATGCCGTTAGCGACCGGATCACCGTTTTGCGTAATGGCGGCTTCGTCGGCTGTCGGGAAACCCGCGAGCTGCCGCAAATCGAACTGGTAAAAATGATGCTCGGCCGCGAGCTGGAGCACAACGCCCTGCAGCGCGCGGGCCGCACTCTGTTGAGTGATAAACCGGTCGCTGCCTTCGAAGATTTTGGCAAAAAAGGCACCATCGCCCCGTTTAATCTGCAGGTTCGCCCCGGGGAAATCGTCGGCCTGGCGGGGCTACTAGGCTCAGGACGCACGGAAACCGCTGAGGTCATTTTCGGCATCAAACCCGCCGACAGCGGCAAAGCGTGGATCAAAGGCAAGCCGCAAACCCTGCGCTCGCCGCATCAGGCCTCCTGCCTTGGAATCGGCTTTTGCCCGGAAGATCGTAAAACCGACGGCATCATTGCCGCTGCTTCGGTAAGGGAGAACATCATTCTCGCGCTCCAGGCGCAGCGCGGCTGGCTGCGCCCGATTGGCCGACGCGAACAAAATGAGATTGCCGAGCGCTTTATTCGACAGCTGGGTATTCGTACCCCCAGCGCCGAGCAGCCGATCGAGTTCCTCTCCGGTGGTAATCAGCAGAAGGTGCTGCTCTCCCGCTGGCTGCTGACCAAACCACAGTTCCTGATCCTCGATGAGCCGACTCGCGGTATCGACGTGGGTGCCCATGCGGAGATCATCCGCCTGATTGAAACCTTGTGCGCCGATGGTCTGGCGCTGCTGGTTATCTCTTCGGAGCTGGAAGAATTGGTGGGTTATGCCGACCGGGTGATTATCATGCGCGATCGTCAGCAGGTGGCGGAGCTGGCTCTGAGCGAGCTCTCCGTCCCGGCGATCATGAACGCTATTGCGGCATAAGGAGTAACCGATGATGCCTCGATCTGTTCCGAAAACCGGTCAGCCAAAACGACGCTTTAGCTGGCCAAAAGGGATGCCGCAAATTATTGCGCTGCTGTTGGTGCTGGTTGTTGATAGCCTGGTGGCCCCGCATTTCTACCAGATAGTGTTGCAGGAAGGGCGGCTGTTCGGCAGCCCGATTGATATTTTGAACCGCGCTGCGCCGGTAGCCCTGCTGGCGATCGGCATGACGCTGGTTATCGCTACCGGTGGGATTGACCTGTCTGTGGGCGCGGTGATGGCGATTGCTGGAGCCACGGCGGCGTCGATGACCGTGGCGGGGCACAGTCTGCCGGTTGTGCTGCTGGCATCGCTCGCGGCCGGTGCGCTGGCGGGTCTGTGGAACGGAATTCTGGTGGCAATACTGAAGATCCAGCCGTTTGTCGCCACTTTGATCCTGATGGTGGCCGGACGCGGAGTTGCCCAACTGATCACTTCCGGGCAGATAGTAACCTTTGATTCTCCACATCTGGCCTGGCTCGGCAGCGGATCTCTGCTGCTGTTCCCGACGCCGGTGATCATTGCCATCGTTACGCTGGCGCTATTCTGGTTATTTACCCGCAAGACCGCGCTGGGGATGTTTATTGAAGCGGTGGGCATTAACATCCGTGCGGCGAAAAATGCCGGGGTGAATACCCGCATCGTGGTGATGCTGGCCTACGTATTAAGCGGCGTTTGTGCGGCCATCGCCGGGATTATCGTCGCGGCGGATATTCGCGGTGCCGATGCCAATAACGCCGGATTATGGCTGGAGCTGGACGCTATTCTGGCGGTGGTGATCGGTGGCGGCTCGCTGATGGGCGGGCGCTTTAACCTGCTGCTCTCGGTGGTCGGGGCGCTGATCATCCAGGGGATGAATACCGGGATCCTGCTGTCAGGATTTCCGCCGGAGCTTAATCAGGTAGTCAAAGCGGTGGTGGTGCTGTGCGTACTGATTGTCCAGTCGCCGCGCTTTATCAGCTTACTGAAGGGGATGCGCGGCCATGATAAAACGTAATTTACCGTTAATGATCACTCTGGCGGTGTTTGTGCTGGGCTATCTCTACTGCCTGACCCAATTTCCCGGCTTTGCCTCGACGCGGGTGATTTGCAATATCCTGACCGATAACGCTTTCCTTGGGATCATTGCTGTCGGCATGACCTTTGTGATCCTCTCCGGCGGGATCGATCTGTCGGTGGGATCGGTGATTGCATTTACCGGGGTATTTCTTGCCAAAGCGATCGGTTTTTGGGGGATCTCGCCGCTGGTGGCGTTTCCGCTGGTGCTGGTGATGGGCTGTGCCTTTGGCGCGTTTATGGGGCTGCTGATTGATGCGCTGAAGATCCCTGCTTTTATTATCACTCTCGCTGGAATGTTCTTCCTGCGCGGCGTCAGTTACCTGGTCTCCGAAGAATCTATTCCTATTAATCACCCGGTCTATGACACCCTTTCCAGCCTGGCATGGATGATTCCCGGTGGCGGTCGCCTGAGCGCTATGGGGCTGCTGATGCTGCTGGTGGTGGTGGCCGGGATTTTTATGGCTCACCGCACCCGCTTTGGCAATCAGGTTTACGCCATCGGCGGCAGCGCCACCTCGGCGAACCTGATGGGGATCTCGACGCGTAGCACCACGATCCGCATCTATATGCTCTCCACCGGACTGGCGACGCTGGCGGGAATTGTCTTCTCCATTTATACCCAGGCAGGCTATGCGCTGGCGGGCGTTGGCGTTGAACTGGACGCCATTGCTTCAGTGGTTATTGGTGGCACGTTGTTAAGCGGTGGCGTGGGGACGGTGCTGGGCACGCTATTTGGCGTGGCGATTCAGGGGCTGATTCAGACGTACATCAACTTCGACGGTACCCTGAGTTCATGGTGGACCAAAATCGCCATCGGGATCCTGCTGTTTGTCTTTATTGCGCTTCAGCGCGGCCTGACGGTGCTGTGGGAGAATCGGCAGAGTTCGCCGGTTACACGAGTGAATAACGTGCCAGCCAATCATGCTGGTGCGACCGATAAGTGGTGAAGTGACCGGGCCTGATGAGCAAAACGCCATCAGGCACCGGCTTTTTTAAAACCCATGAATATAAAATAGGTTCACGATCGCGCTGTTTCTGAGCCGGTTTTCTACCGCCGTTTCGGTGTAGAAGTTTAGCGTCAGGGTGTTATTGGCCGAATGATTCCACATCAGCCCGGGGCCAATGCCTAATACCTGCTCGCGGGAGTTTGGTAGGTCATCGCCATTCACTTTATCGTCGGAAATTTGCTTCAGATAATAGCCGTTAATACCCAGATGCCACTTGGGAGCCACTTCATATTCGGCAGCAAAGTTGAGCCAGGCCAACTGACCGGCGCGGGTGCGTTGTACGCTTTCGCCTTTCCAGTCCAGCGGGGCGCTGCTGGCCGGGTTGGTATTATTGAAGTTCACCAGATACTGTAAACGCCAGTTTAACGAGGCGCGCGGGGCAAAGAGCCAGGTGGCGGCCCAGGTTGGCGTAAACGACCACTGGTTCGCCCCCGGATTAATGTCCTGCTTCGCGTCATATTTTCCGGTGGGTACGTTGAAGCCGATTTCAAAACGCTGGGCAAACAGCGGCGTGCCCTGCGCATCCATCACCGGGTTAATTTGCAGATAGGTGCCGATAAAAATATCGCCAAACCCAGCATCATTGGCCTGTAATTTTGCCGGAGCATCGCCGAAATCGGTATGAAAGCCGACGATCGGAATAATCAGGTCTAAACCCAGCGAGGCATTCTCAAACGGGGAGTGTGCAAAGGTATAGAGAAATTGGTGGCTGGTTAGCCAGGTATCCACATTGCTTTTGCCAAAGGCATCTATTTTATTCCCGGCGCTGTCTTTAATCGCATTCGCATGGGTATAGCGATAATAGCCCAGATAGGACAGCTGTCCCGGCGCGGCCGCTGGGAAGCCGTCAAAAAAGCTGGTCAGGCCGAGGTTGATGCCAGCAGGCTCCGCCACCGACGGTGTAGCGGCTTCTGCCGGAGCATGGGCCAGTAAAATGAGCGCAAGAAGCCCCCCGACTCTGCGAGAGAGCCTGGTAAACGATACGGACATGATATTCTACCTTTTAACGACCTACCGTCTTTCCAGTTGCAGGGGGAGACCAAGTCGACACATTGGAATTGACCCGCCTTCCTGCAACTCGAAATCCATTAGGGTATAAAATAATCGTTTCTGGAATACATCGACCAGGCTTATCAGGAACGGAATTAGGCGATACGACGGGTCTGCACTGGCGCACCGTTGCGATAGAGCAGACAATCGCGGTCGTTCCGCTCAACGGCGACGACCGTGGCGGTCACGATGCTGTGGGTGGTGTCATCAATGATCTGATCCACCACGCAGTCGAAGCTCACTGCGGTACCTTCCAGCATTGGCGCGCCCGACTTCAGCGGATACCAGTTTCCCTGGCTGAAGCGCTGCTCGCCATGAAACGCTTTACTGGCGAAACGCATGGCGTGGTCGAGCTGTTCACTGGCCAGCACGTTGATGCCAATCCCCTCGCCAACGTTCAGCTGGCGATGGGCGCTGGCGCTTTTGCCAACGCAGACCAACACGCGCGGTGGATCGACGCTCACCGAGCAGAACGACGAGGCGGTTAAGCCGTTACGCTGCTCGTCGGAATGGACGGTAATCACCGCCACCGGCAGCGTCAGTTGACGCATGCCCAGTTTGAACTCATCAGCGGACAGAGAACTCATGCGGCTTCTCCTGCGGCGGAATCATACGGACGGAACGGCTCACGCAGGCCACGGGCTTCCAGGCGCGGCAGCACTTCGTCGCGGAAATAGGGGAACTCGCTGACATAGTCGGTGAACGACAGCGTGGTGCCGGAGAAACCGGTACGATACAGCTGCTCCAGGCCGTCGGCGACATCGTCCGGCGTCCCGACCAGCGGGAAGCCGCCGTGGCCAGCAGAGAAGCGGTCGCGAATCAGTTTGAGCTGATCTTTCGGGAACGATTCGGCGTTCTCGAACATCAGACGAATAATGTTATCCACCGCTGCCCAGTCGGCGTTCTGCTGGGAATAGTAGTGGTGATACTCCTCGGCTTCCGCGCGGGTTGGGCGGCAGACGACGTAGGAGAAGGTCAGAATATTGAGCGCTTTCTGGCGTGCGGCATCGAGGGCCTTCTGCTTCAACTCGACAATCTCTTTTGCGGAGCGCTCCAGGGTGATGGCGGAGGTGAACAGGAAATCGGCGTTGCGAATGGCGAAATCGCGCCCTTCGCCGGAACCGGCGGCGTTAAAAATCGGGATGTCTTGTTGCAGCGGTAACGGCAGACCGTAGGTGTCTTTCAGCTTGAAGAAATTGCCGTCCCAGTTGAAGGCTTTCTCTTCGCGCCACAGTTTACGGATCACCTCAAACCACTCCTGGCCGTAGGCGTAGCGGCTTTCGTGATCGTAGGCGAGGTCGCCGCCCAGCGCTTCATATTCCGGGCGGTTCCAGCCGCAAACCACGTTCAGCCCCGCGCGACCCTGGCCGATGTGATCCATCGTCGCCAGCTGTTTTGCCACCACCACCGGATGGTTAAAAGAGGTATGAACGGTAGAAAAGACGCTGATATGGCGAGTTGCCGCAAGCAGCGCGGAGGCCCAGGTGACGGTCTCCAGCACGTTGCCGTGGAAGTTGGTTTCGCCACCGTAGCCGATCCAGCGGGCGATCGGCAGCAGAAACTCGATCCCGGCTTCATCGGCGAGCTGCGCCATTTTCAGGTTGTTTTCCCAGGAGTTGTTCCAGCGATCTTCAATTTTGGTGACAGCCATACCGCCGGAGCAGTTCGCTGCAAAGAAACCCAATTTAAACTTATTGTTATTCAGGATCCGGTTTACTTTAGTGTTTGCCATGAGGTGGCTCCTTTCGGAAGTAGGTGATGACTTAACACAACTAAGCAATGGGTATATATTTTATATATGAATATTTTATACTTAAACAATATCGATTGCTTAATAATCACCCACCTGTGAGAGCAATCACATAATAAAATGTGATGATTAGGCTGGGAAGTCATGAGAAACAGAGGTAAATAATTAATGAAAACAAATGCATCCGCTATTTCACCTGAAGGCGGCTCGCGCGATGTCAAACTGTGGCTGCGGCTGTTATCGTGCGTCAACATCATTGAAACTGAACTTCGTCAGCGGATGCGTGAGCAGTTTGGCAGCACGCTGCCGCGCTTTGATATGCTGGCGCAACTAGATCGCTTCCCGGACGGCATCAAGATGGGCGAACTGTCGCGACTGATGCTGGTGACGGGCGGCAACATTACAGGGCTTGCCGATAGTCTGGAAAAAGAGGGCATGGCGGTGCGGGTGTACGATCCCAACGATCGTCGCTCGTGTCGGATCAAACTGACCGCGTCCGGCAAACAGCAGTTTGATCTGATGGCGGCGGCGCACCAGGGCTGGCTGAACGAACTGATGGCCGCTCTGCCGATGAAAGAAAAAGATCAGCTCTATACGCTACTGGGCAATTTTAAGAGCCAGTTCCCAGGAATGTAACGCCAACGGAAGTTTTTTCACTTTCTGGATAACAGCTTCAGGAAATGGATAGAGCGTTTGCCGGGCCTGCTTACAATGTTACTTGTTTGTTAATTTCAATTTCCCAAACAGGTGACCGCGTATGAACAAAGCATTGCTGACTGAATTTTCTGAGGGGATCGCTCAGGGCGCGATCCGGATTGTCGATTTAACACAAACGCTGAGCGAACGCTTCCCGACGCTGCAGCTGCCGCCACAGTTCGGCCAGGCCTGGGGCTTTAAAAAAGAGACCATTTCCCACTACGATGAAAATGGCCCCGGTTGGTACTGGAACAACTTTACCTGTAGCGAACACACCGGCACTCACTTTGATGCGCCGGCGCACTGGGTGAGCGGTCGTGAGCATCATGAAAATACCGTTGATACCATCAACCCTGCGGCGTTCATCGGCCCGGCGGTGGTGGTGGATGCCAGCCGCGAAGTAGCGGAAAATCCGGACTGGATCTTGTCGGTAGATTACCTGGAAAGCTGGGAAAAACAGCACGGTAAGATCCCGGAAGGCGCCTGGGTGCTGTTCCGTACTGACTGGTCGAAAAAGGCCGACGACGCTGGGGCGTTTCTCAATATGCGCGACGACGGCGCCCACACGCCAGGCCCCGCGCAGGCAACCGTCGAATGGCTGATTGAAGCGCGCAACGTACGTGGCTTTGGCGTGGAAACTATTAACACCGATGCCGGGCAATCCTACGCCTGGCCGGTGCCCTATCCCTGCCATACCCTGATGCACGGCGCTAATAAATATGGCCTGCAATGCCTGACCAACCTCGATCAATTACCGACGCGCGGTGCGGTGATTATCGCGGCCCCGCTCAAAATTGAGCAGGGTTCCGGTAGCCCGTTACGCGTACTGGCGCTGGTTAGCGAATAACTTCAACACAAATACACTAAGTCATTCGAGTTGCAGGACAAAACGCATCTGCAACTTGAAGTACGACGTGTATTGCCGGTCAGCGCTTACGCATGCTCTGACTGGGCGTCTCACCAAAGCGTGCTCTGTACTCGGCGCTAAAGCGCCCCATATGGGCAAATCCCCAGCGCAGCGCAGCGCCTGTCACGTTGTTTACCTCGCCGGAAAGCAGCTCGGCGCGCACCCGCTCCATACGGGTATCCCGCAGATATTGCATTGGGCTGACGCCAAGAAAGTTTTTAAACCCCGCATACAGTCCACGCAGGCTAACGCCGCCAATCCCCGCCAGTGCTTCCGCGCTCAGCGTTTCGTGCGCGTGGGCGTGAATGTACTCTTGCACGCGGCGGACGTGGGCCGGGCGAATGCTGGAACGCTTGCTGTCAGCGGGTTGGCGATAGTTATGCTGGTGGCTATTGAGCAACGTGGTGGCCACCAGTTGCTCCATCTGCTGGCGAATCAGACGGTGTTTTTCCAGGTCCAGCCCCTGGCTGGCGCACTCCAGCAGATAACCAATGAGCGCACACCACGCCGGGTTCTCCTGCCAGCGGAACGCGGTCTCGAAGCGCAGCGGTTCGTTCAGCGGCTGGCCAAGCTGGCCGACCAGCATGTTCTCCAGCAGCGAGCGGGAGATGCGCAGCAGAAACTGATCGTTGCCCGGCTCCCAGCGCATGCGGGTGACGTCTTCCGGGTTAATCACCGTGGCCAGTTGCGGACCGGATAGGATCTCCTGACCTTCGCTCACCACTGTGGCGCTACCGTGCAGCGGCATCTGCACCAGAAAAAAATCCTTCATCAGGCACGGCGCGATATCCACCCGCGAGCTATAGCGCAGGCGGTTAAGTGAGATTTCACCCATCGGAATGTGGTGCATCCGCACGTCGGCGCGCGCGCCGCGATCGACCAGATCCACCTGGCAAGGTTTGAAGATCCGTCCTACGACGGCACCTGCTTGCTCCAGCGTGGCGGAGGTAAACAGCAGGTTGGCGGACGAATTGAGATGACTAAGCGCGGCGGACAGACGCGGTGAGACGATATCGTTGATCAACATAACAGACTCCTCGTGGAGACGACGTAAAGGTGAAACGTCCTGCCTGTTGTTGATTGCTGGCCGTCATACGCGAACGCGTTGCTTTAATCAACATTCCACTAACAACTTGCTAACGCATACACGTTAACTGGAATTCAGAAGTTATGTCAGAGCAAATTCCGATAACGAGAGATGGATCGCGCAGATTTTGTTATCGCTGCGGGCGGCGAAATGCCATTTTGCGCGGTGATTATCCGGCTTGTGCAGATATAACTGCTGGCAGATGGAGGGAGGATTGATCCTTTGCGCCACTTTTCTTATCGCTGATGGTGTGTCCACTAACCGGAGTTTGCCATGACCATTGCGATGACAAAGAGTGCGGTGCGTCCGTACGCCGTGACCCGCCGGGTATTACTGGTGTGCTGGTTGAGTATTTTATTTGAAGGCTATGACGTTGGCGTGATGGGAGCGGTGCTTTCCAGTATGGCGGAAGACGCTGGCTGGGGGCTGACGCCGCTGGAGCTGGGGGCGCTCAGTAGCTACGCGCTGGTGGGAATGTTCTTCGGCGCATTCGCTGCCGGTTCACTGAGCGAACGCATCGGGCGGCGGCGGATGCTGCTGTTGTGCGTCGGGCTGTTTTCGATTTCGATGATAGCCACCACCTGGGCGCCGACGCCGCTGCTGTTCGGCGTGGCGCGTTTTGTTGGAGGGCTGGGGCTGGGCGGGGTGATTCCTGTGGCGGCGGCGCTAACCGTAGAATATTCGCCGCCGGAGCGGCGCAGCTACAACTACGGGATTATGTATTCTGGCTATTCGCTGGGCATTCTGTGCTCGGCGCTGGTGGCGATGTGGCTGATTCCCCACTTCGGCTGGCGCAGCGTGATTGGCGTGGGCGCCCTGCCGCTGCTGGTGCTGTGGCCGATGTCGCGCCTGCTGCCGGAGTCGCTAGAGTATCTGGTCAGCCGTGGGCGAATGATTGAGGCGCGTGAGCTGTCATCGCGTCTCGGCGTTCCGCTGCCGCAAGCGGAAACGCCGCGCCCGCAGCTGGAGGGCTGGCGTAAAACCGGCAGCCTGCTGTTCTCGGGTGACTATCTGCGCGCCACGGCCTGCTTCTGGGTCGCCTTATTCTGCGGCATGTTGCTGGTCTATGGTCTCAACACCTGGCTGCCGAGCATCATGCGCAAAAGCGGCTATGCGCTGGGGCCAAGCCTGCTGTTTTTGGTGGTGTTTAGCCTCGCCTCGGCGGTGGGCGGCTTGTTCCTCGGGCGCATTGCCGATCGTATCGGCGCGAAACGGGCGGTGGCGCTTTCTTACCTCGTGGGCGGCGCGGGTATTTGCGCGCTGATGTTCCCGCACTCGCTGCCGGTCAATATTCTGCTGACCGCGCTGGCAGGTGTCGGCAGTATTTCTGCATCGCTTATCTTGACCGGCTATCTGGCGACCTGGTATCCAGGCAACAGCCGCGCGGCGGCCACCGGTTGGGCGCTGAGCTTTGCGCGTATCGGCGCGATGAGCGGGCCACTGTTTGGCGCGTGGATAGCCAGCAGTGGGCTATCTCTGTCGTGGAACTTTGGCGCGTTTGCGCTGGTGTCGCTGGTCGCGGCGCTGACGGTGATGTTGCTACCGAAGCGGTAGGATGCCGGAAATCAGAAGAACGATAATCTTTTAAATTACGGTGCGTTAACCCTCTCTCTTAAAAAGGAGAGGGGCGCACCGAGCTGAGATATTCATGTTCAGCACACCTCAATCCAGCACCCAACGGTTCCTTCGCCCCTTTTGGGAGAGGGCCAGGGTGAGGGGATGCGTACCAATCCCCCCATTTTTATCCCCGTTCTGCAATCGCTATCCATCTTCCGCACAAATGACAATTCCATGACAAATCATGGATTGCCCCTCCTTCGCACGTTGCTTACAAGTTAATCAGACCAAATTGAAATGAAAGTGAGGTTGTGATGGCTGAACGTTCGTTTGTTGAAGAGGTAAAGAAACTGACTTTACCGGCAGGTTCTGTATTTAGCGGCGAAGGTATTCTGGCCGTCACTAAAGCGCTGCTGGAATCCGGCGTCTCCTACGTGGCCGGCTATCAGGGCGCGCCTATTTCCCACTTGATGGACGTGCTGGCCGATGCCCAGCCGATCCTCGACGAGTATGGCATTCGCTTTGAAAACAGCGCCAGCGAAGCTACCGCGGCGGCGACGCTGGCGGCGTCGGTCAACTACCCGCTGCGCGGCGCGGTGACCTTCAAGGCGACGGTTGGCACCAACGTGGCTTCCGACGCGCTGGCCAACCTCTCCTCCGGCGGCGTGCTGGGCGGAGCGTTGATTATCGTCGGCGAAGACTACGGCGAAGGTTCATCAATCATGCAGGAGCGCAGCCATGCTTTCGCCATGAAATCACAAATGTGGCTGCTCGACCCGCGCCCGAACCTGCCGTGTATCGTGCAGGCGGTGAAGGATGGCTTTGAACTGTCCGAGGCCAGCAACACCCCGGTGATGCTGCAAATGCGCATCCGTTCCTGTCACGTTCACGGTCAGTTTGTCACCTCGGAAAACCGCGCTCCGGCGTTTACGGTGAAACAGGCGCTGGAAAATCCCCAGCGCGACGTCAACCGCATCGTGCTGCCGCCCGCCAGCTTCCTGCATGAAAAAGAGAAGGTTCATCAGCGCTGGCCTGCGGCGGTGCGCTTCATTCGCGAACGTCGCCTGAACGAGTTCTTCTCCTCCGACGCCGACGATATCGGCATCGTGCTGCAGGGCGGCAACTACAACACGTTGATTCGCGCCCTTAACCAGCAGGATCTGGCCGACGTGTTTGGCAACAGCAAAATCCCGCTGTACGTGATGAACGTCGCCTACCCGCTGGTGGACGAAGAGTTGGACGAGTTCTGCCGCAACAAGCGCGCGGTGCTGGTGCTGGAAGAGGGGCAGCCGAACTTCGTTGAGCAGAATATTGCTAACATCCTGCGCCAGAAGGGGCTGAGTACCAAACTGCACGGCAAAGACCTGTTACCGCTTGCTGGCGAGTACAACACCGCCACCGTGCTGGCGGGGCTGCGCGCCTTCTTCGAACGTTACGATCGTCTGGCGCCGGATGCCCTGGCTGCCGCGCGCCAGGTGCGCATTCCGCTGGCCAACGTGATGCCGGATGTCGTCAACGCCGCGCCGCCTGCGCTGGCTGATGCGATTCACGCTCGCCCGCCAGGGTTTTGTACCGGCTGCCCGGAGCGGCCGATTTTTACCGCCATGAAGCTGATTGAGCGCGAGCTTGGCCCGCACCACATCAGCGCCGACATCGGCTGCCATCTGTTCTCGATTCTGCCGCCGTTTAATCTCGGTAATACCACCATGGGCTACGGTCTGGGCGGCGCGGGAGCGGCGGCGCTCAATAGCAAAGACGGCAAGCGCGCCATCTCGGTGATGGGCGACGGCGGTTTCTGGCACAACGGTCTGACCAGCGGCATCGCCAACAGCGTATTTAACCAGAGCAACAACCTGACCATTGTGGTCGACAACAGCTACACCTCAGCCACTGGCGGTCAGGACATTCTGTCGTCCACCGCGCAAAACGCCACCCGCAGTACAGGCCACGCTATTGAGCAGGCGGTGAAGGGCGTTGGCGTGAAATGGGTGAAAACGGTGCGTCGCACCTATGACCTGAAAACCATGACCGCTACTCTGCGCGACGCCTTAACCAGCAAAACGCCGGGTCCGAAGGTGCTGATTGCCCAGAGCGAATGCATGCTCAACCGCCAGCGCCGTGAAAAGCAGCAGGTGCGTAAAGCGCTGGAGAGCGGCAAACGCGTGGTGGCGGAGCGCTTCGGCGTGGATAGCGACACCTGTACCGGCGACCACTCTTGCATTCGTCTTTCCGGCTGTCCGTCACTGTCGATTAAACCGAACCCGGATCCACTGCGTACCGACCCGGTCGCAACGGTGATCAACAGCTGTGTCGGCTGCGGCCTGTGCGGCGAAGTGTCGCATGCCGCCGTGTTGTGCCCCTCGTTTTATCGGGCGCGCATCGTCACCCATCCGGGGCGCAGTGAACGCTGGAGAGAGGCGATTCGTCGTCCATTAATCAACTGGTTACAGCGCCGGAACGCCCGTCGCCTGGCCCGCGTTAGCCTGTAAGGAGCACTCAGATGCCGAAAGTACAGCCCATCAAAATCGCCATTCTGGCGATGGGCGGGGAAGGGGGCGGCGTGCTAGCCGACTGGATTGTCAACCTGGGCGAAGAGAACGGCTATTTCGCCCAGACCACCTCGGTACCGGGCGTGGCGCAACGTACCGGCTCCACCATCTATTACGTCGAGCTGTTTCCGGGTCTGCACGAGCTGGATAAACCGCCGGTGCTGGCGTTGATGCCGATGCCGGGCGACGTAGACGTGGTGCTGGCCTCCGAGCTGATGGAGGCCGGGCGCGCGGTGCAGCGCGGGTTAGTGACGCAGCAGCGCACTACGCTTATAGCCTCCACCCACCGCGTTTACTCCATTGGTGAAAAAACGGCGATGGGCGACGGTCGTGTGAATAACACCACGTTGATCGACCACGCCAGCAGCGCCGCGCGCAAATTTATCCGCTTCGACATGGCGAAAACGGCGGAAGAGAGCCGCAGCGTAATTAGCGCCGTACTCTTTGGCGCGCTGTGCGGTTCCGGCGTGCTGCCGTTTAACCAGCAGCAGTTTGAAGAAACCATTACCCGCGGCGGCGTAGGGGTGAAAACCAGCCTTGTCGCCTTCGCCCAGGGGGTGATGAACACCCGTCTGGAAGAGGCGGAACCGGCAGTGGTTACTACTCAGGCGCCCCAGCCTTCCAATGCGAAAGTGGCGGCGTTGCTGACGCGCATCCATCAGGAACTGCCGGAAAGCGCACAGCCGACTGCCATTGAAGGCGTGCGCCGCCTGTTGGATTACCAGGATGTGGCCTGGGCGGCGAACTATCTCGATCGTCTGGCCGCGCTCGCCGCACAGCCCGGCGGTAACGATGAGCTGCTGCTGCGTGAAGCTGCACGACATCTGGCTATCTGGATGTCGTGGGAAGACACCATTCGCGTGGCGGATCTGAAGATTCGCGGCAGCCGCTTTGAGCGTATCCGCAGCGACGTGAAACTGCAGGATAACCAGCATCTGAGTATCAACGAATACATGCACCCACGGCTGGAGGAGATCTGCGAAACCCTGCCCACCGGGCTGGGGCGCTGGCTGCAACAGCCGGGCTTTTGTCAGCGCCTGTTGAGTAATGCCACACGCAAAGGACGCGTGGTAACCACCAGCTCGCTGCGTGGCTACCTGCTGCTGTGGACGCTGGCGCACTGGCGTCGCGGGCGTCGCCTGACCCTGCGCTACCAGCTGGAAACGGCGCGTATTGATGAATGGCTGCAATACGTTATCCGCGCGGCGGCGTTCAACCCGGCGCTGGCGCTGGAGATTGTGCAGTGTCAGCGGCTGGTGAAAGGTTATGGCGACACCCACGCCCGCGGGTTACGTAATTACCAGACGTTAATCGGCATTGTGGAACGCCACGATTGTCGTCTGCCGCCCGCCACTTTGCGCGAGCTGCGCGATGCGGCGCTGGCGGATGAACATGGCGATAAATTGCGCGAGTGCCAGGTGCGCCTGGCGCTGAACTAAGGAGCTTTTATGAGTGCTACAACCTTTACCCAGCCGCACCGCATTCGTTTTGCCGAGTGCGATCCGGCGGGGATTGTTTTCTATCCGCAATATTTCGTGATGTTCAACAACCTGCTGGAAGCATGGGTTGATTCGCTGCTGCCGTATGGTTTTGCCGGTTTTATCGGCGAGCGCCGCTTCGGCATGCCGACGGTGCACCTGGACGCAGATTTTAAAGCCGTCAGTCGTATGGGCGACGACGTCATTCTCCAGTTGGAAGTGATTCACATTGGTTCGCGCTCGCTGAAGCTGGCGCTGAACTGTACCAGCCTTGAAGGCGAGCAGCGCATGCAGGTCACCCAGACGCTGGTGACGACCTCCCTTGAAACCCATCGTTCTATCGATATCCCGGCTGAGCTGCTGGCCGCGTTGCAATCATCAGGAGAGAGTCTATGAACATTGTGTGTATCGGCGGCGGTCCGGCGGGGCTTTACTTTGCCCTACTGATGAAGCTGCAAAACCCGGCCAACAACATCGTGGTGGTGGAGCGTAACCGCCCGTACGACACTTTCGGTTGGGGCGTGGTCTTCTCCGACGCTACGCTGGAAAATTTGCGCCAGGCCGACCCGGTGAGCGCCGAGCAGATTGCCCAGCAGTTCAACCGCTGGGACGATATCGAAATTCACTTTAAGGATTCGGTAAACCGCAGCGGCGGTCACGGCTTTATCGGCATTGGCCGTAAAAAGCTGCTCAACATTTTGCAGGAGCGTTGTCAGTCGCTCGGCGTTGAACTGGTGTTCGACACCCTGGTGGAGGACGAGCAGACGCAGATTGAACGTTATCAGGCGGATCTGGTGATCGCCTCCGACGGTATTAACAGCCGTATTCGCAGCCGCTATCAGCAGCAGTTTCAGCCGGATATCGACAACCGTCAGTGTCGTTTTGTCTGGCTGGGCACGCGCAAAGTATTTGAAGCCTTTACCTTTTTATTTGCCGAATCGCCGCACGGCTGGTTCCAGGTACATGCCTACCAGTTCGAGCCGGGGTTATCGACCTTTATTATCGAAACCACCGAAGAGACGTGGAAAGCAGCCGGGTTGGATGAGATGAGCCAGGAAGAGGGCATCGCTTACTGCGAGAAGCTATTCGCCCCGTGGCTGGACGGCCTGCCGCTGATGTCCAACGCGGCCCACCTGCGCGGCGCGGCAATCTGGATCCGCTTCCCGCGGGTGATTTGCGAGAACTGGGTGCACTGGATTGAACATCAGAAGAAGCCAGTACCGCTGGTGCTGATGGGCGATGCCGCTCACACCGCCCACTTCTCGATTGGTTCCGGCACAAAGTTAGCGCTGGAAGATGCTATCGAACTGGCTAACAGCTTACAGCACACCAGTGGCGACCTGCATCGCGGCCTCGACCACTATCAGGCGGTGCGCAGCGTCGAGGTGCTGAAAATTCAGAACGCGGCGCGCAACTCCACCGAGTGGTTCGAGAATGTCGCCCGCTACGAAAATTTTCCCCCGCAGCAGTTTGCCTACTCGCTGCTGACCCGCTCCCAGCGTATCTCTCACGAGAACCTGCGCCTGCGCGATCCGCAGTGGTTAAATCAATATGAGCAGTGGCTGGCGAAAGCGCCGGGCGTGCCGCCGATCCTCACGCCATATCAGGTACGCGGCGTGACGCTGAAAAACCGCACCGTGATTTCGCCGGTGTTGCTCTACCAGGCGAAAGAGGGCGTGCCGGGTATGTTCCACCTGATGCATCTGGGCAGCCGCGCCGTCGGCGGGGCGGGGCTGGTCATGACCGAAATGACCGCCGTGTCGCCGCAGGGGCGCATCACTCCCGGTTGTCCGGGGCTGTGGAACGACGAGCAGGTGCTTGCCTGGCGGCAGGTGACCGATTTTGTCCATCAAAATAGCGGTGCCAGCATTGGTGTACAGCTGGGGCACGCAGGGCGTCGCGGTTCCACCCAGCGTGGGGATGAGAAGCCGGATCACCCGTTGGCGCAGGGCAACTGGCCGCTAATTTCCGCCTCGCCGCTGCCGTACCGTCCTGGCGTGTCTCAGGTGCCGGAGGAAGTGACGGCTGAACAGCTTGATGCGGTGATTGCCGAGTTTGTCGCGGCGACGCGTCGCGCGGCTAAAGCCGGGTTTGACTGGCTGGAAATTCAGGCGGCGCACGGCGTGCTGCTGTCGAGCTTTATCTCGCCGTTGACCAACCAGCGCCAGGATGAATATGGCGGTTCGCTGGAAAACCGTCTGCGCTTCCCTCTGGCGGTGTTCCGCGCGGTGCGGGAAGTGTGGCCGCAGCATTTACCTATTTCGGTGCGTATCTCCGCGACCGACTGGGTGGAAGGGGGGACTACGGTGGACGAGGCGGTAGAGATAGCCCGCCGTTTGCGCGAAGCGGGCGTGGACATGATCACCTGCTCCTCCGGCGAAGTTTCTGTCGATCAAAAACCGGTGTATGGCCGTATGTTCCAGACGCCGATGGCCGACCGTCTGCGCAATGAAGGCGGCGTTGCCACCATGGCGGTGGGCGCGATTAGCGATGCGGATCAGGTGAACAGCATTATCGCTTCCGGGCGTGCCGATCTGTGCGCCATTGGCCGCCCTGCGCTGGCGGATGCTAACTGGTTACAGCGCGAATGCGCCCGCTATGGTTGGAGTCAGGTGGCCTGGCATCCGGCCTATCACTATGGCCGCGATTTGTTGCAGCGTGCGTTACATCCACAGGAGAAATCAGCATGAAATATGACGACTTTCGTGAAAGCACCGCCGGTCGCGCGGACGTAGAAGATACCCCGGAGCTGGTGGCCTACTACCAGCAGCTCTCGGAGCTGAAAACCGGCGCGCTATGGACGGTGGCGAACAAAATCGAACCATGGCAGCCGAAATCGTCTTCCGTGCCGGTGCTGTGGCGCTATCAGGATCTGCGCGAGCACGTGCTGCGTTCGGTGGAACTGGTCACTCCGCAGAAAGCCGGACGGCGGGTGATTTACCTCAATAATCCGGGCCGCCAGGACGTGGCGGCGGCGGTGGGCTGGCTGTACTCCGGGCTTCAGGTGATGCACCCCGGCGAAGCCGCCTCGGCGCACGCGCACTCTTCATCGGCGCTGCGCTTCATTATGGAAGGGCGTGGGGCTTACACCATCGTCGACGGTCACAAGATGCCGCTAGAGGCCAACGACTTTGTGCTGACGCCGAACGGCACCTGGCATGAACACGGCGTGGAAGCGGATGGTTTGCCCTGCATCTGGCAGGACGGGCTGGATATTCCGCTGGTCAACGCGATGGAGGCCGGGTTCTACAAGGTACACCCGGATATGCATCAGCAGGTCACCGCGCCGGTTGATGACCGTGTGGCGCTGTGGGCCGCCGCCGCTCTGCGCCCGCACAACGTCGGTTGGGATAAACCCTATTCGCCGCTGTTTAAGTACCAGTGGCAGCCGACCTATGAAGCGTTGTGCCGCGCGGCGAAGGTCAGCGACGGCTCGCCGTTTGACGATGTGCTGATGCACTACACCAACCCGGTGACCGGTGGCCATGTGATGCCGACCATCGGCGCCAGTATGCAGCGCCTGCGGCCCGGATTTGTCGGCAAGGCACACCGCCATACCGGCAGCTTTATGTACCAGGTGGCGAAGGGTAAAGGCTACTCGATTATCGACGGGCAGCGCTTTGACTGGCAGGAGCGCGATATTTTCTGCGTGCCGTCCTGGGCCTTCCATGAGCACGTCAACCTGTCGCAAACCGATGATGCGTGCCTTTTCTGTTTCAACGACTTGCCCGTGATGCAGTCGCTCAGCCTCTATTACGAGGACGCGCTGCTGGACAACGATGGTCAGCAAAAAATAGTGTCTGAGGAGAAAAAATAATGCGCCTGATTACCTACCGTAGCAACGTCAACGCCGCGTCCCGTCTGGGCGCAATCGTCGGGGATTATGTGGTGGATTTAGCCAGGCTGGCGCAGTACCGCAGCCAGTCGTTACCGGACAACATGCTGGATTTTATCGACCTTGGTCCGTCGGCGGTGGAGGCAGGAAGGGAACTGCTGAACGCCTGTGAGGGTAACTGGCCGGTCGGCTGTGCCCAGCCGCTGGTCAACGTGAAAGTGCTGGCGCCGATCCCGCGTCCGCGCAAAAACATCTTCGGCATCGGCCTGAACTATGTTGAGCACGTGGCGGAGTCTAGCCGCACGCTGGACACCTCCAAAGATCTGCCGAAAGAGCCGGTGATTTTCTCCAAGCCGCCGACCTCGGTGATTGGCCCGGATGATGCCATTGAACACAACGCGCAGATCACCCAGCAGTTGGACTGGGAAGTGGAGCTGGCGGTGATTATCGGCTCGCGCGCCAAACGCGTTAGCGAAGCGCAGGCGTTGAACTATGTCTTCGGCTACAGCCTGATGATCGACATGAGCGCCCGCGACTGCCGCCGCGCCGGGCAGTGGATTTACTCAAAAGGTCAGGACACCTACGCGCCGTTCGGGCCGTGTATTGTCACCGCTGATGAGATTCCGGATCCGCACAATCTCAACCTCAGCCTGCGCGTGAACGGCGTCACCAAACAA
This sequence comes from Klebsiella sp., assembly GCF_027492335.1. Lineage (NCBI taxonomy): Bacteria > Pseudomonadati > Pseudomonadota > Gammaproteobacteria > Enterobacterales > Enterobacteriaceae > Klebsiella > Klebsiella sp. The sequence continues at coordinate 26,441 of NZ_JAPUEW010000047.1, read as the reverse complement.
AGCTCCAACACCCGCCACATGCTGTTCAAAGTACCAACGCTGATTGCCGACATCAGCAAAGGGATCACCCTCGAGCCGGGTGACATTATCGCCACCGGCACGCCGGAAGGCGTTGGCGCGGGCCGCAGCCCGCAGGAGTGGGTCTGGCCGGGCGATGTGATTGACGCCGAAGTGGAGTTTATCGGCAAGCTGCGCCACCCGGTTGTGGCGGTGTAAGAGGAGAACGATTGATGCTGGAATTAGCCAAATTTACCGCCGCAGCCGTACAGGCCTCGCCGGTGTTTCTCGACACTGACGCCACCGTTGATAAAGCCTGCCGCCTGATTGCCGAAGCGGCAAGCAACGGCGCGAAGCTGGTGGCCTTCCCGGAAGTGTTTATCGCCGGTTATCCGTACTGGAGCTGGGTGATGAACCCGGTGGAAGGCAGCCCGTGGTTTGAAAAGCTGTGCCGTAGCGCGATTGAAGTTCCCGGGCCGGAGATTCGTAAAATCGCCCAGGCTGCCGCGCGCCATAAGGTGAACGTGGTGATTGGCGTCAACGAGCGCCATCCGCAGAGTATCGCCACGCTCTATAACACGCTGGTGACCATCAACGACGAAGGCAAAATTATTGGCCGCCATCGCAAACTGGTGCCGACCTGGGCGGAAAAACTGACGTGGGCCAACGGCGACGCGTCGTCGCTGCGAGTGCACAAAACCAGCATCGGCCCGCTGGGGGCGCTGGCCTGCGGCGAGAACACCAACACGCTGGCACGCTTCTCGCTGCTGGCGCAGGGCGAGCTGGTGCACGTGGCCAGCTATATCGCGCTGCCGGTGGCGCCGAAGGATTACGACATGGCGGAGGCTATTCGCCTGCGCGCCTCGGCGCACTGCTTTGAGGGCAAGGTGTTTACAGTGATCGCTTGTTCGACCGTTAGCGAAGAGATCGTTGAGGCAATGGCACAAACCCATCCCGAAGCGCGTGAATTGCTGGCGCGGCCGAATAGCGCCTTCTCCGGGGTGATTGGCCCGGACGGACGCGTAGTGGGCGAACCGCTGATTGATAAAGAAGGCATCGTCTACGCCGAGATTGACCTCAACCGCTGTATTCAGCCGCGGCAGATGCACGACATCACCGGCCACTATAACCGTTTCGATATTTTTGATTTACAGGTCAACCGTCGCGCCCAGAACGCGGCGACCTTCCATGACTCCGTTGAGAGTTCACTGGATTTTAGCGGCCAGAATGAAGCGGCGGAGCCGTTCCAGGAGCAAAACTAATGCAGACTTCACGCCATTTCCGTATTGGCCAGATTGTACCGTCGTCGAACACCACCATGGAGACGGAGATCCCGGCGATCCTGCGCGCCAGAGAGGCGATCGCCCCGGAGCGTTTTACCTTCCACTCCAGCCGGATGCGCATGAAGAAGGTGTCAAAAGAGGAATTGTCGGCGATGGATGCGGACAGCGATCGCTGCGCGCTGGAACTGTCCGACGCCGCTGTGGACGTGCTGGGCTACGCGTGCCTGGTGGCCATCATGAGTATGGGTAAAGGCTACCACCGCATTTCCGAAGAGCGTCTGCACGCGCGGACCGTGGAAAACGGCCATCCGTCGCCAGTGATTACCAGCGCGGGCGCGCTAGTGGAAGGGTTACAGGCGATTGGCGCGAAGCGGGTATCGATCCTCACGCCGTATATGAAGCCGCTGACGCAACTGGTGATCGACTACATTGAAAATGAAGGGATCGAAGTGGTGGATAGCCTGTCGCTGGAGATCCCGGATAACCTCGAAGTGGGCCGCCAGAATCCGCTGGCACCGGTTGAGCTGACTAAAAAGCTCAATACCAATGTTGATGCGATTGTCGCCTCGGCCTGTGTTCAGATGCCGTCGCTGCCCTCTATCCAACTGATCGAGGATCGCGTGGGACTGCCGGTGATCTCGTCGTCCGTCGCCACCACCTGGATGATGCTCAACCGTCTGCGCCTGGATACCAGGGTGCCGGGCTTTGGTTCGCTGCTGTCCGGGCGCTATTAACCGCAGGAGGTACCGATGTCAGGTTCACCGACATTCATTAACAGCTATTTACCGGCGCTGCTGGGGCAAGCGTGGCTGGTGGTGTCATCGGAGTTCCACACGGTAGTGGAGGCGCGCGGCTTCTCGGTGCTGGAGTGGCGCGTGCTGTCAGTGCTGGAAGGCAATGGGCCGACCAGCGTCAGCGAGCTGGCGTTAAAAACGGTGAGCAAGCAGCCGACCATTACCCGACTGCTGCATCGGCTGGAGAAACAGCAACAGGTTGAACGCTGTGAAAGCCAGAGCGGCGATCGGCGGCAGAGTTGGGTGACGGTGACGGAGGAAGGGCGTCGGCTGGTGCGCGAGCTGAACACTGAGGCTGCGCGCTTTGAAGAGAGCGTGCTAAGTGAGTTGGGGGAGGCGCGCAGCGCGGTACTGAAGAATACGTTGCAGACGTTGATTCAGCGCTATAGCGTGGCGTGATTTGGGGCTAACCCTCTCCCCACAGGGGAGAGGGGGTATCTTCGAGCTGATTACGCGTCCGGGAACTCTTTAATTAAGTTCTCAACGTCTTCAACCATATGGTTGTTGCCGACGAAGAAGGAACGGCGCTGGTGCAGGCTTTCCGGGATGATATCCAGAATGCGCTCTTTACCGTCGCTGGCCTTGCCGCCCGCCTGTTCCGCAAGGAACGCCATCGGGTTGCATTCGTACAGCAGACGTAGCTTACCATCCGGGTGGCTGGCGGTGCTTGGGTAAAGATAGATGCCGCCTTTGAGCAGGTTGCGGTGGAAATCCGCCACCAGAGAGCCGATATAGCGCGAGGTGTACGGGCGCTGGGTTCCGATATCTTCTTCCTGGCAATATTTAATGTACTTCTTCACACCCATCGGGAACTTGATGTAGTTACCTTCGTTGATGGAGTAGGTGTTGCCCTTTTCCGGGAAGCGCATGCGCTCCTGGGACAGGCAGAAGACGCCAAGAGACGGGTCATAGGTGAAGGCGTGAACGCCGCAGCCTGTGGTATAGACCAACATGGTCGATGAACCATAAACCACATAGCCTGCAGCGACCTGTTTGCTGCCCGGTTGCAGAAAATCTTCTTCGGTAACAGGTGTACCTACCGGCGTGACGCGGCGGTAGATAGAGAAAATCGTTCCGACGGAGACGTTAACGTCGATGTTAGAAGATCCATCCAGAGGGTCCATCAGCACCACGTATTTAGCGTGCTCACATCCTTCAAAGACGACAATTTCATCTTCTTCTTCGGAGGCGATCCCGGCGACAATATCGCGTGCTTTCAGTGCTGCTTTTAATTTTTCATTAGCAAACAGGTCGAGTTTTTGCTGCACCTCGCCCTGAACGTTTTCAGCACCGCTGGCACCCAGGATATCGACCAGACCGGCCTTGTTGATATCGCGGTGGATGATCTTGGCGCCTAACTTTATTGCCGATAATAACGAAGTCAGCTCGCCAGTCGCGTGAGAGAATTCGTGCTGCTTTTCGACAATAAATTCACCTAACGTTTTCATAACCCGTTCCCTGCATGTTTATGTGAAGTAAAACGAACGCAACAATCTTAACAAAGAATAAAAAATCTCGCACAGGTGAATCGCGCCAGCAAAATACGGATTCGCCTGAAATGCATTTCTTTCCCCCCCCACATCCCGGTAAACTGTGCTTCAGATAAGAGAAGGAAATGACGAATGCGCATTCATATTTTAGGAATCTGTGGCACGTTTATGGGGGGGCTGGCGATGCTGGCACGTTCCCTCGGTCATGAGGTAACGGGGTCGGATGCGAACGTTTATCCGCCAATGAGTACCCTGCTGGAAAACCAGGGAATTGAGTTAATTCAAGGATATGATGCCAGCCAGCTGGATCCTCAACCGGATCTGGTGATCATCGGTAACGCGATGACGCGCGGTAATCCATGCGTGGAAGCGGTGCTGGAAAACAACATTCCGTACATGTCCGGGCCGCAGTGGCTGCATGATTTTGTGCTGCGCGATCGTTGGGTGCTGGCGGTAGCCGGGACGCACGGAAAAACCACCACTGCCGGAATGGCGACCTGGATCCTCGAAGTCTGCGGCTATAAGCCGGGATTTGTCATCGGCGGCGTACCGGGTAACTTTGATGTTTCCGCGCGACTTGGCGACAGCCCATTTTTCGTGATTGAAGCCGATGAATACGACTGCGCTTTCTTTGATAAACGCTCCAAGTTTGTTCATTACTGCCCGCGCACGCTGATTCTCAACAACCTTGAGTTTGATCATGCGGATATTTTTGACGACCTGAAAGCGATTCAGAAACAGTTCCATCACCTGGTACGAATCGTGCCGGGCAAAGGCAAGATTATCCTGCCGGAAAACGACATCAATCTAAAACAGACGATGGCGATGGGCTGCTGGAGCGAACAGGAGCTGGTCGGCGAGCAGGGCCACTGGCAGGCGAAAAAACTCACCACCGATGCTTCCTCATGGGAAGTGTGGTTGGACGGCGAGAAAGTCGGTGAAGTGAAATGGGCGCTGGTCGGAGAGCATAATATGCATAACGGCCTGATGGCGATTGCCGCTGCCCGTCATGTGGGCGTGCTGCCTGCTGACGCGGCCAATGCGCTGGGCAGCTTTATCAATGCCCGTCGTCGCCTGGAGCTGCGCGGCGAAGCCAACGGCGTTACCGTATATGACGACTTTGCCCACCATCCGACGGCTATTTTGGCGACCCTGCAGGCATTACGCGGCAAGGTCGGCGGCACTGCGCGTATTCTTGCCGTACTTGAGCCACGTTCCAACACGATGAAGATGGGGCTTAGCAAAGACGATCTGGCGCCGTCTCTCGGGCGTGCAGATGAAGTCTTCCTGCTGCAGCCGCAGCATATTCCGTGGCTGGTAGCTGAAGTTGCCGATGCCTGCATACAGCCTGCTCACTGGAGCGCTGATGTTGATACGCTGGTGGATATGATTGTCAAAACGGCGCATCCGGGTGATCACATCCTGGTGATGAGTAACGGCGGTTTTGGCGGTATCCATCAGAAGCTACTGGATAAACTGGCTCAAAAAGCCGCCGCGACCGAGTAAGCAATACTCTTCGTTTGGCTGCCCTCCACGTGAGGGCAGCTGTCTTTTGTGACCAGGTGCCGTCATGTTGATCCCTGAAAGAGTGACCTCCCCCAATTCCGCTTATTTTCCCGCGCTCGATGCGTTGTACAGTCGGGCGTTTCCGTGGCATGAACAACGTGAAGCCGATGCTAAACTGCAGGCGCTTCACAATCAGAATTATGTGCTGGAAGCCTGGTTTGACGACGCGTTGTTTATCGGGCTGAGCGGCTGCTGGCGTTTTGCCGATTACAGCTATATTGAGCATCTGGCTATTGACGATACGCTGCGTTCGCGCGGCTACGGCAAGCAGCTATTGGCTGAAATCGTCAAACGTGAACCGCTAACTATTCTGGAAATTGATCCGCTGACCAGCGAGATAGCCCACAAGCGCCTGCGCTTCTATGAAAAGATGGGCTTTTACGCAAATACCTGGTCACATAGCCACCCGACCTATCATCAAGGGATGGCCGATCATGAGTTGATTGTGTTGAGTTATCCGCAGCCGATTGATGAGGCGCAGTATCAGCGCTTTGCGCAGGATTTGCGTCAGGTGGTCATGGATCAGGTTGGCGTGGTCACGGTTTTGTAGTTCTGTAGCCCGGACAGATGCGCAGCATCGCCTCCGGGAATGTAGCCACACTGCCCCGGGGCAGTGTGGCTACAGGTGCATCACCGTCTGCGGACCGGTAGTCCGGAGAGGTGCACAGCACCGCCTCCGGGAAACAGCGCTACTCCTTCGCGATCGGCGTTTCGTTTTCTGCCACTTTGGTGTCGCCCTGAATCGCCGCAATTTTCTTCTCAACGTCAGCCACCTGCTCGCTGCTGTGCAGCAGCGTATAGGTCAGGTCAAACTGGGTGCTGGCCCCTGGCTGAAGCTGCTTAACGCGTTTTTGTTCACGTTCAATGGTCACTGGATAGGCGTAGCTGGTGCCAGGCTCAATACCGGTGACGTAGCCCTGTTTCTCGGTATCGGTATTTTTCCACAGCGTCAGCACCGGCAGCTGGCGGGTATCAAACTGAATCGATGCCCCTTTATCTCCGGATTTATTGACCACTGCAGCGAGTGTCTGGTGATTCTCGTCCGCTAGCGGCTGCATATTAAACACCATTTCATCGAAATCTTTAGTCGGGCCTGCGTAGGTTTGCCACGTTTTTAAACCGGCTTTGGCATAATCATTGAACGGACTGATGCTGGCTATCGGTGCCAGGAAACGCGCGCCCTCTTCGAGGATCGGCTTACCGAAGTTGCTGTGGTAGATAATTTGATAGTCATGCGGATAGTCGGCATGGTTGGTTAACACATCATGCAGGCTGAAGCTGTTGCTGCCGGGCACATAGCGCAGCTCGGTCATGGTCTGCAAATCTGCTTTCTTGAAAGTGCTCTCTTTCACCAGTCCGCGAATGCGGATTTCATACGGCGCGGTATCTGCCACTTCAACTTCCACCTGTGAGGCGGGCGTATTACCGACTTTGCCATGCAGGGTATAAATCTGCCCATCAGCAGTCACCGGGTGACCGGTCCATTCGTAGCCGCAGCGCACCATCATCTCATTGAAACCTTCCAGCCATCCCAGACCGTTGCGGCTTTCGAGGTTAATAAAGGCCGGGTTGACCACCTCTTTCACCGGCGAATCCCAACCCATTCGTGAACCGAATCCTTCGATTTTCAGCAAGTTCATGCCGCGAGTTGGGCTTAGAGTGATAGTCAGGCCGTCTTTACTCTGGATCACAAGGATTTTGCTGCCTTCTTGTTTACCGCCGTGAAGGACTTTTTGCTCAATGCTGAAATGATGATCTTTAATCTTCAGCTGGTCGCTGGTTATCTGCCAGTTTCCTTTATCCATGCCGCTTTCATCGCTTGTCAGCACCCACGTTTTAGCCACGGCTGGCGCAGATATAAGCATCGCAATTGCTGTCAAAGCTAATGTCTTTTTCATTTCTCATTCCTTTTGCTGAATCGATTGTGTTGCTGATGTAGGGAATTTAGTGGCAAGTGGATGATGAAAATGTGAAGTGCCTCACCTGGTGAGAAAACACGCTATTTCATGTTTGTAAATGAGGAATTGATCGCTTTAATCTGTAACAACAATGTGTTGTTACTAAAAAATATGTGAATTTAATCAATTTTAGCTTTAACGATTCAGCTTTAGTTTTGCGTTGGATGTTATATGCTTACAGAAACAAGAAGGCCGCAGGGGATCTGGTTACCCATGCGGCCTTCTTTAACGATTTTTTAGCTTAAAAAACGGGAGCGATGAACATCATGCGCCGTAAAATGCTTTGGTATATAACCCCTTCACATCCTGAACTGAAGGATAATTAGGGTTAGTTAACGTGCACGGATCGTCAACGGCATTACCGCTCATTCTGTCGAGTACATTGACGAAGGTGACTTCATTGATCTCAACTTCATCACATTGACTTAACGTTTTCGGAATACCCAGACGTTTATTCAGCTCATTGAGCGCCTCAATCAAATTATTTATTCCTAAGGCCTCTTCCAGCTGGCGATATTTTTTAGTGAACTTCGCATTATATTGGATGATATAAGGCAACATAATTGCGTTTGCCAGACCATGGGTAATACCAAATTCACCACCTATTTTATGCGCCATCGAATGCACTAACCCTAATGATGCGTTAGTAAAGGCAATCCCCGCCAGCGCAGAGGCATTATGCATATGCATACGCGCGTTTAAATCATCAGGTGAACGGTATGCGGTTTCCAGATGCTCAAACACCAGACGAATAGCCTCGACGGCATAGGGATCGGTAAACGAGTTGGCCGCAGTGGACACATAAGCTTCGAGCGCATGGGTCATGACGTCCATCCCGGTATGAGCGGTAACGTGCGGCGGCATTTTGGCAGGAATCGTGGGGTCGAGGATGGCGATATCCGGCACCAGGTCGGCGGCAACAATGGGATATTTAATATGATTCGCCGTATCGGTAATCACCGAGAATGCCGTGATTTCAGAGGCGCTGCCGCTGGTGGAGGGGATGGCCACAAACCGGGCTTTGTTGCGCAGCGGCGGCATGGAGCCGACGGGGATAATGTCTTCAAACTTCAACTCTGGGTGCTCATAGAAACACCACATCACCTTGGCGGCATCCAGCGCCGAACCGCCGCCAATCGCCACAATCCAGTCCGGTTCGAAAGCCAGCATCTCTTTTGCGCCGCGCCAGACGGTTTTAATGGACGGGTTGGGCTCGACATTATCGATAACAATGCATTCCATACCAGCTTTATTTAGTTCGCCGATGGCTTTATCCAGAAAACCAAAACGCTTCATTGAACTTCCGCCGGTGACTAATGCGGCTTTTTTACCGCTCAGCGTCGACAGATGTTCTAAAGCATCTTCGCCATAAATAATACTGCGTGGAATTGAGAAGGCCTGGGTCATAGGAAACTCCATTTAATATTAAGGATTTTTTTAGTGTGCATTCGTCATTTGAAATTCAGCGACATGTGCAGAGTAAAAAAATCCTGTTAATGCTCCAGATATTGCCGGAGCAATATCTGGAGGGAGCTATACCCATCATACATCAAGTTGCTGGTGTGCTGGTTTCCCGGCAACTTGAATTATTTAGGATAATATTTATATTTCCGATTAAATCGTACCGTCCCAGGAGTCGACTTTTTCACGTTTCGCTTCTTCTTCATCAAACCAGCGCGAGGTCACGCATTTTGATTCGGTATAGAAACGCACACCGTCTTTGCCCAGGCAGTGCAGGTCGCCGAAGAACGACTGTTTATGGCCTGAGAACGGGAATACGCCAACTGGTACCGGGATACCGACGTTAATCCCCACCATGCCGCCGTGGGTGCGTTTCTGGAATTCGCGAGCGTAGTAGCCGCTTTGGGTGAAAATAACCGAGCCGTTGGCGAACGGGTTATTGTTCATTAATTGCAGACCTTCTTCGAAGGTTTTCACCCGTTTAAAGCACAGTACCGGCCCGAAAATTTCCTGCGTCCCGACGCTCATCTCTTCGGTCACATGATCCAGCACGGTTGGCCCGACGTAGAAGCCTTTCTCCTGGCCTGGAACTTTGATGTCGCGACCATCGAGCACGACCTTCGCACCTTCTTCGATCCCTTTATTAATCCAGTTGATGACTGACTGTTTGTGGTCTTTAGAAATCACCGGCCCCATATCGGTATCATGCAGATACCCGGGGCCGATTTTCAGCTGTTTGGCTTTTTCGACGACGGCGGCAATCAGCTTATCGGCTACCTCTTCCTGGACCACGACGACTGGCAGCGCCATGCAGCGTTCACCCGCGCAGCCGAAGGCGGCGTTGATAATCCCTGCGGCGGTACGGTTAATCGGCGCATCGGCCAGCACCAGAGCGTGGTTTTTGGCTTCGCACAGCGCCTGGACGCGTTTGCCATGGGCCGCTGCTTTAGAGTAAACGTGCAGACCGACGGAGGTGGAACCGACGAAGGAGACGCCGTTAACGTCCGGATGGGTCAGCAGAATATCGGCTTCATTACGCGAACAGGTCACGACGTTAATTACGCCATCCGGCACGCCCGCTTCCTGATAGAGTTTGGTGATTTCCATACAGGTCATTGGCGTCATGCTGGCGGCTTTAATGACCATCGTATTACCGGAAGCGACGCATAATGGCGCCATCCACCCCATCGGGATCATCGCGGGGAAGTTAAACGGCACAATACCGGCGAACACGCCAATCGGTTCGCGGTACAGGTTGGTGTCAATACCGGCGGAAGCATCCATCAGGTTTTCACCCGCCAGCAGCGTGGGGATAGAACAGGCCAGCTCGGTGCCTTCTTTGGCTTTTAAGACATCGCCCTGGGCATCGCCCCAGGCTTTACCGTTTTCTTTTGCCACCAGCTCGGTTAAGCGTTCCTGATGCTGCATTAATAATTCGCGAACGCGGAACATAATTTGCGAGCGTTTAATGGCCGGAGTATCTGACCACGCCGGGAAGGCTTTGCGGGCCGCGGCAACGGCATCCAGCACTTCTTGCTCGGTGCAGCAGGGGGCCTGAGCCATGACTTCGCCGGTACTTGGGTTATAGACGTCCATATAGCGTTCAGTCTGCGAAACGCGCCATTGACCATCAACGAAATATTTCAGTCTTGGTACAGTAGTCATATTTTTCTCCATGATGATATCTTTCGACTTTCTCTAAAAATCTGGCTCTGAGCGGCGGTAATCACTTACCGCCGGGTCAGCCACTCTTTTGAATGTTGATTAACTGATTATTTCTGCGCGACGGCCTCCGCTTTGCTGGGCTTTTCTGCGGCAGCGGCCGGTAATTTTTCCTCGTATTTATTTCCGTAATAGCTGTCTAACAACAGCTGTTTCAGTTCAGAAATCAGCGGATAGCGCGGGTTGGCGCCGGTACACTGGTCATCGAAGGCATCTTCGGACAGCTTATCGACGTGGGCGAGGAAATCGGCTTCCTGCACGCCCGCCTCGCGGATGGATTTTGGAATGCCCAGCTCGGCTTTGATACTCTCCAGCCACGCCAGCAGCTTTTCGATTTTCGCCGCGGTGCGGTCTCCCGGCGCGCTCAGGCCTAAATGATCGGCAATCTCTGCGTACCGACGACGGGCTTGCGGACGGTCGTACTGACTGAACGCCGTCTGCTTGGTCGGGTTGTCGTTGGCGTTATAACGAATGACGTTGCAGATCATCAGCGCATTCGCCAGACCGTGCGGAATGTGGAACTGCGAGCCCAGCTTGTGCGCCATGGAGTGGCACACCCCGAGGAAGGCGTTAGCAAAAGCGATCCCGGCGATGGTTGCCGCATTATGGACGCGCTCGCGGGCCACCGGGTTTTTCGACCCCTCGTGATACGAAGCGGGCAGATACGCTTTCAGCAGCTTCAGCGCCTGCAGCGCCTGACCGTCAGAGAATTCGGAGGCCAGCACGGAAACATAGGCTTCCAGCGCGTGGGTCACTGCGTCCAGACCACCGAAGGCGCACAGGGACTTCGGCATATCCATTACCAGGTTAGCGTCGATAATCGCCATATCCGGGGTCAGTGCGTAGTCCGCCAGCGGATATTTCTGCCCGGTGGCATCGTCGGTGACCACCGCAAACGGCGTGACCTCCGATCCGGTGCCGGAAGTGGTGGTGATCGCCACCATCCGGGCTTTGACGCCCATTTTCGGGAAGGTGTAGATACGCTTGCGGATATCCATAAAGCGCAGCGCCAGCTCTTCGAAGTGGGTTTCCGGATGCTCGTACATCACCCACATGATTTTCGCCGCATCCATCGGCGATCCGCCGCCCAGGGCTATGATGACGTCGGGCTTGAAGGAGTTAGCCAGCTCTGCACCTTTGCGCACGATGGTCAGCGTCGGGTCGGCTTCCACTTCAAAGAAGACTTCGGTTTCGACGCCCGCCGCTTTCAGCACGGAAGTGATCTGATCCGCGTATCCGTTGTTGAACAGGAAGCGGTCGGTGACGATCAGTGCGCGCTTATGGCCATCGGTGATCACTTCATCCAGCGCGATGGGCAGAGAGCCGCGGCGGAAATAGATGGATTTCGGAAGTTTATGCCACAGCATATTTTCAGCTCGCTTTGCCACGGTTTTCTTGTTGATCAGATGCTTCGGCCCGACGTTTTCCGAGATAGAGTTACCGCCCCAGGAGCCGCAGCCCAGGGTCAGGGAGGGCGCGAGACTAAAGTTATAGAGATCGCCAATGCCGCCGTGGGAGGTCGGGGTGTTAATCAGGATGCGTGCGGTTTTCATTTTTTCGCCAAAGGTCATCACCCGCGCGGCCTGGTTATCCTGGTCGGTATAGAGGCAGGAGGTGTGGCCGATGCCGCCCATATCGACCAGCTTCACCGCTTTCTCCACGGCGTCGGCGAAATCTTTCGCCCGATACATGGCCAGCGTCGGGGAGAGCTTTTCATGTGCAAAAGGCTCGCTGTCGTCGATAGCTTTAACTTCGCCAATCAGGATTTTTGTATCGGCAGGCACGCTGATCCCGGCCATTTCGGCAATTTTAATCGCCGACTGCCCGACAATCGCCGCGTTTAACGCGCCGTTTTTCAGCAGGATACCCTGAACCGCTTTCAGTTCTTTTCCCTGTAGCAGGTAGCCGCCGTGGCTGGCGAAACGCTCGCGCACCGCGTTATAGGCGGCATCAACCACCACCACCGACTGTTCGGAAGCGCAGATCACGCCGTTATCGAAGGTTTTTGACATCAGGATCGAGGCTACCGCCCGCTTCACGTCGGCGGTTTCATCAATCACTACTGGGGTGTTACCCGCGCCAACGCCTATCGCTGGTTTACCGGAGCTGTAGGCGGCCTTCACCATACCCGGTCCGCCGGTGGCGAGGATCAGATTGATATCCGGGTGGTGCATCAGGCGGTTAGACAGATCTACGGTTGGTTCGTTAATCCAGCCAATGATGTCCGGTGGCGCACCGGCCTCGACTGCGGCACGCAACACGATTTCCGCCGCGCGGTTGGTGGCATTTTTCGCCCGCGGATGCGGCGAGAAGACGATGCCGTTACGGGTTTTCAGGCTAATCAGCGATTTAAAAATGGCGGTAGAAGTTGGATTGGTGGTCGGGACGATCCCGCAGATCAGCCCAATGGGCTCGGCGATGGTCATGGTGCCGAAGGCTTCGTCTTCGCCAAGGACCCCGCAGGTTTTTTCGTCTTTATAGGCGTTGTAGATATATTCGGAAGCGAAGTGGTTTTTAATCACTTTATCTTCCACGATGCCCATGCCGGACTCGGCGACCGCCATTTTCGCCAGCGGAATGCGGGCATCAGCGGCGGCTAAAGCGGCGGCACGGAATATTTTGTCGACTTTATCCTGAGGAAAGTTCGCATACGCCTGCTGCGCCTTTCGTACCCGGGCGACCAGCGCGTCGAGGTCATCATTACTGGTGGTGAGTGACATAAGTTTTCTCCATAAGGGATTGAATTCTCTTAAGTAAAACATGTGCCTTAACTGTAATGACGCCAAACCTTCCGCCACTGCAGATGCCTGGTTTTAATTAACAGAACTGACTGGCCAGAGTGCGCTTGCGTATGACTTCTTGTTTCGTGTATTAATGAAATTAATTTTTCATTATAATAATGAATGAAATGCAAAAATCGTTTTGAGAGGTGGATCAAAGATAAGCAAACTGCTGCTAACGTTGGCGTTTTAAAGAAGGTTTTTCTTATTTAATCGAATAAAAACAGATTGTTGAATTTGTTGCGGAGTCGCTGATAGCGTAGAGAGATCGAGAGGTTGTCTGGAAAAGATAACTGATTTTGTGAAATAAACGTTAAGTTAAGAAGCAATGCTAGATGAAAATGAAAAATTAAAACCGATTTTAAAAGATGTACGTTCGGTTTAGTCGCCCGGATCAGGCACTGGCCTTAATCCGGGGAGTCTTGCGGGATTAGTTTTCGCTCTCGGCCAGCTCACGCAGATACTGGAAGATAAGACGCGCGGACTTCGGCGGCTTATTACCTTCTTTCTCTTTTTTGGCGTTACGGATAAGCGAACGCAGCTGCTGACGGTCAGCGTCAGGCCACAGGTTCAGTACTTCAGCAACGGCGTCATCACCATTATCAATCAGACGATCGCGGATCTGTTCGAGCTTGTGGAACAGCGCAACCTGCTGGTTGTGGCGGTTCTTCAGCTTGTCCAGCGCCTGGCGAATCGGATCGACATCGCGGTTACGCAGCATTTTGCCAATCAGCTGCATCTGGCGGCGGCGGCCTTCTTTCTTGATGCGTTGGGCGAGTTCAATGGCATCGCGCAGATCGGTATCCAGCGGGATTTTATCCAGCGCGTTTTTCCCAAGCTCTACCATTTCCGCGCCAAGACGCTTCAGTTCTTCGGCGTCGCGCTTAATTTCACTTTTACTGACCCAGATAATTTCATCGTCTTCATCTTCGACGTCATCACCAGGGACATCGTCGAGCCAGTCTTCGGGCTGCTTTGTCATCTCAGGCTCCTTAAAAAAGAGGCTAATGTTACCAGTTAAGGCGCGCACTGAAAAACGGTTCTCTGTTAGACTTCAGTTAACTCCTTCTTACATTATGGCATTAGCGATGAAAGTCATCTCTCAAGTTGCACAGCAGCGTAAGACGCTGGAAGAGGCCGTGACCACGGCGCTGGAACTGGCGGCAGGCAAATCCGACGGGGCTGAAGTCTCCGTCAGCAAAACCACCGGCATTGGCGTCAGCACCCGCTACGGTGAAGTGGAGAACGTAGAATTTAATAGCGATGGTGCTCTGGGCATCACCGTTTATCACCAGAATCGCAAAGGCAGCGCCTCCTCGACCGACCTCAGCCCGCAGGCCATTGCCCGTACGGTACAGGCGGCGCTGGATATCGCGCGCTATACCTCACCGGACCCGTGCGCAGGCGTGGCGGATAAAGAACTGTTGGCTTTTGAGGCTCCGGATCTCGATCTGTTCCACCCGGCGGAAGTCTCCCCGGACGAAGCGATTGAGCTGGCCTCTCGTGCAGAGCAGGTCGCATTGAAAGCGGATAAACGCATCAGCAATACCGAAGGCGGCAGCTTTAATAGCCACTACGGCATTAAGGTGTTCGGCAACAGCCACGGCATGCTGCAAAGCTACTGCTCCACTCGCCATTCGCTCTCCAGCTGCGTGATTGCCGAAGAAAACGGCGATATGGAGCGCGATTACGCCTACACCATCGGCCGGGCGCTTGAAGATTTACAATCACCGGAATGGGTCGGTGAGGAGTGTGCCCGCCGCACCTTATCGCGCCTGGCGCCACGTAAACTGTCGACGATGAAAGCGCCAGTGATTTTTGCCAACGAAGTGGCGACCGGGCTTTTTGGTCACCTGGTCGGAGCGATTGCCGGCGGCTCGGTTTATCGTAAATCCACCTTCCTGCTCGACGCTCTGGGTAGTCAAATCCTGCCGGACTGGCTGACCATTGAAGAGCATCCGCATCTGCTGAAAGGGCTGGCTTCCACCCCGTTTGATAGCGAAGGCGTGCGTACAGAGCGTCGCGACATTATTAAAGATGGCGTGTTGACCCAGTGGCTGCTGACCAACTATTCCGCGCGTAAGCTGGGGCTGAAGAGCACCGGCCACGCAGGCGGTATCCATAACTGGCGCATTAACGGCCGTGGCCTGAGTTTTGCAAAGTTGCTTAAAGAGATGGGTACCGGTCTTGTGGTGACTGAGCTGATGGGGCAGGGTGTTAGCGGCGTCACCGGCGACTACTCACGCGGCGCATCCGGCTTCTGGGTAGAGAACGGCGAAATTCAGTATCCCGTCAGTGAGATCACCATTGCAGGAAATCTGAAAGATATGTGGCGTAATATCGTGACCATCGGCGACGATATCGAAACGCGTAGCAACATTCAGTGCGGTTCCGTGCTGCTGCCGGAGATGAAAATCGCCGGGCAATAACCTGTGTGCCGGGCGCGTCCTGCCGCGCCCGCTTGATACTTCCATAATAAAAAAGGACGTGAGCAATGCGTAAAAAACTGTTAGCGATGCTGGCTGTATCGGCTTTTGCGCTTGGTTCGGCATCGGCCTTCGCCGATCTGGGCGAAGACATGGATACCCTTGCCGAGAACCTGCAAGTGGTGCAGAAAACTTCAGATGCCGGTGAGCTGAAAGCGGCGCTGAATAAGATGCGTACTGCGGCGGTTGACGCCCAGAAAGAGACGCCGCCGAAGCTGGAAGGTAAAGCTTCGGACAGCGCGGAAATGAAAGACTATCGCCACGGCCTTGATGTGCTGATCGGCCAGATTGACGGCGCGCTGAAGCTGGCTGACGAAGGCAAAGTCAAAGAAGCCCAGGCCGCAGCGGAAGAGTTTAAAACGACTCGTAATACTTACCATAAGAAATATCGTTAATCGTCTTTAGATAGTCGGTATTTCTGCCGGGCGGCGTCTGACGCCTTGCCCGGCCTACCAAACCCCAAACCCGTTCCGTCGCTCCGCGCAGGCGGAAGAACCATCTCAAAATTCCACCACCATCACATTTTTTCTCTTTTTTATTCCGTGAGTTCCGCGTCGTCGGTAACGTCAGTTTTGTGATATTCATCATGTGAATTTCACAATATAAATACATTTTTTGTTGTTATGTGAAATAAGTCACTCCTGCCGTCCTTCTTTCCACTTCGAAGTGGAAAACCACTCGCTACAAACTCTTTCCCCCCGGCATTAGTGTTATCCCCAGAGACATCAACGGGGTAATTCAAGTGAATAACGGAGCGGTAACACACGTCCCAGAGGAGCAGGCCACGCTAACCGAAAGGCTGGCCGACGAGATGCTGCAGCAGGTCTTCGCACTGTTAAGCCGCCGCAATATCGTCCCCAACGACGTTCAGGAGCAAATGCTGACTTCCCACGTGCGGGCGATGGCCCATCGGTCAATCAGCGGCGAGCCGCTGCCGGACGTGGATGCCAGCCTGTTCGAAGAGATTTCAGAAGATTCAATGATGCTGGCCCGCGAAGTGGTCGCGCAATTCGGCAATCTGCCAGATGAAGAAGCCTGGCTGCTGTCCGTCCACTTCGAAGTCGCAAAAGAAAACCTGTAAGGAGCAAAACATGGAACAAATCACCGTAGTCATTGGCGATCGCCTGGGTAAAGGACAAAAAGTTGCCGCAGGTGCGGAAAAAGCCGGTGCTCGCGCCGTTGTGGTACCGGGCGTCGCCGCGGATATGAAACTGGGCGACATGATGAAAGCCGAAAACGCCACTTTCGGTATCTCCTTCTGCGGCAGCGGTGGAGCAGGGGCTATCACCGCACAGAATAAGCACGGCTACAAAGCAAAATATGGCATGCGTTCCGTTGATGAGGGCGTCACTGCTATCAACGAAGGTTACAACGTTCTGGGCTTCGGTTTTATGGATAAAGAAGAGCTGGGCGAGCGCCTGGTTGAAGCCTGGAAGAAGAAATACGGCGTGTGAGTATGAAAGAGCAATTCACCACCACGGTGAGCGTTACTGGCAAAGGTGAGAGCAAAACACGCGCTTTCGCCGATGCCCTGAACCATGTCCAGGCGGCGGTAATGAAAACGTCGCCGCACATCTTACTGCGTATTGAACCACAGGATGTGGAGGTTGTTCATGCGCGAGAAGCGGTACGGAAAGAGGCGTTCTTGTTCTTCTTTCTGCGCCGTGAACGACGGACCTACAGCGTTGAGCTGAACGTCACCGTTACCGTGACCGCCATTAATCTCGATAAAGTGGATTTCGTCACGCAAACCTGATTTTACCAAAGGGTCAGATTATGTTCCTGATAATTTTAATAAAATCGCTCATCATCGGCGGCCTGGTTGGCGTCGGCGTGGGCGCCGGAGCGGCACGTATGTTTCATGCGCCCACCACGCAAGGGATGGGCGCATTTCGTACGTTGGGCGAGCTGAATTCATGTGAAGGCGATCCGGCTTCCCACTTCTCTTTTGGCCTTGGTTTCTTCTTTAACGCCTGGGCTTCCTCCGTCGCAGCAGGCTCCTTCACTCAGGACGTCGACCACCGCATTATTCCCAACTGGGGCGCGGCGGCGTTGATGATCAAAAACCGCAACGTCGGCGAAACGCTGCACGATCCGAGGAAGATGGCTATTTCCTGCGGCATCATCGGCATGATTGTCGTCACCTTCCTTAATCTGACCGCCTCTTCAGTACCGGAAGCGCTGCAGGTAACCGCAGTCAAAGTGCTGGTACCGGCGGCAAACCTGCTGGTGAACATCGTGATGCCGGTTATCTTCTGGCTGGCGGCGATTGATGCGGGTAAGAAATCGGGCTTCTGGGCGACGATTTTCGGCGGCGCGGCGCAGCTGATTATGGGTAACGCCGTACCGGGACTGGTGCTGGGGATCCTGATTGGTAAAGGTGTCGAAGAGAGCGGCTGGCACCGCGTCACTAAGGTGATGATGGTTGCTATTGTCGCGCTGTTTGTCTTGAGCGGCTTCTTCCGCGGCTTCGATATGAAGATGATTGAATCCTTCCATATGACCGTGCCGAACTGGCTGGAACTGATCCACAACTCGCTCAGCGGTAAATAACAGGAGCCTCTCATGGAACAAAATAAAGGTTTTTGGTATGCCGACTGGTCGTTCCCGATCTTTGTTGGCCTGCTCTCTTCCGGCGTATTTGCCGGGACACACATGTACTACCTGTACGGGATCGGCGCGTTTAACGAAGTGGCTTTTGTCGCCATGCTGAAAGCGGGAATTGATACCGGAGCCTACGGCGCGGTGGCGGCGTTTGGCGCCAGCTTCCTGTTCGCTCGTATTATTGAAGGCTCGCTGGTGGGGATTCTGGATATCGGAGGGGCGATTCAGACCGGCGTCGGCCTGGGCGTTCCGGCGCTGTTGCTCGGCGCGGGCATCATGTTCCCGGTGACCAACTTTATTGCTTCCCTGGTTACCGGTCTGGTCATTGGCCTGGCGATTGGCTATATCATCATTCTGGCGCGTAAATTCACTATCAACCAGAGTGACTCCACTTACGGTGCCGACGTCATGATGGGCGCGGGGAACGCTTCCGGCCGCTTCCTCGGACCGTTGATTATTCTCAGCGCGATGAGCGCATCGATTCCTATCGGTATCGGTTCTCTGTTGGGCGCACTGCTGTTCTATATCTGGCAGAAGCCGATTACCGGCGGCGCGATCCTTGGCGCGATGATCCTCGGTACCCTCTTCCCGATTGCGATTAGTTAAGTCCTGCGGGCGCCTTTGCGCCCGCTCTAACAGGAGATAGCTATGTTTGATTTACTCCTGCGCCGCGCGCGCCTCGTTGACGATACCATCACGGATATTGCCATTCGGGACGGAAAGATCGCGGCGCTGGGCGAGATTAGCGCGCCCTCGCGAAAAACCGTCGAACTGGACGGCAACTATTACGTCAGCGCAGGCTGGATTGACTCTCACGTCCACTGCTACCCGAACTCACCGATTTATCACGATGATCCGGACAGCGTGGGCATTGCCACCGGCGTGACCACCGTGGTTGACGCGGGCAGCACCGGCGCTGACGACGTTGACGATTTCTATCAGTTAACTCGCAAAGCGGCGACCGAGGTTTATGCGCTGCTCAATATTTCCCGCGTCGGGCTGATTGCTCAGAACGAACTGGCCAATATGGCGAATATTGATGCGGATGCGGTGAAGCAGGCGGTCAACCGCTACCCGAACTTTATCGTCGGCCTGAAAGCACGGATGAGCAGCAGCGTGGTGGGCGAAAACGGCATTACGCCGTTGGAGCGTGCGAAGACTATCCAGCAGGAAAATGGTGACCTGCCGCTGATGGTGCATATCGGCAATAATCCGCCGAACCTCGATGAAATCGCCGACCTGCTGACTTCTGGCGACATTATTACCCATTGCTACAACGGCAAACCCAACCGCATCCTGACGCCGTCCGGCGAGCTGAAAAGCTCGATTACCCGGGCTTTACAGCGCGGCGTGCGCCTTGATGTCGGTCACGGTACTGCCAGCTTCAGCTTTGAAGTCGCGCGCCGGGCGATTGCGATGGGCATTCTGCCGCACACTATCAGCTCAGATATCTACTGCCGCAACCGCATCGACGGCCCGGTGCGCTCACTGGCGCTGGTGATGTCCAAATTTCTCGCTATCGGTATGTCGCTACCGCAGGTTATCGACTGCGTGACGGCAAATGTCGCCGACGGGCTTCGTCTGGCGCACAAAGGGCAGCTTGACGTGGGCTATGACGCCGATCTCACGCTGTTCACCCTCGCGCAGACGCCAACTGTGCTGGTGGATGCCGAAAAAGAGAGTCTTCAGGCCGACAAGATTCTGCTGCCGCTTGCCGCCATTCGCGCGGGCAAGGGCTATTTGACCGAACAAGGGAGCGCGGAAAATGCCTTCGATTTTTGAAAAATACGATTTAAAGCAGGTCATTAATACCTCCGGTCGTATGACCATTCTCGGCGTCTCTACGCCGCGTCCGGAAGTGGTGGAAGCCGCGATGGCGGGCATGAACCAGTACTTCGAGATGAAGGACCTGGTAAATAAAACGGGAGCTTACATCGCGAAACTGCTGGACGTGGAAGGGGCGACCGTCGTCTCCTGCGCATCAGCAGGCATTGCCCAGTCGGTGGCGGCAGTGCTGGTGAAAGACAGCGACTGGCTGCTGGAAAACCTGCACGTGACGCCGATTGAAAACAACGAAATCGTGTTGCCGAAAGGTCATAACGTCAACTTTGGCGCGCCGGTGGGTACCATGGTGGCGCTGGGCGGCGGCAGGCTGGTGGAAGCGGGCTACGCCAACGAATGTTCCGCCGAACAGCTGGCGTCGGCGATCACTGCGCGTACCGCGGCGATTTTGTATATCAAATCTCACCACTGCGTGCAGAAAAGCATGCTCAACGTGGCGCAGGCGGCTGCGGTGGCGCGGCTCCATAATCTGCCGCTGATCGTTGATGCGGCGGCAGAAGAGGATTTACAGGCTTATTACCGTGCGGGGGCGGATCTGGTTATTTACAGTGGAGCAAAGGCCATCGAAGGGCCAACCAGCGGGTTGGTGATTGGCAAAACGCAGTACGTCGAGTGGGTCAAACGCCAGTCGAACGGTATTGGGCGGGCGATGAAGGTCGGCAAAGAGGGGATCCTTGGTCTGACCTGCGCTATCGAACATTACCTGACGGCGACCAAAGAGAGCGGTGAGGAGATGGTGGCGAAGATGACGCCGTTTATTAACCAGCTCAACACGCTCAACGGCGTGACTGCGCGAGTGGTCTGGGACAGCGCGGGACGCGATATCGCGCGTGCTGAAATTAAATTTGATGAAGCCGTGACCGACGTGGACACCAGCGAGCTGGTGAACGCCCTGAAGCAGGGTGAATACGCTATCTACTTCCGCGGCTATAAGGCTAACGAAGGAATTATTGAAGCCGATGTCCGCAGCGTCAACGCGCAGCAACTGGAGATTGTCTCCCGTCGCATCGCTGAGGTTCTGAACCAGGAGAAAAAAGCATGAAACTGACCCCTAAATTTTACCGTGACCGCGTCTGCCTGAACGTGCTGGCGGGCAGTAAAGACAACGCTCGCGAGATTTATGAAGCGGCGGAAGGTCATGTGCTGGTCGGCGTGCTCTCTAAAAACTATCCCGATATCGCCAGCGCGGTGGCCGATATGCGCGAGTACGCGCAGCTGATTGATAACGCGCTTTCCGTGGGGCTGGGAGCGGGTGATCCGAACCAGTCGGCAATGGTCAGTGAAATTTCGCGTCAGGTGCAGCCGCAGCACGTAAATCAGGTCTTCACTGGCGTGGCCACCAGTCGTGCACTGCTGGGGCAGAACGAAACCGTGGTCAACGGTCTGGTCTCACCAACCGGCACGCCGGGTATGGTGAAGATCTCAACCGGCCCGCTGAGCAGCGGCGCACCCGACGGCATTGTGCCTCTGGAAACCGCGATTGCTTTGTTGAAGGATATGGGCGGCAGCTCGATTAAATACTTCCCGATGGGTGGGTTAAAGCATCGCGATGAGTTTATTGCGGTAGCCGAGGCCTGCGCCCGCCATGATTTCTGGTTGGAGCCAACTGGTGGGATCGATCTGGAAAACTACGGCGAAATCCTGAAAATTGCGCTGGACGCTGGAGTGAGCAAAATTATCCCGCATATCTACAGTTCGATTATTGATAAAGCCAGCGGTAATACCCGTCCGGCAGATGTACGTCAGCTGATGGATATCACTAAACAGCTTGTTAAGTAGTGCCGATTGCCCCTCACTCTAACCCTTGTCCCCTTAGGGAGAGGGGCGGGGTGAGGGGAAACATCCCACCGAACCATCAAGGAGTTACTATGCCTACCGCTCGTCACCTGCTTGTTGCTTCACTCTCTCTGCTCGCCGCCAGCGTGGCTGCGCAAACCCACTACGCCTGGGTCGGCACTTACAATCCCAACGGGGAAGGTCTATACCGTTTTACAGTCGATAGACAAACCGGCGTATTGAGTGACAAAACCCTGGTTAGCACACTGCCGAACCTCGCCCAGCTCACCGTCTCAGCTGATGGGAAAACCCTGTATGCCTCCAGCGAAGTAGAAAAGGGCGTGGTACAGGCGTGGCGCATTGGCAGCAATGGCGAACTGAGCGAGTTGAATCAGGTGGCTTCCGGCGGGGCCGGGCCGGTTTATCTCTCCCTGACTCCCGATAGCCGTCATCTACTGGTGGCGAACTACGTTAGCGGTACCATCGCGGTGCTGCCGGTGAAAGAAGATGGCAGCCTTGGCGAATCGGTAGATGTCCACCAGGATCAAGGGCCAGCAGGGGCTGAACGTCCAGCAGCAGCCGTCGAAGGCAGCTTTGCGATTAGCGATCATAACGGCCCACATGCTCATATGATCGCCGCCGATCCCAGCGGTAAATATGTTTACTCTACCGATCTGGGGCTGGACAGGATCTACCAATACCGGATGGATAACGCCAGCGGCAAGCTGACACCGAACGATCCGCCGTTTATCGCCGCGTCTTCCCCAGGCGCTGGCCCGCGCCACTTTGTCTTTACACCGCAGGGTGATGGACTATGGTTGATTAACGAAGAAGCCTCGACGCTCACCTTCTATCATCTTGATAAGCAAAGCGGACTGCTACGCGAGGGGAAAACTGTCTCCGCGCTGCCCAAAGAGTATAAAGGCACCAGCTTTGCCGCCGGTCTGGTCCTCAGTCAGGATGGTAAACAGCTTTACGTCGCCAACCGCCTGCATAACAGCATCGCCCACTTTACGGTGATGGCCGACGGTAGCCTGAGCCATCAGGAGGATATCTGGACCCGCGGCGACTATCCGCGCACCTTAACTCTGGATAACCAGGGCCAGTGGCTTTACGTCATGAACCAGCGTAGCGACAACATCACCCGTTTTAGCGTCGCGCCGAAGGACGGCAGGCTGACGTTTTCGCCAGACTATACCCCGGTGGGCAGCCCATCTCAGATGGTGATATCCGCTCAACCCTGAGCCGTAAGAAAAAGGAACCGACATGCGATTTCCCAATCCACGTTTAGCGCAGCTGTTTACCCTGCTGCAAAACGAAACGCTGCCGCAGGATGAGCTGGCGCAGCGGCTGTCGGTTTCTACCCGGACGGTACGCGCTGATATCACTGCGTTGAACGAGCTGCTGTTGCACTATGGGGCGCAGTTTACTCTTAGCCGCGGTAGCGGTTATCAGTTGGTCATTAACGATCCGTTGCGCTATCAGGCCCTGGAAGAGAGCGCGCCAAAAGCGCAGCATATTCCGCGCACAGCGGCAGATCGGATCCACTTTTTGCTGGTGCGCTTTTTGACTTCGGCCTTTTCTATCAAGCTGGAGGATCTGGCCGATGAGTGGTTCGTTAGCCGGGCGACGCTGCAAGGCGACATGGCCGAGGTGCGCGAACGTTTTCAGCGTTATCAGCTGACTCTGGAGACGCGTCCACGCCACGGTATGAAGCTGTTTGGCAGCGAAGTGTCGATTCGTGCCTGTCTGACCGACCTGCTGTGGGAGTTGACGCAGCAGGGAGCGCTGAATCCGCAGCTCAGCGAAGAAGCGCTGACTCCCGGCGTGCCGGAGCGGTTGGAGCAGATACTGCAAGAGACGCTGACCCGCCACCAGATCCGCCTGACCGACGTTGGCGAGCGTTTTGTCTGCCTGTACGGCGCAGTAGTGGTGCGCCGCGTGAGCGAAGGGTATCCGCTGGTGGATTTCAGCGCCGATGATGTGGCGCATAACGTTCGTGATGCTGCGCGGGAGCTGGCAAATGCCATGCAGCAACTGGCGGATAAACCGCTTGCGCCAGCGGAAGAGGAGTGGCTGTGCGTGCACTTAGCCGCGCGTCAGGTACAAGACGTCGATCCGGGGACCATCAGCGCTGATGATGATGAAGCGCTGGTGAACTACATCCTGCGTTATATCAATCAGCAATATAACTACAACCTGTTGAATGACGACCAGCTGCACGCCGATCTGCTGACGCATATTAAGACCATGATCACCCGCGTACGCTACCAGATAATGATCCCCAACCCGCTGCTTGATAACATCAAGCAGCACTATCCGATGGCGTGGGATATGACCCTGGCGGCGGTGTCCAGCTGGGGGAAATATACACCCTATGCCATCAGCGAAAACGAGATTGGCTTTCTGGTGCTGCATATCGGCGTCGGGCTGGAGCGCCACTACAATATTGGCTATCAGCGTCAGCCGCTGGTGCTGCTGGTGTGCGATACCAGCAACGCGATGGTGCGGATGATTGAAGCTATTCTGCAACGTAAGTATCCGCAACTGGAGATCGCCGCCACGCTGTCGCAGCGCGAGTATGAGCAACGACAAGAGATCGCGGAAGATTTTGTGATCTCCACCGTACGCATCAGCGAAAAAGATAAGCCGGTGGTGACCATCGCGCCGTTTCCTACCGACTATCAGCTCGATCAAATCGGCAAGCTG
This sequence comes from Klebsiella sp., assembly GCF_027492335.1. Classification (NCBI taxonomy): domain Bacteria; kingdom Pseudomonadati; phylum Pseudomonadota; class Gammaproteobacteria; order Enterobacterales; family Enterobacteriaceae; genus Klebsiella; species Klebsiella sp. The sequence continues at coordinate 1,973 of NZ_JAPUEW010000047.1, read as the reverse complement.
GTGCTGGTGGACAGGACCCGGCCGTGGATGCTGGACAAGTATTTTGATGAAGTTCATTTTCAGGTGATTGATACGCCGATGGACCAGCAAACGCTGTTTGCCACGCTGTGCCAACAGCTACAGCAGGAGGGGTTTGTCGGGGCGGAGTTTCATGATTCGGTGGTAGAGCGTGAAGCTATCGTCAGTACTATGCTCGGCGACGGTATCGCGTTGCCTCATGCCCTCGGCCTGCTGGCCAAAAAGACTGTGGTCTATACGGTGATTGCGCCGCACGGCATCGCCTGGGGCGATGAAACGGCACACATCATTTTCCTGCTCGCGATCAGTAAAAGCGAGTATGAAGAGGCGATGGCTATCTACGATATTTTCGTCACCTTCTTGCGCGAACGCGCAATGGCGCGACTTGCCGCCACCCGCAGCTTTGATGAGTTTAAAACGGTGGCGATGGAGTGCGTCAGCCGGTTTTGAGAGGCGTTTTCCAGAAATGAATGTAATTCAAACGTAATGCTATAATGCATTACATTTCTATTTTTACTGGAGGCATAATGGCCACACTTAACGTTCGCCTGGACGATAATCTCAAAAAAGAGGCTTATGCCGTGCTGGAAAAACTCGATATCACGCCGACTGAAGCCGTCCGGCTTTTGTTTCAGTACCTTGCGGAAAATGGTCGGATGCCGGTGAAAACGGTGACTATCAGCGACAGCGAAGAAGCGCTGGTACAAATCGTTCGGGAACGTCTGGCAAATCCGGAGAAGGGGATCAAGGTTAGCCTGGATGATCTATGAGCTGGAGTTCGATCCGCGGGCGCTCCGGGAGTGGCATAAGCTGGGGGATACGGTAAAAAAACAGTTCAAAAGTAAGTTGGCCGTAGTTCTGGAAAATCCTCGTATCGAATCTTCACGGCTTCGCGACTTACCTAACTGTTATAAAATTAAGCTGAAAGCATCGGGGTATCGTCTGGTGTATCAGGTGCGTGATGAAGTTGTGATTGTTTACGTTGTTGCTGTGGGTAAACGAGAAAAATTAGCCGTCTACCGGAAAGCAAATAAACGGCTGTAGCGCAGCTACCTCAGATGGTGCACAACCTGATTGCTGCTTCCGCGCCAGATCAGCGCCGGGTCTTTTAAGTCCTGCACAAATTTGCCATCAACCAGCACGTTGATTAAATCCACCACCTGCATTTGCGCGGCGTTGAGTTCGTCCAGCTTGTAGCCGGTCCATACCCAAATATCTTTGCCCGGGCACTCGGCGCGAACGCGCTGAACCAGCTTGAGGATCTCCGGCACGTTCTGCGGATGTAGCGGGTCGCCGCCGGAAAGCGTGATCCCCTGGCGTTTTACGCGGGTGTCGTTGAGGTCGGCAATAATGCGATCGGCCATTTCGGTAGTAAACGGCATGCCGGAATTCAGCCGCCAGGTGCTTTTGTTATAGCAGCCGGGGCATTCGTGGACGCAGCCGGAGACAAACAGGGTGCAGCGGGTGCCGGGGCCATTGACAATATCTACCGGGTAGTACTGATGATAATTCATTTTTCGCTTCTCAATTAACGCCATAGCCGCGTTGGCTGCGCTCACTCACCCCGGTCACGTACTTAATGTACGCTCCCGGGGATTCCCTCGTTTGCCGCCTTGCTCTGACGCTAATTGCTTTGCGAAAACGTTGGGCGTCTTTGCATTTGTAAAGGGAACGACTTCCGAATGGTCAAACAGCGACTGGGCGATTCCCTCTCCCCTGTGGGGAGAGGGTTAGGATGAGGGGCTAAAGCGCTCGGGATTAACCGATCTGCCCGTTACCCAAATGCTTAACGCGGCGTTTCACTTCTTCCTGCTTACCGGCGTTGAACGGACGGGCGTCCGGGCTGCCGAGATAGCCGCACACGCGACGGGTCACCGATACGCGAGAGGCATCATGGTTACCGCATTTCGGGCAGGTGAAGCCTTTGCTGGTGCACTCGAACTCGCCGGTAAAGC
>NZ_JAPUEW010000046.1:68820-70938 GCF_027492335.1 Klebsiella sp. | reverse complement strand
CTGCGTCAGATGGGGGAGGCGTTGGCTGATGAGCATCCGTTGCCGGAATCGGAGACGGTCGGGCAACTGGAGGCCAATATCAATGCGCAACTGAGCCGTTTCCAGTGGGGGCTTGTCACCGTTGACGTCAGCGACGATGGTCTGCGATTGCGCCATCAGGCACTGCCAGTGAGTCGCGATGAAGCGCGTCGCGTCCGCTGGTGTAATGCATTTTGTGCCATACTCGAGGGGCTTTATTCCCGCTGGCTACAGGGGCAGGGTGGTGGTGCGCACGTGGTTTTGCAGCGCGAGCGGCTGTTTTCGGTCTCTGACGTTCAGTTTCTTTACTTCCATCCATAACGGGTGAATTTATGTCCTTGCGTGCTTTAGCTGCGGTCGTGGTGACGACGGTAATGATGCTTCCCCACGCGTGGGCCGATACGGCGTGGGAAAACTACAAATCGCGTTTTATGATGCCTGATGGGCGCATTGTTGATACTGGCAACGGCAATGTGTCGCACACTGAAGGGCAGGGTTTTGCTATGCTGCTGGCGGTAGCGAATAACGATCGCCCGGCGTTTGACGCGCTATGGCAATGGACCGATAAAACGCTACGTAACAAAGACAATGGGTTGTTTTACTGGCGCTATAATCCGGTGGCACCCAACCCGGTGGCAGATAAAAACAACGCCACCGATGGCGATACGATGATTGCCTGGGCGCTGCTGCGCGCGCAGCAGCAATGGCATGAAAGATCCTACGGCACGGCCTCTGATGCTATAACCGCTTCGCTACTCAAACACACGGTGGTCACCTTCGCCGGGCGTCAGGTGATGCTTCCTGGCGCGAAGGGATTTTATCTCAACGACCATCTCAATCTTAATCCATCCTACTTTATCTTTCCGGCCTGGCAGGCCTTCGCCGCGCGTACGCATTTGACCGCCTGGCGAAAGCTGCAAACCGATGGCCAGGCGCTGCTGGGGAAAATGGCGTGGGGGAAATCGCAGCTTCCCAGCGACTGGGTCGCCTTAAGAGCTGACGGCAAGATGGAACCGGCAAAAGAGTGGCCGACGCGGATGAGCTACGATGCGATTCGCATCCCGCTGTATGTCTACTGGAATGACCCGCAAAGCAGCCTGCTGACGCCGTGGAAAACCTGGTTTGGGAGCTATCCGCGTCTGCAAACACCTGCGTGGATCAACGTCAATACCAATGAAGTTGCGCAGTGGTTTATGACCGGCGGGCTGCTGGCGGTGCGCGATTTAACGCTTGGTGAAGAACAGGCTGAACCCCAGATTAGCGCTCAGGATGACTACTACTCCGCCAGCCTGAAGCTGCTGGTGTGGCTGGCTAATAAAGACCGCCAATAAACTGTGGAATGCGCCTCGCACGATGGATAAAGGTGAGGTGCTGGCATCAGGTCCGGGCAGTAGAATCATCGGCAAGCCGGAGTTACCCGGTGAGGCGCAATGTTGCGGGGGCTTTAACCCCGGCGGCATCAATAGATGGGTTGCTGGAAAGAGAAAACCCCCGCACGTTGTTTGGTAAAAACCTGGCAACGTATCGGGGGCTAACCTCGCATCTAGACAATTCGAGGATAGCCGCGAACGGTTGCCATTGCAACAAAGGCGGCTGTATGACGCTCGCTCAGTTAGGCCTGGTGCTCTGGGACGATCTGGCGGCTCCGGTGCTGGCTGGCATTCTTGTCAGTATCATCGTGAGCCGGATGGATAACCGGAAGTAACCGGCCTGTGGGCATCTGCCTGCCTTAATGGCAGCATGCGCCCGAACGGGGCCGCAGGGGTGAAACTCTGCGGCCTTTTTCGTTTATTGCAGCAACCCAAAATGATACTGGAAGGCGTCTCGCACGGTGCGTAATGGTGAGATGCGGGGGGCTGTTCGGGGCCGTAGAATCACCGGCAAGCCGGGCTCGCCCGGTGAGGCGCAATGTTGCGGGGGTTGAACCCCGGCGGCATCGATAGATGGGTTGCTGGAAAGAGAAAACCCCCGCACGTTGTTTGGTATAAACCTGGCAACATTTCGGGGGCTAATCTCAACTCCAGACAAGTTGAGGATAGCCGCGAACGGTTGCCATTGCAACAAAGGCGGCTGTATGACGCTCGCTCAGTTAGGCCTGGT
>NZ_JAPUEW010000046.1:23137-68720 GCF_027492335.1 Klebsiella sp. | reverse complement strand
ACGGTTGCCATTGCAACAAAGGCGGCTGTATGACGCTCGCTCAGTTAGGCCTGGTGCTCTGGGACGATCTGGCGGCTCCGGTGCTGGCTGGCATTCTTGTCAGTATCATCGTGAGCCGGATGGATAACCGGAAGTAACCGGCCTGTGGGCATCTGCCTGCCTTAATGGCAGCATGCGCCCGAACGGGGCCGCAGGGGTGAAACTCTGCGGCCTTTTTCGTTTATTGCAGCAACCCAAAATGATACTGGAAGGCGTCTCGCACGGTGCGTAATGGTGAGATGCGGGGGGCTGTTCGGGGCCGTAGAATCACCGGCAAGCCGGGCTCGCCCGGTGAGGCGCAATGTTGCGGGGGCTTGAACCCCGGCGGCATAGATGAATTGGTTGCTGGAAAGAGAAAACCCCCGCACGTTGTTTGGTAAAAACCTGGCAACGTATCGGGGGCTAACCTCGCATCTAGACAATTCGAGGATAGCCGCGAACGGTTGCCATTGCAACAAAGGCGGCTGTATGACGCTCGCTCAGTTAGGCCTGGTACTCTGGGACGATCTGGCGGCTCCGGTGCTGGCTGGCATTCTTGTCAGCATCATCGTGAGCCGGATGGATAACCGGAAGTAACCGGTCTGTGGGTATCTGCCTGCCTTAATGGCAGCATGCGCCCGAACGGGGCCGCAGGGGTAATATCCTGCGGCCTTTTTCGTTTTATTGTGGGTAAGGCACCCAGCTGCCGCCGTTTAGCTGGACATAAGGTTTACCTTGATACTGAATCACGATAGCGTTGGAGTTTTCCGAGACCGCCGCGCTCTGCGGCAGATTAGCAATATACTGCTGCCAGTTGATGTCGTTTTCGCCAAACATCTTGCCATCCAGTGCGCGAACTACCAGCTCCGAAACAGCCAGATAGCTACTTGGCTGATCTATTGTGATCGGCGCATCGGGATGCCGCGCCTTGATGCCGAAAAACTTCACCGCTGCCGGGACGTTGGTAATTGAGGGGCTTGGAATATCGCGCAGGCCGGAAACCTGCATTTTGTCGCCTTTCAATGCCGCACCGTGTTCCGGCACGACAATGACCATCACCTTACGACCTGATTTATCCAGCTCAGTGAAAAAACTGTCCAGCTCATCGAAGAACTTCTGCGCACGGGCTTTATAGTCTGCGGTTTTGCTCTGGCCCGGATAGTGGTTGCCATCATGCAGCGGCAGCGTGTTGTAGAAGGTTGCGGTGCGCGGTGTGTCCAGTTTATCCAGCGTCTGCAGCCAGCGGTTTAGCGTCGCCTGGTCGTCATAAACCGGTGAACCATCAAATCCTTGCAGAATCACCGGCAGGCCAGTTTGATCCATCAGTGGGCTCTGGATACCGCCCAACGAGCGAAGCTCTTTCAGGAAGTCGCCAAAGATACCGTTATGCCCAAGCATCAACTGCTGGGTAAAGCCCAGCTTTGCCAGGTTTTCAAACAGGTAGCATTCATTACCTGACGGCTGATACAGGTTAGCGTGAGAGAGTTGACCACAGCTGGCGCGCAGCAGGCGAGCCGCCGCCGGACCGCTGTAAGAGGTCGCTGAGTTAAAGTTTTTGAACAGCAGGTCGAAATGCTTCCACAGCGGGTGATCCATTAACCCGGCGGCTTCGATATCTGACCATGACAGAGAACAGATATTGATAATTAATACATCAAACGGCTGAGCGTCGGCCGGGAGCGCGTCAGGGAAAGGCGTTTTACGTTTCTGCTCAGAGGCATAAAAGGTATTTAGCCAGTTGGTCAGATTGGCCGACGTTGGCGACTCCGTTTGCGGTGGAATATCGTTATTTGCCGGGGCGGTATTGGTGGCGATAGCGGTACCGCCGCCGGTATTGGTTGCGGTATTTGCCGTCGCTGCCGTAGGTTGACCTGTTGGCCATAGGGTAAAAGAGGGCAGCAGCGGGCTAACAACCAGCCAGACCATGATCGCCGAGACAAAAACCGTCACCCGTAGCCATTGGCTGATAAACAGCCACAAGACCAGCAGGGCAAAGAACGCGCCAACCATATTCCAGTTGATAAAGCGGGTCACCAGATCCCAGATGTAGTCTGCGCTAAAGCCAGCAATCTGCGAACCCTGACTGAAGATGCTTTCCAGACCGGGTAGCCAGGTATCGTGCCAGAACAGCATAAAGCCCAGCGGGATCGCTATCCAGTGGCGCAGGCGGTGCAGCTTATACTGCGGAATTGGCACCAATAAGAAGGCGAGAAACACCAGGTTCAGCATCGAGTGAAAATTAAGGTATCCCGCCCACAGCAAAGCAAACTTCACCAGGAAGTAGAAGTTCCAGCCGGATAAGCCGCGCCAGTACCGCCAGAGCGGAAGCGATGCAGCGGTTGTTTTTGGATTGGTCATTTTGTTGATTTGCCTTGCCTGGATGCCGTTTCCCGGCGCAACACGCCAGCCGGTTTGACATAACGGGGTTTAAAGAACATCAGTCGTAACGTGGTACGAATACGCCGCTGGTAGTGGCGCGTCAGGTATCCCAGCGGGAAAAACAGCAGGGCGCACAGGACGACCAACTGAATAATATCGGCAATAGACATCATAGATTTAGCTCCCCATCGATGGATAAGCGATGTGGCTCAGGGTTTCGACGCCAGCTTCGCCCATCATGGGTCGCGTTGATGGTCTCATTCTTGCCCAGAGAAATAGGCAGAGGCGTGTTCCAGTTCGCTGGCATGATGCCGCGCATCAACATAATTTCAGCGGATATCTGCTTATCTTCAAACCAAATCATTCGGTTAGAGAAAATATCGCCGGTAGGCAAAGGGAAAATATGGTTTAACGCGGTATCGAGATCGTTTACGCGGCAAAACGACAGGAACAGCACCAGACGATTGTTACCAATAGTCATGATGTCGCCCATGCGGTTGGGTTTACACAGCGTCAGCGCCTGCTCGACGCGCAGGCCCGGTGCCGGACGTAGCGCCACCATTACGCCTTTGCTATCGGCGGGCAGCATGGTGTTAGCCATAATATTATGCACCGCTTCGCAGAAGGCATCCCACTTCTGGTAGCCGCGCAGTTTTAGCGGTTGACTCCAGGTGAGCAGGGTGGAGAAATCTTCCGGAATATGGCGGGTAAACTTCTGTTTCTGTACGCTTTCAATTAGCGTCAGGCAGCGCGAAAGCGGTGCGCTGCTGGGGATAACCATATTTGCGCCGCTGCTTAGCAAAAGTCGCTCATCGGTGGCGCGCAGGCTTGGGGTCTGCTCGCGAACGATCACTTTTAACGCGCTGCCGCGCTGGCGGCGCAGCGTGTGGATATAGCGTCCCAACTGCTCAATCTGCTCGTTTTGGGTAATGGAGAAGATAAGCGTCGCCGCCTGCGCCATCCGTCCGGCATTGAAAACAGCGTCGTTGGTATCGAATAGTTTCCAGTACTCGGAAAGTGCGGGCGCCCCTTCCAGTACTCGCAGGTTACTGAGGACGACCTTCTCGTCGCTGCGTGGCTGAACGACGGTTTCCTCATCCTGCGCCAGTCGCCAGCCATTTTCTTCGTGCAAAACAGTGAGTTGCTGCTGGGCGCTTATTCCTTTTTCGCTTCCCCACCAGGCAATATCAAACAGGTGGCTGTCACCCTGGTAACGAATACTTGCCAGACCGGCAAGAGAACGATACTCGCGTAATAAAGGGGAAAGCTGTTTATCGATATCATGCCCAGAATTAAGTACTAATAGGGAACAATGATGGTATTTAGCCCAGCGATATGATTTTTCAACCCAGTTGCATAATTCTTCACTTTTAATATTCTGCCAGGCGTTTTCGGCACATAGCAGAATAAATAAATAATTGCCAGGTTCGAGGGAACAAACTAAATCCCGGTGCATCTCCTCCAGGCCTTCAATGCGGTTTGGCATGGTAAATAATGCGACCTTTTCGGGACCAATATCTTTTTCTAATGAAATGATTTCTTTGGGGTTATCTCCCATAACGATCGCTGCCACTTGGCTTTTTTTATCCTGGGCAGCAAGCGTATGGTTAAGCAGGCTTACCGCGTCGACATGGCGGTCAACGTTAAGCCACCATACTCCACCAACGGGCATATGGCGTACTTCGTCCCATAATGATGAAATACCCAAAGAATATACGATATCCACGGCGTCCCTCGTGAGACCTGATTTACACTTGATCAGTTTACTAGCGAAAGCGCCAGAGTAAACCTAACATTGAAATTAAAGGACATCAGTTTTAGCATGTAAACCTAATTTAAGGATGAACAAATACCTCGTAGTTTAATTTATTGTATTTTCCAACGGACAGAGAAATGCCAGCAAAAGAGCCAGCTGTACCCACCGATGCGACTTTGGGTTACACCTTTCAAAATGATTTTCTGGCATTAAGCCGGGCATTTTCCCTGCCTGATATTGATTACCACGACATTTCCCGACGCGAGCAGTTAACCGCGGCGCTGAAACGCTGGCCATTACTGGCTGAATTAGCTGAGAAAAAGTAAGGAAGCCGTTGATGGCTATTCTGGGATTACAAGGCGTGCGCGGTGGCACTGGCACCACATCGATTACCGCTGCGCTAGCCTGGGCGCTGCAATTACTCGGGGAAACCGTACTGGTGGTTGATGCCAGCCCGGACAATATGCTGCGCTTTTTTTTCAACGTCGATTTTAGCCACAAAGTGGGCTGGGCGCGTGCGATGATCGACGGCGATGACTGGCGTGATGCCGGACTTCGCTACACTTCGCATATCGATCTGCTGCCGTTTGGTCAGCTCGAACCGGGTGAACGCGAGAATATTGACCAGCTTCAGTCGATGCTTTCGCCGATGGCCGAAATGGTGCAAAAGCTCCATCAGCAGGGCGCTCACCGCTGGCTGTTGATTGACCTGCCGGACGGCTATTCGCCGCTGACTCGCGCCTTAATCAACGTATGCGACCGCACGCTGGTGGTGGTCCATCCGGACGGTAACAGCCATATTCGCCTGCATCAGCAGGCATTACCGACGAATAGCGATATTCTGATCAACGATCTGCGCGTCGGCAGCCAGCTGCAGGAAGATTTGTATCAGCTGTGGCTGGAGAGTCAGCGCCGCATTTTGCCGGTGACGATTCATCGCGATGAGGCGATGGCGGAGTGTCTGGCGGCGAAGCAGCCGCTCGGCGAATATCGTCAGGATTCTCTGGCGGCGGAAGAGATACTCACGCTTGCCAACTGGTGCCTGCTGCACTATGTCGGCAAGGGGGCTGAATGATTCGCCTGAGTACCCTACTGCTGGCTCCACCGGTTGGCGAACGACTGAGCGAGCGCTATCGTGATTATCGTCGGCACGGTGCGTCGTGGCTGGCGGCCGCGTTGGGCTGCTTGTGGGCGTCATTGGCGTGGGCGTTTATGCCGCTGGAAACGCCGCGCTGGCAGGCGATTCGCGAGCGCCATGATGAATTTTTCCCGCATATCAATCCGCATCGCCCGCGCCCGCTGGACCCGATTCGCTACCTGCTGCAATCCTTATGGCTGCTGGCGACCCGGGTGCCGGAGCCGGATAAAAAGGTCAATTGGCGTTCGCTGGTCGCCCTCGAAGGTGTGCAGGGACGCTATGCGCAATGGCTGGAAAAGCTGCCGGAGAAGGTTAATGCCCGCACTAGCCATTTAGATAAACACAAAGAGCTGGCACACCTGAACCCGAAGCTGAGACGGTTGATTCTCGGCACGGTGACGTTTTTCTCGCTGATCCTGGCACTGCTCTGTATTACTCAGCCCTTTAATCCGCTGTCGCAGTTTATTTTCCTGCTGTTGCTGTGGGGCGTCGCGTTGCTGGTGCGCCGTATTCCAGGGCGCTTCTCAGCGCTGATGCTGATCGTGCTCTCGCTAACCGTTTCCTGTCGCTATATCTGGTGGCGTTACACCTCAACACTCAACTGGGATGACCCGGTAAGCCTGGTGTGTGGGATCATTCTGCTGTTCGCTGAAACCTATGCCTGGGTTGTGCTGGTGCTGGGCTATTTCCAGGTCGTCTGGCCGCTCAACCGCCAGCCGGTGCCGCTGCCGGAGGATATGGCGCAGTGGCCGACGGTGGATATCTTCGTGCCGACCTATAACGAAGACCTCAACGTGGTGAAAAACACCATTTATGCCTCGCAGGGGATCGACTGGCCGAAGGACAAGCTCAATATCTGGATCCTCGACGACGGCGGGCGCGAAGAGTTCCGCCAGTTCGCTAAAGACGTCGGGGTGCACTACATCGCGCGCACCACTCATGAACACGCGAAAGCCGGGAATATCAATAATGCGCTGAAGTACGCCAAAGGCGAGTTTGTGTCGATTTTCGACTGCGATCACGTGCCGACACGCTCATTCCTGCAAATGACCATGGGCTGGTTCCTGAAAGAGAAAGAACTGGCAATGATGCAGACGCCGCACCACTTCTTCTCCCCGGACCCGTTTGAACGCAACCTCGGGCGTTTTCGCAAAACGCCGAACGAAGGCACGCTGTTTTATGGCCTGGTGCAGGATGGTAACGACATGTGGGACGCCACCTTCTTCTGCGGCTCCTGCGCGGTAATCCGCCGCGGCCCGCTGGATGAAATTGGCGGTATCGCCGTGGAGACGGTGACTGAAGATGCCCATACCTCTCTGCGCCTGCATCGCCGCGGCCACACTTCCGCCTATATGCGTATTCCGCAGGCGGCCGGGCTGGCGACGGAGAGCCTGTCGGCGCATATCGGTCAGCGTATCCGCTGGGCGCGAGGGATGGTGCAGATTTTCCGTCTCGATAACCCGTTGTTTGGCAAAGGGCTGAAGCTGGCGCAGCGCGTCTGCTACGTCAACGCGATGCTGCACTTCCTGTCCGGTATTCCGCGCCTGATCTTCCTGACCGCGCCGCTGGCGTTTTTGCTGCTGCACGCCTATATCATTTACGCCCCCGCGCTGATGATTGCTCTGTTCGTTCTGCCGCATATGATTCACGCCAGCCTGACTAACTCGAAGATTCAGGGTAAATATCGCCACTCTTTCTGGAGTGAAATCTACGAAACGGTGCTGGCCTGGTATATCGCTCCGCCGACGTTTGTCGCGCTGATAAATCCGCACAAGGGCAAATTCAACGTCACCGCGAAGGGCGGGCTGGTGGAAGACGAGTACGTCGACTGGGTGATTTCTCGTCCCTATATCTACCTTGTGCTGTTGAATCTGGTCGGCGTCGTCGTGGGTATCTGGCGCTTTATGTACGGCCCGGAAAACGAAGTTCTGACCGTCTGGGTGAGTATCATCTGGGTGTTCTATAACCTGATTATTCTCGGCGGCGCGGTGGCCGTGTCGGTCGAAAGCAAGCAGGTGCGGCGCTCGCATCGTGTAGAGATGTCGATGCCGGCAGCGATTGCTCGCGAAGATGGCCATCTGTTTTCCTGCACCGTTCATGACTACTCCGACGGTGGGCTTGGCGTCAAAATTCACGGCGAGGCGCAGGTGCTGGAAGGCCAGCACGTCAAGCTGCTGCTCAAACGCGGGCAGCAGGAGTACAGCTTCCCTGTACGGGTTGCGCGGGTTAACGGCAGTGAAGTGGGTTTACAGCTGTTGCCGTTAAGCAATCGGCAGCATATTGATTTTGTGCAGTGTACGTTTGCCCGCGCAGATACGTGGGCGCTTTGGCAGGATAGCTTCCCGGAAGATAAACCGATGGAAAGCCTGCTGGATATCCTGAAGCTGGGATTCCGTGGATATCGTCACCTGGCGGAGTTTTCGCCGCCGTCGGTGAAGGTTATTTTCCGCTCGCTCACCATGCTGGTGGCCTGGGTTGTCTCGTTTATTCCGCGTCGTCCGGAACGTGCTGCGGCAATACTCTCGGCAGAACCGGCGATGGCTCAACAATGATGATAATGCGATGAACAAAAAACTCTCTTTGGTTTGTGCAGTAGCGGTGAGCATTGGCGGCTGGTCCTCCTTCGCCTCGTATGCGGAACCGACGGCAGCGGTAGCTGCGGCCCCGGAAGTGGCACAGACGACTACCGTGCCCGGTATTGCCGGGGTGGTTGCTGACAGCCAACCAACGGCGGCCCTTGCTGACCCGGCGGCCCCGGTGGTGATATTGGATAATGCTCCGACCCGCGACGTAAAGCTCACCTTTGCCAAAATCGCTCCGCCTCCGGGCAGTATGGTGCTGCGCGGCGCGCGTCCTGATGGCTCGGTAGACTTCGGTATGCGCAGTGATGAAGTGGTGGCGAAAGCGCTACTTAACCTCGACTACACGCCATCGCCGTCGCTGCTACCGATCCAGTCGCAACTGAAGGTCTATCTTAACGATGAGCTGATGGGCGTTTTGCCGGTCACCAAAGAGCAACTGGGCAAAAAAGTCAGTGCGCAGATCCCGATAGATCCGCTCTATATCACCGATTTTAACCGTGTGCGCCTGGAGTTCGTTGGCCACTATCGTGATGTCTGTGAAAACCCGGCCAGCAGTACCCTGTGGCTGGATGTGGGCCGCGAAAGCTATCTGGATTTAACCTATCAGTCGCTGAATGTGCGCAACGATCTCTCGCATTTTCCGGTCCCATTCTACGATTCCCGTGATAACCGCCAGCTGACGCTGCCAATGGTCTTTGCCTCTTCGCCGGATGTTCAGCAGCAGCAGGCGGCGGCGATTATCGCCTCGTGGTTCGGCAGCAAAGCGGGTTGGCGTGGCCAGCAGTTCCCGGTTCAGTTCAATACACTACCGGATCGTAATGCCATTGTTTTCGCCACCAACGATAAGCGCCCGGATTTCCTGCGCGAGCATCCGCCGGTCAACGCGCCGACCATTGAAATGATCGACCACCCGAACAATCCGTACGTCAAGCTACTGGTTGTATTCGGTCGTGATGATAAAGATCTGCTGCAGGCAGCGAAGGGGATTGCCCAAGGCAATATTCTGTTCCGCGGCAGCAGCGTGACGGTTGACGATGTGAAAGAGCTACAGGCACGTAAGCCTTACGATGCGCCAAATTGGGTGCGCACCGACCGGGCGGTGACCTTTGCCGAGCTGAAGACCTACGAACAGCAGCTGCAATCCAGCGGCCTGGTGCCGGATTCGATCAACGTGGCGCTAAACCTGCCGCCGGATCTGTACCTGCTGCGCGCCAACGGCATCGATATGAATCTGAACTATCGCTACACCATGCCGCCGATCAAAGACAGCTCGCGCATGGATATCAGCCTTAACGATCAGTTCTTGCAGTCGTTTAGCCTCAACAGTTCGCAGGATGTGAATAAACTGATTCTGCGTCTGCCGGTGCTGCAGGGGCTGCTGGACGGCAAAACGGAAGTCACGATCCCGGCATTGCGCCTCGGAGCGATGAACCAGCTGCGCTTTGATTTCCAGTATATGAACCCGATGCCCGGCGGCTCCATCGATAACTGCATTACCTTCCAGCCGGTGCAGAACCACGTGGTGATTGGCGACGATTCGACCATCGACTTCTCGAAGTACTATCACTTTATGGCGATGCCGGATCTGCGCGTGTTTGCCAACGCGGGCTTCCCGTATAGCCGGATGGCCGATCTGTCCGACACCCTGGTTGTGGTGCCCAAAACGCCGACTGAGGGCCAGGTTGCCACGCTGCTGGAGACCACCGGCGGCATCGGTGCGCAAACCGGTCTGGCGGCAATTAACCTGCGTATGACCGATGACGGCAGCCAGATTAAAGATAAAGATGCCGACCTGCTGCTGATTGGCTCTATTCCGCAGGCGCTTAAGGACGACACCAAAATTAACCTGCTGGTTGAAGCGACCAAAAGCTGGGTGAAAATGCCGATGCGCCACTACGACCTGGCAAGCATTTACCCTGACACCGAAGCCAGAACGCCGAATATCCGCACTGATATCACCTCGTCCGGACCGATGGCGGCGATTATCGGCTTCCAGTCGCCGTACAACGATCAGCGCAGCGTCGTGGCGCTGTTGGCTGATAGCCCGCGCGGCAACGAACTGCTGACCGCAGCGCTTAATGACAGCGGTAAACGCGCGGCGATGTTTGGCTCCGTTTCAGTGATCCGCGAATCGGGCGTCAATAGCCTGCGGGTGGGCGATGTTTACTATATCGGGCATCTGCCGTGGTTCGAACGCATCTGGTTTGCGCTCTCCAGCCACCCGGTACTGCTGGCGATTCTGGCGGCGGTCAGCATCGTACTGCTGGCATGGGTACTGTGGCGCATGCTGCGTATTATTAGCCGTCGTCGCCTCAGCCTTGATGATGAGTAATTGATGATGAGTGTGCTTCGTGGAGTGGTGCTGTCGGTACTGATGTTGGCGGCGGCGCAGGTGAGCGCCGCCTGCCGGTGGCCGGCCTGGGATCAGTTTAAAAAAGAGTATGTCAGCGCCGAAGGGCGGGTTATTGATCCCAGCGACTCGCGAAAAATTACCACTTCGGAAGGGCAAAGCTACGCGTTGTTCTTTGCTCTGGCGGCCAATGACCGTGACGGTTTTCGCAAGCTGTTTGAGTGGACGCAGAATAATCTTGCCGAGGGCGATCTGCGCGCACACCTGCCGGGCTGGCTATGGGGTAAAAAGAGCGATGACGAGTGGACGGTACTGGACAGCAACTCGGCATCGGACTCCGATTTATGGATAGCCTGGTCGTTGCTGGAGGCTGGACGCCTGTGGGAAACGCCGCAGTACACTGAAGTCGGTAAAGCGCTGCTGGCGCGGATTGCCGATGAAGAGATTGCGACGGTGCCGGGGCTCGGGCCGCTGGTGCTGCCGGGGAAAGTTGGCTTTGCTGATGATGGCGGCTGGCGTTTTAACCCCAGCTACCTGCCGCCACAGCTGGCGACCTACTTTGCCGCGTTTGGCGCTCCCTGGCCGAAGATACGCGACAGCAATCTGCGCCTGCTGCTGGAGACGGCGCCAAAAGGTTTCTCGCCTGACTGGGTGCGTTACGAAAAAGGTAAAGGCTGGCAGCTGAAAGCGGATAAACCGATTATCGGCAGCTATGACGCCATTCGCGTCTATCTGTGGGTCGGTATGCTCGACGATGGCGATAAGCAAAAAGCCCGCTTGCTGGCGCGCTTTAAACCGATGGAAGCCCAGACGGTGAGTCAGGGCGTGCCGCCGGAAAAAACCAATATCGCTACCGGTAAAACCAGCGGTAATGGCCCGGTTGGCTTCTCCGCTTCGTTGCTGCCGTTCTTGCAGAATGAAGACGCCCGGACCATTCAGCGCCAGCGCGTCGCCGATGATTACCCCGGCGCAGATGCTTACTACAGCGCGGTCCTGACCCTTTTTGGCCAGGGATGGGATCAACACCGTTTTCGCTTCACCGCCGGTGGTGAATTACGGCCTGACTGGAACCAGGAATGCACAAGTTCTCACTAAGCTTATTCACGCTCTCCTTAAGCGTCGCGCTGATGCCGCTGGCGCACGCCGCGAACACGCCGGCTCAGCAACATCTGCTGGAACAGGTTCGCCTCGGCGAGGCCAGCAATCGTGAGGATCTGGTGCGTCAGTCGCTGTACCGCCTGGAGTTGATTGATCCGAATAACCCGGACGTTGTCGCCGCGCGGATGCGCTATCTCCTGCGCCAGGGCGATACCGCCGGGGCGCAGAAACAGCTTGAGCGTCTGGCGAAACTGGCTCCGGAATCGACGGAACTTAAAGCCTCACGTAACGAGATGGATATCAGCACCGGCGATGGGCGCCAGGAGCTACAGCAGGCCCGCCTGCTGGGCGTTGCCGGGAAAGTTGATGAAGCGATTGCTGCTTACGAGAAGTTGTTCAACGGCGTACCGAGCGATGAAAACGCGGCGATTGAGTACTGGACGCTGGTGGCGCGTCTACCATCACGTCATAACGAGGGCGTCAATCAGCTGAAAAAACTCAATGCCAGCCTGCCGGGCAACGTCCAGCTGCAAACGGCGCTGGCGAAACAGATGTTTGGCGACAATAAGCCGGAAGAGGGATTCGCTTATCTTGAGCAGATGTCGCGCTCGGCGGCGGGCCGCGGTATTGCTGCCGACATGTGGTTTACGGAAGTGAAAAGCATGCCGGTCAGTAAGGCCAGCGTGCAGGCATTACAGCGGTTTCTGATGCAGTTCCCTACCGGTTCCGCCTCGGCGAATGCTCGGGTGCTGCTCGACCAACAGCAGACGCAGCTTAAAGATCCGACGTTCCGCGATCGTGCTGAAGGTCTGGCGGCGGTGAAAGCTGGAAAAGGTTCGGTGGCCGTCGCCGATTTGCAGCAAGCCGTGCGGGCGGATGCCAAAGACAGCGATGCGGTTGGCGCGTTAGGGCAGGCGTACTCCCAGCGCGGCGATCGGGCGCGGGCGGTTGCTCAGTTGAGTAAAGCCATCAAAATGGACCCGGATAGCCCGAGCCGCGACAAATGGGACAGCCTGCTCAAGACCAACCGCTACTGGCTGCTGATCAAGCAGGGCGACAATGCGCTGAAAAACGGCCAGTTGGCGCAGGCGCAAAATTATTACGCTCAGGCGCAGCGAGTAGACAATACCGACAGCTATGCGGTACTGGGGTTGGGAGACGTGGCGGCGGCGCGTAAAGAAAACGCGTCGGCGGAGCGTTACTACCAGCGCGCGCTGCGTATGGATCGCGGCAATAGCCTGGCGGTGCGCGGGCTGGCGAACCTGTATCGCGCCGAATCGCCGGAAAAAGCCAGCGCCTACATTGCCAGCCTGTCGCCGGGCCAGCGGCGCAGCATTGACGATATCGAGCGCAGCCTGACTAACGATCGGCTGGAGAAACAGGCCGAATTGCTGGAGAGCCAGGGCAACTGGGCGCAGGCAGCGGAAGTACAGCGCCGAAGGTTGGCGCTGGATCCGGATAGCGTATGGATTACCTACAGCCTGTCGCGGGATCTGGTCAGCGCGGGCAGCCGCAGCGAAGCCGATGCCCTGATGCGTGCGATGGTCAACCGCAAGCCCGGTGATGCCGACCGGATTTATGCTTATGGCCTCTACCTATCCGGTAACGATCAGGATGAGATGGCGCTGGCGCAGATTAACGCCCTACCGCGCGGGCAGTGGACGGACAATATTCGTGAGCTGGACGCGCGTTTGCAAAGCGACAAGGTCGTTCGTCAGGCGAACCAGTTGCGCGATGGCGGCCAGGAAGCGCAGGCCATTGTGCTGATCAAACAGCAGCCGACATCGGTGCGCTACGAGCTAACCCTTGCGGACTGGGCGCAGCAGCGCGGCGACAGCCGGACGGCGATAGCGGAATATCAGCAGGTACTCGGGCAAGAGCCGAGTAACGGCGATGCGCGTCTGGGCCTTGCGGAAGTCTATCTTGCCGATGGCGATAAAAATGCCGCTCGGGCCCAGGTGGCGCAGCTCAAGGGCGAGGATGTCGACTCCATCAATATGCAGCGACGCATTGCTCTGACACAGGCGGGTCTCGGCGATAGCGTTCAGGCGCAGCAAACTTTCGCCCGTATTGTTCCGCAGGCGAAAGCCCAGCCGCCGTCGATGGAAAGCGCGCTGGTGCTACGCGATGCCGCGCGCTTCCTGGCGCAAAACGGTGAGCCGCAGCAGGCGCTGGAGGGTTACAAAGATGCGATGGTGGCCTCCGGCGTGACCCGCGTGCGCCCGCAGGATAACGACACCTTCACGCGCCTGACGCGTAACGATAGCCGTGATGACTGGCTGAAGCGCGGGGTGCGTAGCGATGCAGCCGATCTGTATCGTCAGCAGGATCTGAACGTCACCCTTGAACATGATTATTGGGGATCCAGCGGCACCGGCGGCTATTCCGATCTGAAAGCGCACACCACGATGCTGCACGTGGACGCGCCGCTGGCCGACGGACGGATGTTCTTGCGTACCGACCTCGTCAATATGGATGCCGGTAGTTTTTCTACGGATAGCGACGGCAGCTACTCGCCGAGCTGGGGGACCTGTGGTGAAATCGCCTGTACTGGCGGTAGCAAACACCAAAGCGACAGCGGCGCCAGCGTCGCGGTGGGCTGGAAGAACGACACCTGGAGCGGTGATATCGGCACCACGCCGATGGGCTTTAACGTCGTCGATGTGGTGGGTGGCCTGAGCTACAGCAGCGATGTTGGCCCGCTGGGCTATACCGTAAACGTCCACCGTCGGCCCATTTCCAGCTCGCTGCTGGCCTTCGGTGGGCAGAAGGATAACGGTAATGATGGTCATACCGGTAAGACCTGGGGCGGTGTACGCGCCGACGGCGGCGGTCTCAGCCTGAGCTACGATAAAGGCGAAGCCAACGGGGTCTGGTCATCGCTGGGCGTTGACCAACTGACGGGGAAAAACGTCGCCGACAACTGGCGCGTGCGCTGGATGACCGGCTACTACTACAAAGTTATTAATGAAGATAACCGCCGGGTCACCGTCGGCCTGAACAATATGCTCTGGCACTACGATAAGGACCTCAGTGGCTATACCCTCGGTCAGGGCGGTTATTACAGCCCACAGGAATATGTCTCCTTCGCCGTGCCGGTGACCTGGCGTCAACGGACCGAGAACTGGTCCTGGGAGCTGGGCGGTTCCGTTTCCTGGTCCCATTCGCGGACCAAAACAGAAGCTCGCTATCCGCTGCTGAATTTGATTCCCTCACAGTATCGCAACGCAGCCAGCCAACTGACGGAAGAAGGCAGCAGTAGTTCGGGCGTCGGTTATACCGCCCGGGCGCTGGTTGAGCGGCGGGTGACCGGCAACTGGTTTGTTGGGGCGGCGGTGGATATTCAGCAGGCGAAGGATTACACCCCAAGCCATGCGTTGCTTTATGTTCGCTACTCGGCTTCCGGTTGGCAGGGCGATATGGATATCCCGCCGCAGCCGCTGGTCCCTTACGCCGACTGGTAGCAGATTAGCCTGAATTACGTGACTGGGCGTCACTCCACGACGCTCTTCGCGTATACTCGTCACACTTCGCCCGCCTTTGGCAATATCGCTCGTTTTTTCCCGGAGGCGCTGTGCTGACCGGGCTACGGGTCCGTGTGGTTTTGGGTTTAGGCGCATCGCGCCGCCTCCGGGAAGGCATCCCAGGACATCGCTGAACACCTTGCGGGCGCGAGCGAATGATTTGAGTATATAATCAGCCTGAAAACGACCGGCGTGGAGGGATCGACGTCGGGCAATCGTTCAGTATTAGTGGAGAACCCCGTTGCGCGTCAGCCGTTCACTTACAATTAAACAGATGGCGATGGTCGCGAGCGTGTCCATGGCGTTTGTATTGGTCTTCTGTTCTATTTTGCTGTTCCACTTTGTGCAGCAGAGTCGCTTTACCACGGCCACGCAATTAGAAAGTATCGCGCGTTCCGTTCGCGAACCGCTGTCAGCGGCTATCCTGAAAGCCGATATTCCTGACGCGGAAGCCATTCTGAGCCGTATTCAGCCTGCTGGCATCGTCAGCCGGGCGGATGTGGTATTACCGAATCAATTCCAGGCGCTGCGGATGCGGTTTATTCCCGAGCGCCCGGTACCGGTGATGATCACCCGTATGTTTGAGCTGCCGGTGCAGATTTCATTACCAATCTATTCCCTTGAACGGCCTGCTAACCCGCAGCCGTTGGCCTATCTGGTGCTCCAGGCCGACTCATATCGTATGTATAAGTTCGTGATGAGTACCCTGTCGACGTTAGTAACTGCTTACTTACTTCTGGTGCTGATTCTGACAGTGGCAATCACCTGGTGCATCAACCGCCTGATAGTACGGCCTCTGCGCAAAGTTGCCCGCGAGCTGAACGATGTTCCGCAGCAGGAGCGTCTGGGTCACCAGCTTACGCTGCCGCGCCTGCATCATGACGATGAGATAGGCATGCTGGTGCGCAGCTACAACCGTAACCAGCAGACCCTGCTGCGGCTGCACGATGAACTCTCTTTACAGTCGACCCGCTTTCCGGTCTCCGACCTGCCCAATAAAGCCTTTTTGATGGCGATGCTGGAGCAGACCGTTACTCGTCCGCATGCTTCGGCGCTGCTGATTATCGCTTGTGAAACCCTGCAGGATACCGCTGGTGTGCTGAAAGAGACGCAGCGTGAAATGCTGCTGCTGACCCTGGTTGAAAAGCTGCGGGCGATCATTCCTGCGCAGATGGTGCTGGCTCAGGTCAGCGGTTATGACTTCGCAATTCTGGCCAACGGCATTACCGAACCCTGGCAGGCTGTGACGTTAAGTAAGCAAGTACTTACTGTCGTAAATGAGCGTTTGCCGCTGCATGGTATTCAGCTGCGGCCCTGCGCCAGCATCGGTATTGCGATGTTTAATGGCGAGCTCAGCGCCGAACAGCTCTATCGCCGGGCGTTTTCCGCCGCGGTGACCGCGCGGCGTAAAGGGAAAAACCAGATTGAGTTCTTCGATCCAGATCAAATGGAAAAAGCGCAACGTCGATTAATGGAGGAGCACGATATTCTGACGGCGCTGGATAACCAGCAGTTTGCTACCTGGTTGCAACCGCAGGTGGATACCGCCAGCGGCGAGGTGTGCGGTGCAGAAGTGCTGCTGCGTCAGCGTCAGGCGGACGGCAGTTGGTCGCTGCCGGGGGATCTGATTGAGCGTATAGAAGCCTGTGGGCTGATGGTTCCGGTCGGTTACTGGGTAATGGAAGAGGCCTGTCGGCAGCTTGCCGCCTGGCAAAATCAGGGGATCATGCTGCCGCTGTCGGTCAACGTGTCGTTGCTACAGTTACTGCACCACGATCGCGGCGCGGAGATGCTGGCGCTGCTCTCGCGCTACCGTATCGCGCCGGGAACGCTGGTGCTGGAGGTGACCGAGAGTCGCCGGATAGACGATCCGCAGGCGATAATCTCCCTGTTACGCCCACTGCGTGAAGCCGGTGTGCGGATTGCATTGGATGATTTTGGTATGGGCTACGCGGGCCTGCGGCAGCTGCAGCATATCAAAGCGCTGCCGGTGGACATTCTGAAAATCGATAAAGTCTTTATCGATATGTTACCGGACGATATCAGCATGGTTCCGGCGATTATCCAGCTGGCGCGCGGTCTGAATCTGCGCATTGTCGCGGAAGGGGTCGAAAACCAGGCGCAGTATGCGTGGTTGCAAGAGGCGGGCGTCGAGGCGGTTCAAGGGTATCTATTTGGCTGCGCCATGCCGCCAGACGCTTTTATGGCACGGTTTTTAAAGAGCGATGCTGAGGATGCAAATTTGTAACGATATTGTTAGCTTGTACGAGTCAGCTCTAATAAATTAACAATTCCGTTGCAATTTAACTCCTCGTTATTTCTGAAATGTTTCTTGGGTGTTATTTTTAAGCCACAGACGCGATATCCACTCTTTGTCTGTGGTTTTTCCCAAAGGACACCTATGAAAATCTCTTTCTTTAAAAGCCTTTATGTTCAGGTTTTATCGGCCATCGCGATCGGTATTCTGCTGGGCCACTTCTACCCGGAACTGGGCGCGCAGATGAAACCCCTCGGCGATGCCTTCGTTAAACTGATTAAAATGATTATTGCGCCGGTTATCTTCTGTACAGTCGTGACAGGGATTGCCGGGATGGAAAGTATGAAGGCGGTTGGCCGCACCGGGGCGGTTGCGCTGCTCTATTTTGAAATTGTTAGCACCATCGCGTTGATTATCGGCCTGATTATTGTCAACGTGGTGCAACCTGGCGCGGGAATGAACGTGGACCCGGCGACCCTCGACGCGAAGGCCGTGGCGGTTTACGCCGAACAGGCGAAAGATCAGGGTATCGTGGCGTTTTTGCTCGATATTATCCCCGGCAGCGTGATCGGCGCTTTTGCTAGCGGCAACATTCTGCAGGTGCTGATGTTTGCGGTGCTGTTTGGTTTCGCACTGCACCGACTGGGCAGCAAAGGCCAGCTGATTTTCAACGTTATCGAAAGCTTCTCGCAGGTCATCTTCGGCATCATCAACATGATTATGCGCCTGGCGCCAATCGGTGCTTTCGGGGCAATGGCCTTTACCATCGGTAAATATGGCGTTGGGACGCTGGTGCAGCTTGGTCAGCTGATCGTCTGCTTCTACATCACCTGTATCCTGTTTGTGGTGGTGGTACTGGGGTCGATCGCTAAAGCCACCGGCTTTAGCATCTTTAAATTTATCCGCTATATTCGTGAAGAACTGCTGATTGTGCTGGGAACCTCTTCATCTGAGTCAGCGCTGCCGCGCATGCTCGATAAGATGGAAAAACTCGGCTGCCGTAAGTCGGTGGTGGGGTTGGTTATTCCAACGGGTTACTCATTTAACCTCGATGGCACCTCAATCTATCTGACGATGGCGGCAGTGTTTATCGCTCAGGCAACCAACAGCCACATGGATATTTTCCATCAGATAACCCTGCTGGTGGTGCTGCTGCTCTCATCGAAAGGCGCTGCGGGCGTAACGGGCAGCGGATTTATCGTCCTCGCGGCGACCATTTCCGCCGTCGGCCATTTGCCAGTAGCCGGTCTGGCGTTAATCCTCGGTATCGACCGCTTTATGTCCGAGGCGCGTGCGCTGACTAACCTGGTGGGTAACGGCGTGGCAACTATCGTGGTCGCGAAATGGGTAAAAGAGCTGGACTCCAAACAGCTGGATGATGTCCTGAATAACCGTACTCCAGCGAGCAAATCGCACGAATTATCCTCATAAATCCACCTGTTAGGCCCGTTGTCCCTTGCTGGACTCCGGGCTCCTGCGCATAATTAGGGGTCGCTGCCGCTTGCACGGTGGTGACCCTTATGATTTTTTAACGTCTACATGCGACATTTTCATCTCCGCGTGGTCTAAACGACGTACTTAACTCACCACATTTTTTCGGCGGCCCGCCTGTGGGCTGCTGTTGTAACCAGGATTGTTCATCAGGGGTTCACATGCAGGGCACAAAAATTCGACTCTTAACCGGTGGTTTGCTGATGATAGCGGCGGTCGGTTATGTGCAGGCAGAAGCGCTCCAGCCGGACCCGGCCTGGCAACAGGGGACACTTGCGAATGGGTTTCAGTGGCAGGTTTTAGCCACCCCGCAGCGTCCCAGCGATCGTATCGAAGTTCGCCTGTCCGTGAATATTGGCTCGCTGAGCGAAAGCACTCAGCAGAGCGGCTTTAGCCACTTTATCCCGCGTCTTGCACTGACGCAAAGCGGTAGCCTCCCGACCATGCAGGCGCGTTCTTTGTGGCAGCAGAGTATTGACCCTAAGCGTCCTCTGCCGCCCGCCATTGTTTCTTATGACTACAGTTTGTTTAATCTGAGCTTACCGAATAACCGCAATGATCTGCTGAAAGAAGCGCTGAGCTGGCTGGCGAACGCCAGCGGTAAAATGTCGATCACCCCAGAAACGGTCAACCACGCGCTACAAGGTGAAGACATGGTGGTGACCTGGCCTGCTGATACCAAAGAAGGCTGGTGGCGCTATCGGCTGAAAGGCTCAACGATGTTGGGGCACGATCCAGCGGCACCGTTGAAACAACCGGTTGATATCGCTCAGCTCAAAGATTTCTATCAAAAATGGTATACCCCGGACGCCATGACCCTGATTGTGGTCGGAAACGTGGACAGCCGCAGCGTCGCGGAACAGATCAACAAAACCTTTGGCGGCCTGAAGGGCAAGCGCGAAACGCCAGCAGCGGTTCCGACATTATCCCCGCTGCCGACAACGCCGGTCAGCATTATGACCGATGCGGTGCGCCAGGATAAGCTGTCGCTGATGTGGGATACGCCGTGGCAGCCTATTCGTGAATCGGCAGCGCTCCAGCGTTATTGGCGCGATGATCTTGCGCGTGAAGCGCTGTTCTGGCATGTGCAGCAGAATCTGAGCAAGAGTAATATCAAGGATATCGGCCTGGGCTTTGATTGTCGTGTGCTCTACCAACGTGCGCAGTGTGCGATCAATATCGAATCGCCGGGTGAGCGCCTGAACGCCAACTTGACGACCGTGGCACGTGAGCTGGCGAAAGTGCGCGATAACGGCCTGCCGCAGGATGAGTTTGATGCTCTGATTGCGCAGAAGAACCTTGAGCTGCAGAAGCTGTTTGCCACTTATGCGCGTACTGATACGTATATCCTGATTAGCCAGCGGATGCGTTCGTTGCAAAACCAGGTGGTGGATATTGCTCCCGAGCAGTATCAGAAGCTGCGCCAGGAGTTTCTTAACTCGCTGACGGTCGATATGCTCAATCAGTATCTGCGTCAGCAACTGTCGCAGGATATGGCGTTGGTATTGCAGCAGCCGCAGGGCGAGCCGGAGTACAACATGAAAGATCTGCAGGCGACTTGGGAAAAACTGATGATGCCTGCGCCAACGGCGGCGACCAGCAGCGCCAGCGATGTTGTGGAAGGGCGTAACGAAGTCACTGATATTCCGCCAGGACAGTAAAGAAAAACCGGATAGCAATGCTATCCGGTAAGCTAATGGCAAATCTGTTTTGGGTATTGCGCCGGGTGTTTTTCCCCGGAGGCGATGCTGCGCATCTATCCGGGCTACCCGTCAGCAGTGAACCTGTAGCCCGGTCAGCGCAGCGCCACCGGGAAGCCGCGACGCTACGGTTACTGCGGCATTGCCTCGCGAGGGATAACCGCGCCGCGATACTGAATCACCGTGCTGGCGGTCAGGTGTCCGCGTTTCGCCGCAGACTCTGCATCGCCGCCGGTCAGGCGCACGGCCAGATAGCCCGCGCTGAATGAATCGCCAGCAGCGGTCGTATCAACCACTTTCTCTTTCGACAGCTTCACGGCCGGGATTTCCAGCTGCGGCTGTCCGACAACCGACACCAGGCAGGAATCTGCGCCGCGCTTGACCACCACCTCTTCAACGCCTGCGGCGTGAGTGCGGGCAATCACTTCTTCAACCGGCTTTTCTCCCCACAGCGCATCTTCGTCGTCGAGGGTCAGGAACGCGATATCAGTACAGGTCAGCATCTGCTGGTAAACCTGCTGCGTCTCTTCTTTGCTGCTCCACAAGCGCGGGCGATAGTTATTATCAAAAATCACCTTGCCGCCGTTTGCGCGGCATTCGCGCAGCAGCGTTAGCAGCTTCTCGCGGCTGGTCGGGCTAAGGATAGCCAGGCTGATACCGCTAAGGTAAAGGTAATCAAACGTCGCCAACTCTTCGCAGATAGCCGCAGACTGTTCGCTCTCCAGCCAAAATTTCGCTGCTGCTTCGTTACGCCAGTAGTAAAAGGTGCGCTCGCCGGTGTCGTCGGTTTCGATGTAATACAGGCCCGGCAAACGGTCAGCCATACGCTGTATCAGGTCCGTCTGGACATTTTCACCTTGCCAGGACTCCAGCATCTGTTGGCTAAAAGTATCCGTCCCCAGCGCGGTGACGTAATGTACACCCAGCACGCTGGCGTCAGTCTGACGGGCAATATAGACGGAGGTATTTAAGGTATCGCCGCCAAAGCCACGGTTTACTGCCGCGCCTTTCTCTGACAGCTCAATCATGCATTCGCCGATGACGGCAATTTTCTTAGACATAGTGAGGACCTGAAATTAAATCAATATTAACCCTAGTGTGCGCTGGGCCGCTTTTATGGTCAATGATATTAAAACAACGTTCCATTATTTTTTTGACATAACGCGGATTATGTGACGAAAACCTCATTCGGCGGAGCACCTGGCGTTTCTCAACTATATTCAGGACTGACATGTTGCAAAAGGAGTGCAAAGGGGATGAGCAGAACCCGTAAAACCGTTGCGATTATCTCGGGAACGATAGTCTTACTGATCGTTGTGTTTTTCATCGTGCTGGCGACCTTTGACTGGAATCGCCTGAAGCCGACGATTAACCAGAAGGTTTCCGCTGAACTGAACCGACCGTTTGCCATTCGCGGCGATCTGGGCGTGGTCTGGGAGCGCCAGCCTGGCGAAAGCGGTTGGCGTAGCTGGGTTCCCTGGCCGCACGTTCACGCCGAAGATATCGTCCTCGGCAACCCGCCAGACATCCCGCAGGTGACGATGGTACATCTGCCGCGAGTTGAAGCGACCCTCGCGCCGTTGGCGTTGCTCAGCAAGACGGTCTATTTACCGTGGATCAAGCTGGAGCAGCCGGATGCGCGGTTGATTCGATTGTCGGAGAAAGCGAATAACTGGACATTTGATCTCGCCTCGAACGATGTGACGAATAAAAACGCGCCGCCTTCCAGCTGGTCTTTCCGCCTCGACAATATTCTTTTCGACCGCGGCAAGATTGCTATTGACGATAAAGTGACCCGCGCCGACGTCACGATTATGGTCGACCCGCTGGGTAAACAGCTGGCGTTTAGTGAGGTGACGGGTGAAAAGGGCAAGGGCGAGTCGCAAAAAGTTGGCGATTACGTCTTCGGCCTGCAGGCGAAAGGCAACTATAACGGGCAGCCGCTCTCCGGGACGGGAAAAATCGGCGGCATGCTGGCGCTGCGCAGTGAAGGGACGCCGTTCCCGCTACAGGGTGATTTTCGTTCCGGCAATTCCCGGGTAGCGTTCACTGGTACGGTTAACGATCCGCTTAACCTCGGCGGGGTCGATCTGCGGCTGAAATTTTCCGGAGACTCGTTGGGCGACCTCTACGACCTGACCGGTGTGCTGCTGCCGGATACGCCGACTTTCTCGACTGATGGGCATCTGCGGGCCACTTTCAAGGATAAGAGCGGTTCACGTTTTGCCTATCAGGATTTTAATGGTCGCATCGGCGAGAGCGATATTCACGGTTCGCTGACCTACACCACCGGTAAACCCCGGCCTAAGCTCGAAGGCGATCTGGAGTCCCGACAGCTAAGATTGGCGGATTTAGGCCCGCTGATCGGCGTCGATTCCGGGGGGAAAGGAAGTAAAACGGAACAACGTAAAGGCGAAGCTTCGCCGCAGCCCGCCGGGAAAGTGTTGCCATATGACCGTTTTGAAACCGATAAATGGCAGGTAATGGATGCGGATGTGCGCTTTAAAGGGCGCAAGATTGAGCACGGCGGCACGTTGCCGATTAGCGATCTCTCCACCCACGTGATCCTTGAACGAGGCGACCTGCGCCTGCAGCCGCTGCGCCTTGGCCTGGCCAACGGGACTATCGCTGGCAGTATTCATCTGCAAGGGGATAAAAAGCCGCTGCAGGGAACGGCGAACCTGCAGGCGCGCCGGCTGAAGCTGAAAGCACTGATGCCAAATGTGGAGATGATGCAGAAAACCCTCGGTGAGATGAATGGCGATGTCCAGCTTCGCGGTACGGGAAATTCCGTTGCCGCGCTGTTGGGTAACAGTAACGGTAACCTGAAGCTGCTGATGAATGACGGGCTGATTAGCCGCAACCTGATGGAAATTCTTGGCCTGAACGTCGGTAACTTTATTATTGGGCAAATCTTTGGCGATGATGAGGTGCGGGTGAACTGTGCGGCGGCCAATATCGACGTGGTCAATGGCGTAGCCCGACCGCAGGTATTCGCTTTTGATACCGAAAATGCGCTGATCAACGTCACCGGCACCGCCAGCTTTGCCTCTGAGCAACTGGACCTGACTATCGATCCGGAAAGTAAGGGCTTTCGCATTATCACCCTACGTTCGCCGCTGTACGTGCGCGGCAGTTTTAAGTCGCCAAACGCGGGCGTGAAGGCGGGACCGTTGATTGCGCGCGGCGCGGTGGCGGCTGCGTTGGCAACGCTGGTGACACCGGCTGCAGCGCTGCTGGCGCTAATATCACCTGCCGAGGGGGAGGCGAACCAGTGCCGGGCGATACTGTCGCAGATGAAAAAATAGCCGGAAGAGAGAAGTTGCCCCTGGCCGCAATGGCCGGGGGTAGAGTCAAAGCGTTACAGCGACTGGTGACGCGTTTCGTGGGTAAGCAGCAGCGCAATCATTGTCAGCGCCGCCATTGCGGCCAGGTAGAGCCCAACCGCAGGCAAACCGTAGTTGCCCTGCAGCCATGCGGCGATATAGGGCGCCACGGAGGCCCCGAGGATCGACGAGACGTTATATGAGAACGATGCGCCGGTATAGCGAACTTCAGTCGGGAACAATTCCGGCAGCAGCGCGCCCATCGGGCCGAAGGTCAGCCCCATCAGGCTCAGGCCAATCAGCAGGAAGGCAAAGACCAGCATCGGGTTGCCGGAACCGAGCAGCGGTTTAAAGGCAAACAGCGCGAAGAGGATGATCAGGGTTGTGATAACCACCATGCTCTTACGACGACCGAATGCGTCCGCCAGCAGGCCCGCAACCGGCACCATCACGCCGAAACCAATAACCGCCATCATCAGCATCCACAGGACTTCGTTACGCGGCAGGCCGAGACCAATCGGCGCGGCGGCGGTACTGAAGGTCATGGAGTAGACGGTCATGATGTAAAACAGCGTGTAGGTCGCCAGCATGATGAATGTGCCGAGAACGGTCACGCGAACATGCTTGGTCAGCAGGGTACCTAACGGGATCTTCACCTGCTTCTTCGCGGCGGCAACCTTAGCGAACACCGGCGATTCGTGCAGCGAAACGCGAACGTACAGGCCGATGATCACCAGCACGGCGGAGAAGATAAACGGCATACGCCAGCCCCATTCCATAAACTGCTGGTCGGTCAGCAGCCAGGAGAGCAGCAGGAAGGTACCGTTAGCGAAGAAGAAGCCGATAGGCGCACCGAGTTGTGGGAAAGAGCCGTACAGCGCGCGTTTGCGCGGAGGAGCATTTTCCGTGGCCAACAGCGCCGCACCGCCCCACTCACCGCCAAGGCCGAGGCCCTGACCGAAGCGCGCCAGCGCCAGCAGTACCGGGGCCATAATGCCAATGGTTTCATAGCCCGGCAGCAGGCCGATAACCACGGTAGAGATCCCCATCGTTAGCAGCGAGGCCACCAGCGTCGCTTTACGGCCTACGCGGTCGCCAAAGTGACCAAATACCGCGGAACCAATAGGACGGGCAATAAAGGCGATCGCGAAGGTCGCCAGTGACTGTAGCGTCGCGGCAGCGGGGTCGCCCTGCGGGAAGAAAATGTGCGGAAATACAATAACCGCCGCGGTGGCATAAATATAGAAGTCGAAGAACTCAATGGCGGTACCGATGAGCGAGGCGACGACGACTTTATTGCGTGAGTTAACCGGTACGGTTTCTTGCGCGTTGTCGAGTGTTGTGGCTGTGGCTTGCATAGATCTTTCTTATTTTTTGCGAACGAAAGGCCATATAGCCACAGCCTTGGGGACATTTCAATCTGTAACAAGGTGAGCGGTAGTCTAAAAAATACTCAAAAAGTGAATAATTTCTGCGCCAGAAAAATAACTTCCATGAAATGCTTCACATAATTCAAATAATGGTTGATAAAACCAGCTTTAGGTTAAATAAAAGTTACATGTTGGATTTATATGCTGAAATGCCAGGCTGGGCTGAATTTTGCGTCTTTTATTCAGCCCATTGATGGTTTAGTCGTGGGCTTTACCCGGCATTCGGCGGTCGTCTTTATACTCGGCGGTGGCAATCCATGCGGCGCAGAAAAGCGTCAGGCGGGCGAAGAAATAGAAAAATGCCATTATCCCCAGTACCGAACCAAATGCTGCTCCGGATGGCGACTTCACCAGTGCCGGCAGTGTCCAGGTCATAATTATCTTGATTATCTCAAAGCCGATGGCCGCAATCAGAGTGCCGCGAATCAGCGCTTTACGACGTGGACGGTGGCGTGGAAGTCGCCAGAAAATCCAGAAAAACAGCAGATAGTTGGCGAAAATCGAAATCGCCAGGCCAATCAGCCGCCACGCCGGTTTTAGCCACTCAATATAATCAAGATAAAGCGCCGAGATAATCATCTGCTGGGCCGAGCCTGCGACAGAGGTGATTGATAAGGTAATCACCAGTGCAACCAGCAGGCCTATTAGCGAGATAAGGTCGCGGAAGTACTTTACCCAAATCTTCTCCTGATCCTGCGGCGTGCGCTCCCAAACGTCGCGCGACTGGGCGCGAATCGCTTCGCGCAGGTTGCCCATCCAGTTAATCCCGGAGTAGAGCGCCACCAGCAGGCCGACGATACCGACGGTGGTACGCTGCTGCACGGCGGTGCTGATGGTATTTTTCAGCGTTGCCGCCAGCATCGGGTCGCTAACGTTGAGCAGGATTTTATCGAAAATATCCTGTAGCAGCGTGGGGTGCGAGGCCAGAACAAAACCGGCGGCCGCGAAAGAGACCATTAGAATGGGGATCATCGATAAAAACGAGAAGTAGGTGATTGCCGCGCCAAATTGATTGCCAAGCCGGTCGTTGAAGCGTTCAGCCGCGCGGATCAGATGCGCAATAATGGGGTTGCGCTGAACTTTTTCTGCTGTCCCGGTGACGCTTTTCAGCGCCTGGTTGGCTTTTTTGGCTACGGTGGAGTCGTTGATCGTAGCAAGGGTGCTTTTGTTTTTTTCCGGCTGCTGGCTCGGATCCTGGGCCGTGCGGTGAGCGTCGTTTTCCGGCGTCATAACTTATTTCTTCCTTTATTTACTACTGTATTCACCAAAATTATATACGTAAAATCGCTTATGGGGTGCCTGGCCCCTCAATCAACATAGCTTTTCATCAGCCCGCCCAGCCACTCCATAAATAGATGCACCCGGCGTGAAAGATTACGCCGATGCGGGTAGAGCAATGAAACCGGCAGCGGTTCGGCGCGATAGTGGGGCAGAATTTCAATCAGCTCACCGGTGCGCAGCATCTCGCGAACGCCGGTACGTGGTACCTGAATAATTCCCAGACCCGCCAGACAAGACGCCTGATAGGTCTCGGTGCTATTCACCGTGAGCACGCCGCCGGTTTTTACCCAGCGGACAGCGCCGTCGCTGACCACTTCAAACCCCAGTGGGCGTACGCCGAGATTGCTGGCGTAGTGGATCAACGCATGATCGGCCAGATCGTCGAGCGATTGCGGGTAGCCGAAGCGCGCCAGATACTGCGGACTGGCGCAGTTGATTTGCGTTAATTTCCCCAGCGGACGTGCGATAAGCCCGGAGTCTTTCAGCGTGCCGACGCGCACCACACAGTCAAATCCTTCACGAACCACATCGACCAGCCGATCGCTGCTGCTCAGTTCCAGTTCGATACCGGGGTACTGTTGCAAAAATCCCGGTAGTTGCGGAATGACCAGCCTTTTAGCCAGACTTACCGGCATATCTACCCGCAGACGCCCGCTGATGCTGGAAGGATCAAGCTGAAACATGCCGTCCAGCTCCTCAAGATTGCTGAGCAAGTCCCTGGCGCGCTCGTAGTAGACCATGCCGTCCTGAGTCAACTGCACCCGGCGGGTTGTGCGGTGCAGAAGGCGGGCGCCAAGATGGCTTTCCAGCGCCTGAATCTGGCGCGATACGCTCCCTTTCGGCAGGCCGAGGGTATCAGCGGCGCGGGAAAAACTCTCCAGTTCCGCTACCCTGATGAATAGCTGCATTGCGTGAATTTTATCCATCCTGGGGACCTATTGTTGTTTTAATTGAAACAGTAAAACGCAATTTCCCATATTTATTGTTTTTATAGCAGCTAATAAGCTCTTCAACCATGCAAACGCAATCGAGAAGGGGTTTTCTGATGACACAACGTATCGCTTTAGTGACCGGCGGCAGCCGTGGACTGGGAAAAAACGCCGCGCTGAAGCTGGCGGCGAAGGGAACCGATATTATTCTGACGTACCACAGCAACTCGCAGGCGGCGCTGGAAGTTGTCGCAGAAATTGAGCGAACAGGCGTGAAAGCAGCGGCATTACCTTTAAACGTCGGTGATGTTAGCAGTTTTGAAAGCTTTGCTCAGAAGGTGGCGGAATTACTTCAGCAGCGCTGGCAGCGCGACACCTTCGACTATTTATTAAACAATGCCGGTATTGGTCTCAATGTGCCCTTTGCTGAGACCAGTGAAGCTCAGTTTGATGAGCTGATGAATATCCAGTTTAAGGGGCCGTTCTTCCTCACCCAACGCCTGCTGCCGTTATTGCAGGATGGAGGACGTATCCTCAATGTTTCCAGCGGGCTGGCGCGTTTTGCTCTACCGGGCTATGCGGCCTATGCCTCAATGAAGGGGGCGATGGAAGTGCTGACACGCTATCAGGCAAAAGAACTCGGAGCGCGGGGAATATCGGTTAATATCATCGCTCCAGGCGCGATTGAAACCGATTTTGGCGGCGGCGTGGTGCGGGATAACGTGCACGTCAACCAGCATATCGCCGCGCAAACGGCGCTGGGAAGAGTCGGTCTGCCGGATGATATCGGCGATGCCATTGCCGCGTTGCTGAGTGACGATCTTCACTGGATGAACGCCCAGCGGGTGGAAGTCTCCGGCGGTATGTTTTTATAATCAGTCTGTCCCCCAGTATGCTGGGGGACGGCATTTAATGCGCTTTCTTATTCCGTAACATTCTTTCCGCGTTTTGCCATCGCCCGCGTTGCCGGGTTGGTTTAGAATCCATAAATTAATATTATTAACATATCTATTTGCTCACTTAATTAAGGATTTCCTTAATTCAAATGTAATAAATATTGTGAATGCGTAATGGTGACGATAAGGCATGTAACCATTCATTGTTTTGATATTTCATTAATCCCCTTCATCGGTAAAATGCCCCAGGCCAAACAGCGAGTTCTTATTTTATCTTGCTGATATTACCCTTCCCCCTCATTTTATCGGGCGTTTTTCGATGGAGATTAATCCATGCAGGTAATCATGTTTGACAGACAGTCGATATTTATTCATGGAATGAAAATTGGCCTTCAGCAACACATTCCTGAAATTGATATTTTTGGTACCTGTCAGGCAGAGCAACTTTGGCAGAAGCTGACGACGCATCCGGAAGCTCTGCTGATTCTGGATGGCGATATGAACAGTGAATTTTGCTGCTGGTTGTTACAGGAAAAACAGCTACGCTTTCCGCAAACTCAGGTGCTGCTGATTGTTTCTAATGATAACAAAAGCTGGCTGCAGCGTGTGCTCTCCTACAATGTGCGCGCTATTGTTCAGCGCGAAGAGAGTCTGCAAACTTTTGCCCAGGCGATTAACAGCATCCTGCTTGGGCTGCTTTGTTTGCCAGGCGATTGGTTAATAACCGCAGAAACACGGGATAATAAATTGGTTCATTTGAGCCATCGTCAGCGTGAGATTCTCCAGTTGCTGGCTGCGGGAGATTCGAATAAAGAGATTAGCCGGGCTTTAAATATTAGCGCCGGTACAGTAAAGGCTCATCTTGAGTCGTTGTATCGCCGACTGGATGTGAAAAATCGTACTCAGGCGGCGATGGTGCTTAATGGCGTCAGCGAAACTTAATCTACTGCAACGGAAAATCTTACACACTCTTCTTGTCGTTGCTGATGGCCGCTGCGGATATTTCTCCACACGGCCAGCGCTTGTGCAAATCGCTGCTGGTTGAGGTGAGTCAAAATAGTATTGAGTGCGGGAGACGACGGGCCACAGCTAAAGGCTAAAGAGACCAGCGCATCGTATTGTGATTGATTGAGCGGAATGTTGAGGTTCCGCTGGAGTTCCCGTTGGCATTGCAGGAGATCCACGATAAGTAAAGTATCAGCGATCTCCCGCGTAAAGTGACTGAAGGTTTCATAGTCATTGAGAACATGGCCGTAGCCAATCACGCGCAGGCCGTTCTCATCCCAATAGGGGTCGAGCGCTAATCCTTGAGCTTGTTTAATAAAGTTCAGACCCTGTGGGCTTAGCAACGGTTTCGGTGGGGGCATTTTGGCTTCCTCTGTTTCTGGCCTGCAGTGTAGAGGAAAAGTTGACCACTCCCTATTCGCCAGATGGCCCAGGCTGGTTGTAATCGTGACGCAGCAGGCCAAATAGCCAGTCATTATGCCAACGACCGTTGAGCCAATAACATTCGCGCAGCTCGCCTTCCTGACGAAATCCAACCTTCTGTAGCAAGCTTTTTGACGCCTGATTGCCCGCGGTGACGGTTGCGGTGAGCCGCCTGATGCCGCCTGCGGAGAAGGCGTAATCGCACAGCGCGCGCAGGGATTCAGAGCCGTAACCTTTGCCCTGCGCCTGGGGAGCAAACAGAAAACCTACTTCGGCGCTATCGTTTGTGTGGTGATGGTATCCGGTAAGGCCAAGGGGCGCGTGAGTCTGTCGATCGCGTACCACCAGGCACAGCCAGTGGGCAGCGCCGGGCGACCATACAGGCAGGCGTGAATCAAAAATCTCGCGAATTTCAGCCACTGAACGAGCATCGGAGACGTAAAGCATCACCTGGGTGTCTTGTTGCAGAGAGAGAAAAAGCGGCCAGTCATCGAGCTGCAGCGGTGAGCAGCGCAGGCGTGGTGTAAGGAGTTCAGGCATGATAAGTCTTCCGGCGAAAGTCGATGTCAAGAACATAGCAGGACATCGACTCCGGGAATAGTGACCGGCTACGAAGGTTCGCCGTACAGACCGATTAACCGCCGCACCACGCCGTTGGTCCAGCCGAAGCCATCCTGAAGCGGATATTCCCCGCCGCCGCCCTCATGCGGCGTGGCGCTGGCAATATGGTACTTTTCAATCAGCTTATGGTGCCGTTTGTAGTAATGGTT
Source organism: Klebsiella sp. (assembly GCF_027492335.1). Classification (NCBI taxonomy): domain Bacteria; kingdom Pseudomonadati; phylum Pseudomonadota; class Gammaproteobacteria; order Enterobacterales; family Enterobacteriaceae; genus Klebsiella; species Klebsiella sp. The sequence goes on along the minus strand of NZ_JAPUEW010000046.1, from coordinate 38,367 downwards.
CACCGTTTGCAGCCAGCTTTGGGCAATCTCGTCACCCAGCGGGTCCTGACCGTACATTTTAAAACCCTGCACTGCCATCCACTGAAGCGGCGCCCAGCCGTTGGGTTTATCCCACTGCTCGCCGCTTTCATACTCGGTCGCCATGATGCCGCCGGGAGTCAGCAGACGTGCGCGTACCGCATCGGCGAGCTGGTCGGCTTGTTCATGGGTCGCCATGCCGACGTATAGCGCAACGATGCTGGCGGCGGAGAAGAGCGCCAACTGCTCGCGACGCCAGTCGTAATCGCGAAAGCAGCCGCTCTCGTCGTCCCACAGGTAGCGAGTGACTGCCGCCCGGCGGTCGCTGGCCTTCTGACGAAAAGTGGCTTCCGTCTCGCGATCGCCCTTCAGGCCAGAAAGATTAGCGATGGTGTTTTCCAGCTTGAACAGCAAGGCGTTCAAATCAATGGGAATAAACTGAGTGGTGCGGATGCTCGCTAGCCGGGTAACATCGCGCAGCCAGCGACTGGAGTAATCCCAGCCGGATTCTGCCCCGGCGCGCAGGTCGCGGTAAACCTCGTTCGGCGGTCGCCCGGAGCGTTTCGCCGTTTCCACATCTTCGCGCCAGGATTCGTCGCGCGGCGTATCACGATCGTCCCAATAACGGTTCAACAGCGAACCGTCCGGCATGCGCACCACGTGGCGATAGGCCTGGTTAGGTATCAGCGATTCCGCGCCGTCCATCCAGAAACGGTACTCCATTTGCAGATGGTCAAGATAACGTTTTGCACCGCGCACGCCATCCTCCTCGAACAGTTCGACCATCAGCGCGAAGACCGGTGGCTGCGAGCGGCTCAAATAGTAGGTGCGGTTGCCGTTAGGAATATGGCCATAAATTTCAATCATCCACGCGAAGTTGTCGGCCATGCATTTCAGCAGATCTTCCCGGCCGCTTTCCGCCAGCCCCAACATGGTGAAGTAGGAGTCCCAGTAATAGGTTTCGCTAAAACGCCCGCCGGGCACGATATAGGACTGTGGCAGCGCCAGCAGCGATGACCAGGGAATGTGATCCTGCGGTTCACGGGTGAGGATTGGCCACAGATTATCGATATGCTCTTTAAGGGATCGCTTGGGATCGGAAACATAATCCTCGGCGCGGCCGTCCGGCAGCCAGAAGTGTTCTTCAACGAACTGGCGTAAATCAAAGTCGGGCGTGCGTCTCACGCGACGATAGTGGATCAAAATATCCAGCGGATCCTGCTTCGGAGCGCAGTCGGGGAAGGTTTTGCTATCGACGAAAATACGTGACTTCTGCACGTGGGCGAATAGTTCCAGATAGCGGTCCGCAGGGGTCAGGGCATCCGAGGCGGGCAGCCCTTCGATGATCTCCGGTTCAGGTTCGGCGTCGAACATTTCATCCAGTTTTAACTCATACGGATCGGCTTCGTAGCACAGATCGTTTTCGATCCTCAACTCGTCGTCATCAACGTTGCGTAATTTCTGGCTGAACATAGTTATGCGGGCCTCCGGATTGCGTCTGTAGAGGATGCCGGGCGCGCCCGACCTGTCTATTAAGCGTAGACATTCGCAGCGGGATTCGGGAGGTAAAGTGTGTGCTAGATCACGATTTTCGCTGAACAGTGGCAACCAGCTATAACTTTAATTGTCTGATTTTATGCATTAAAAATATTTAATCGCTCCGATTTCACGAGAGAAATTCGGAGCAATCGTTTTGCAACAAAATCTAAATTCTTTTTGCCTGGAACAGCGAAAGATTATTCCCACGCGGCTTCCAGCATCTCCAGCAGCTGCTCGCTGGTCAGCATCACCGGGTTAGCCTTCATCGATGATGAGCTGCTGGCGGCGAGCGCCGCAGGCTCCAGGGCATCGCGCGGTACGCCGAGATCGTGCAGATTGCCCAGACCCGCGTGCTGGCTCCACTCTCGCAGGCTCTCCCAGGCGTTGCTCGGCTCAACATCCAGCCCGGCGGCCAGCCATTGCCGCACGTCAGCAAATCGTTGTTTGATTTTCTCATCGCTAATCTGCGCTTCATTCAGCGCCAGGCCGAAGGAGAGCAGGCTGCCACAGAGCGCGCCGTGAGCGGCGTTGCTTAGGCCGCCCAGCGGGCCAGCCAGGCCGTGGATCACGCCGAGTCCGGCATTCGCCAGTGCCAGACCGCCGCACAGGCTAACCCACGCCATCTCATCGCGGCTGTCCGGGCACTCTTTTTCCATCAGCGTTCTGAGCGCTTTTATTCCGCGCGGGATCGCCTCCCGGCATAGCGCATCGGTAAAGGGATTGGCGCGGGTGCAGAGCCACGGCTCGATCACCTGGGTGATGGCGTCGAGTCCGGAAGCTAACGTCACTGCTCGCGGGGTGTTGTCGGTGAGCGATGGGTCAATAATCGCCAGGTCCGGCAGCATACGATCGTCGCGCAGGCTCACTTTACGCTGCTGTTCGGGGACGTTAATCACTGCATTTTTCGTCACCTCCGCTCCTGTGCCAGCGGTGGTAGGGATAGCGACGAACGGTAGCGGGTTAGCCTCTAACACGCGCCCGGTACCAACCACCTCCAGATACTCGAGAGCCGCTCCCTGAGCTGGAATCAGCGCCGCAATCGCTTTGCCTGCGTCAATCACCGCGCCGCCACCGAGACTGACCACCGCCCCGATGCCCTTTTCCCGCGCCAGGCGAACGCCCTGTTCAATATCCTGTAAGCAAGGTTCATGGGCGATAGATAGAGTGGTGACGTCAAGCTGATGCGCTCGCAGTTCCGCCAGCAAAAACTCAGCGCGTTGCAGGCTGGCGCCGTGAACCAGCAGTATCTGCGCGGAATGCCCGGCGAGCCAGGGGGCTGCGCTACGAGCAAGGCCGCGTCCAAAGCGGATATTGCCCGGTGTTAAAACGTTAAAAGAGGTCAACATGTCGGGTACCTGTTCTGGAGAAAAATCCTGCAATCCACTATACACATTATCCAGCTGTACACGTGTTGCTGTTGGAGTATTGTGAAACAACCATCTCTTTTGATTGAGGAATTGCTGACAATGATAAAAATACTGGGCAAGCGCTCATCAATTAACGTGCGTAAAGTGCTGTGGACCTGTGAAGAAGCGGGGCTGGATTATCAGCAGGAAGATTATGGCAGTGGGTTCCAGTCAATTGAGACACCGGAGTTTCGTGCCCTTAACCCGAATAGCCTGGTGCCGGTGCTGCTGGATGACGATTTTGTGTTGTGGGAGTCGAACAGTATTTGCCGCTACCTGGCGCGTAAAGCGGGGCGGGAAGACCTGCTCCCCTGCGCACCGCAGGCTGCCGCAGAGGTTGAGCACTGGATGGACTGGCAGGCGACGGAGTTTAACAGTGCCTGGCGCTATGCTTTTATGGGGTTGGTGCGCAAGGATCCACGCTTTCAGGATCCGGCGGCGATCAAAGAGAGCATTGCCGCCTGGACTCGCTGCGTGCAGATCGTCAATGCGCAGCTTCAGCAGACCGGAGCATGGGTCACCGGTAGCCAGTTTACCCTCGCGGATATTGTCCTTGGTCTGTCGGTGCATCGCTGGAAAATGACGCCATTCGCCCATCCGGAAATGGCGGAAGTCGAGCGCTGGTATATGGCGCTGAATCAGCGTTCGGCGTTCAAGCGCCATGGGAATAATGGCGTGGCGTAAATATAAAAAAGAAGCTCCAGGGAGCTTCTTTTTATCGACCGATGAACGCCTTAGCGCATCGTTACAAATTCTTCCGATGCCGTTGGATGGATCGCCACGGTATTATCGAAGTCTTTCTTAGTCGCGCCCATTTTCAGCGCCACCGCGAAGCCCTGCAGCATCTCATCCATACCGAAGCCGATGCCGTGAATGCCGACAATCTTCTCTTCCGGGCCGACGCAGACCAGCTTCATACGGCACGGCTGGCGGTGTGAGGTTACGGCGGTATACATGGCGGTGAAAGAGGATTTATACACTTTCACTGCCTCATCGCCGTACTGCTCGCGTGCCTGCGGTTCGGTTAAACCGACGGTGCCGATAGGCGGATGGCTGAAGACCACGGTCGGGATGTTGCTGTAGTCCAGATGCTCGTCCGGCTTGTTGTTAAACAGGCGTTCAGAGAGACGACGTCCGGCGGCAACCGCCACTGGGGTCAGCTCAACGGCACCGGTATTATCGCCCACGGCGTAAATGCCAGAAACGTTCGTATTCTGGAATTTGTCGACGACGATATAGCCTTTATCGTTGGTTTTCACACCTGTAACGGCGAGATTGAAGTTATCGTTTGCCGGTTCGCGACCAATCGCCCAAATCAGGCAGTCGACGGTCTGGCTGCGGCCATCTTCCAGCTCCAGGGTCAGGCTGCCATCGGCATTCTTGACCACCGCTTTCGGAATGGCGTTGGTGTGCAGCTGCGGGCCTTCGGCGTTCATCACTTCGACCAGCGTCTCGACGATCAGCGGATCAAAGCTGCGCAGCGGCGCGTGTTTACGCACAAACAGGTGAGTTTCCGCACCCAGGCCATTAATCACGCCCGCCAGCTCAACGGCGATATAGCCTGCGCCAACGACCGCAACACGTTTCGGCAGCGCCGGCAGTTCGAAGAAGCCATCGGAATCGATGCCGTACTCGACTCCCGGAATATTCGGATGGCTCGGACGGCCACCGGTAGCGATCAGGATATGATCGGCGGTAATGGTTTCACCATTCACTTCCACGGTTTTCGCATCGACAAAGCGCGCGAAGCCCTTAATCACATCGACTTTGTTTTTACCCAGCACGTTGTCGTAAGAGGTGTGGATACGGTCGATATAGGCGCTACGGCTGGCGATCAGTTTGTCCCAGTCGAAGTTATTGATGGTGGCATCAAAACCGTAATCCGGGCCATACAGATGGATTGCTTCGCGGATCTGCGCCGCATGCCACATGACTTTCTTCGGCACGCAGCCGACGTTCACGCAGGTGCCGCCCAGGTCTTTGGCTTCAATCAGCGCGCACTTCTGTCCATACATTGCCGCACGGTTGATGGAGGCGATGCCGCCGCTGCCGCCGCCGATAGCGATGTAGTCATAATGTTTGGTCATGGCTCTGGTCCTTATTATTGAATGGCCGCGATTGTAGCGCGAGGCGTAAAAGGTTCCACCGATGGTTGCGATTACTCTGGCACGATCCAACTGACCGTTGCGTGGCCGATACCGTTCGGTACCAGCTTCTTATGCAGCCACGGCAGCACGTTGTTCATCTGCTGCTCCAGCTTCCACGGTGGGTTGATGACGATCATCCCGGAGGCGGTCATGCCGCGCTGATCGCTGTCCGGGCGTACCGCCAGCTCAATTTGCAGAATTTTGCGAATGCCGGTGGCTTCTAACTCTTTGATCATGCGCTTAATCTGTGCTCGCAGCACCACCGGATACCACAGCGCGTAGGTACCGGTCGCAAAGCGCTTGTAGCCTTCATGAATACCGGTGACTACCGCCTGGTAATCGCTTTTGATTTCGTAAGGCGGGTCGATAAGCACCAGCCCACGGCGGGAAACCGGCGGTAGCTTCGACTTTAACTGCTGGTAGCCGTCGGCTTTTTCCACGCGGGCGCGATCATCTTTCTGGAATTCAGAACGCAGCAACGGGAAATCGCTTGGGTGCAGCTCGGTCATCTGCAGGCTGTCCTGCTCGCGCAGAAGCTGGCGGGCAATCAGCGGCGAGCCGGGGTAGTAGCGCAGCTGGCCGCTGCGGTTGAAATGCTGGACGACGGAGATATACGGCTCCAGCTCGGCGGGCAGGTCATCCTGCTGCCAGATGCGGGCGATACCTTCGAGATATTCACCAGTACGCTCAGCGTGCTCGCTGCTCAGCTGATAGCGGCCTGCTCCGGCGTGAGTGTCCAGATAGAGAAACGGTTTTTCTTTCTCTTTCAGTGATTCAATGATCAGACTCTGAACGGTGTGTTTAAGGACGTCGGCGTGGTTGCCTGCGTGAAAGCTGTGGCGATAACTGAGCATGGATGCGGTGATTCCGGGAAGTAAACAAGATAACCGATAGTTTACCGCAGATCCGCCTGGATTACCGCCTCCGGCACCGCGCTGTTTCAAATGCGGTTAAAGCGTTGCAAAACATAACCGTGTCATAAAAACGTAAAGCAGGGGCGCTAGCGTCGCATGCAGGCAAGGTAACTATTTGTATAAAGGGAAAATAATGAAACTGCAAATTACGCTTCTGACATCGGCGCTCATCCTGGCGCTGCCGGTTCTGGCGCAAGGTGTCCCTCTGAATCAGGTGGCGGCGATGGCTAACGGCGTGACGCCAGCGGCTGCGAGTCCGGCATTCAATGCCCTGGAGAACCAAAGCCTGTCCCAGCTACGTAACGCGCTGAAGGGCGATGCATCAACCCTCACTCGTGACCAGCTGGAGCACGCTAAACAGAATAAAACCCAGGCGGATAAAGCGTGGCTGAAGGGCAGCGGTTACGATTTCCAGGCTAAAGCCAACCAGCAGGCGGGTATCGAATTGCTCTCGGCGTTCAGCACGCTGCCGAAGGCGGTCATACAGCAAAACCTCGAAACCGTCACCGCGATTAACCGCGATGCTGTGCAGACCTCTCGCCACCAGGCGCTGGCAGATGCTGAGGGGATCAGCTATCTCTATTTTCTCAGCGATGCGATGGGGCCACGCCTTGGGAAAGCATTCCTTACCGCCTACGATAAAGGCGAGCTCGGCAAGGCAGCTGCGCTGATTAAAGCTTCCGAAGTGAGTACCAGCGCGGCGAAAAAGCACTTTAATAACCCGCGCCCGTTCCTGATTCAGGGGAACACCATCCATCTGGTGCCGGACGATGTGGTGGTGAAGGATAACAAACCGTATACCGCAGACGGTGGCTCATTCCCGAGTGGACATACCAATACCGGCTATACCGATGCGCTGCTGATGGCGGAGATGATCCCCGAGCGCTTTGATGCGCTGGTAACCCGCGGCGCTCGCTATGGTTACTCGCGCATCGTGCTGGGCGTGCATTATCCGCTGGACGTGATGGGCTCGCGGATGGTGGCGCAGCGCAACGTCGCTCACTATCTGAATGATGCGAAGTATCGCGCGTTGTTCAATGAAGCTCGCGACCAACTGCGTACGGCGCTGGAGAAAGAGTGCGGTACGACGCTGGCGGAATGCGCGAAGGTGCCTGCGAAGGACGATCCCTATCGCGACCCGGCGATGCGTGAGTTTTATCGCTTCACCATGACCTACAGCCTGCCGCAGCAGAAGGGCGAAAAACAGGGTCTGAAGGTGCCGGAAGGGGCGGAAGTGTTGCTGGAAGCAGCATTGCCGAATCTGTCCGCCGCGCAGCGCCGGGCGTTGATGGTCAAAACGGCTCTGCCCGCAGGGTACCCGCTGTCGGGGGAGACCGGTGACCAGCAGTTCTGGCAGCGGTTGAATCTGCCTGCTGCGTATCAGATGGCGGCCAAAGTTCATCAATAATCACGGGAGGCCAGCGCCTTTCGTAGCCTGGTAGAGTACAGATCAGACGGTTGTGAATTCGTAGCCAGTCAGCGTAGCCGCACTGGGAAGATTGAATGATGCATTTTCCCGGAGGCGGTGCTGGCGCACCTGTCCGGGAAACCGCCCGCACCGTCGCGATACCGAAAGCGGGTCCTGAGACCCGCTTACTGGCTTACTTGTAGACGTCCGCGTTCGCGTGAACCGTTTTCTCGTTCTTCTCGCCTGCAATCACCACAAAATAAGTGCCGCCCATCTCATCCGCTTTTTTCGACAGATCGCGCTTCGCATCCATCGGAGAAGTCGTTTTTGAGGTGGTAATCGAACCGACTTTGGTCAGATTCATTTTAGCGACTTCATCTTTTTGAATTTCCTTGGCAGCGAACGCGCCGAAGGACAGGGAACCAATCACCAGAGATGCAACAATTCCTGTAACAAGTTTCATAGCCTCTACTCTCCATTAGGTTGTTGTTTTTAGGTCGCGAAGGCAACATGAAATAGTCAACCGCCGCAACAACCTAAGTATTGTCGGGCCCTGCGTTTTTACCATGTCCTGCTAAAAATATTTACTGGCCTGGGCTTTTAGCGCTATCAGAGGTGCGCAAAATTCCTGCGGATGAGAGATAAACGGCGCGTGGGCGGCTTTATCGAAGATGATGGATTGGCTCTGTGGCCACAGCGCGTCGAGCACCGGCACGATTTTTCGCGGCACCAGACCATCCAGCCGACCGTACAGACGTAAAAACGGCATCGTCAGCGCCGCCAGCGGCTGGCGTAAATCGGCGGTTTTGAGGATCTCCAGTCCGCCGTTTAGCACCTCCGGCGCAGGCATCGGCAGCGACAGCACTGCCTTCTTCAGTGCTTTGGCATCCTGGCGGGCGCTCTCGGTTCCCATAGTTTGCAGCGCCAGAAAACGCTCCACGGTGCGCTGAAAATCTTCACTCAGTTGCTGTTGAAAACCGCTCAGCACCTCGGGTTTGATTCCCGGCCAGCTATCGTGAGCACTAAAACAGGGAGAAGAGGCGACGGTGACCAGCGCCTGCACGCGGTTGGGGTGAGTTAACGCAACCTGACTTGCCACCAGCCCGCCGAGGCTCCAGCCCAGCCAGATAGCGCGCTCTGGCGCTTTGGCTAGCACCTGCTGCGCCATCTCCTGGAGCGATAGGGCACCAAATCCGCTGCTGCGGCCATAGCCCGGAAGGTCGACGAGGTGCAGCGTGAAATGCGAGGTTAGTTCCGGCGTGATGCAATCCCACACTTGCGCATTCAGCCCCCATCCGTGCAGCAGCACAAGATGACAATTTCCTTCGCCCGTGGTTTGCCACCAGATCTCTTTCATCGGTTACTGTTCTCTTTCCATCAAGATAAGGGGAAATATGCTAACAGCACACAGCTTATGCTGGCTATGTCAAATGCCGCTGGTCATCGCCCGCTGGGGGATCTGCTCGCGATGCGCTGCATCGTTGATGGCGTCTGAGCCGCTCTGTCCTCAGTGTGGGCTACCTGCTCAGGCAGGCCTGCTGCCGTGCGGGCGCTGCCTGCAAAAACCACCGCCGTGGCAGCGGCTGGTTGCGGTGAATGATTATCGGCCGCCGCTGAGCGGCATGATTCACCAGTTAAAATTCAACAAACGACCAGAGCTGGCTCCGGCGCTGGCGCGTCTTCTGCTGTTGCGTATTCATCAGAGCAGGGGGCTTCCCAAACCAGATAGAATTATCAGCGTGCCGCTCTGGCAGCGTCGCCAGTGGAAGCGGGGTTTTAATCAGAGCGATCTGCTGTGCCGCCCGCTGGCGCACTGGATGGGCTGCGCCTGGCGTAGCGATGCGCTCACCCGTCAGCGTCGTACCGCCACCCAGCATCAGCTCAGCGCCAGATTGCGCAAACAGAACCTGAAAAACGCCTTTCAGCTTGAATTGTCGGTGCGGGGTCACCATATCGCCATTGTGGATGATGTCGTCACAACCGGAAGCACCGTCGCCGAGATATCCCGCCTGCTTTTGCGAAACGGCGCCGCGACGGTTCAGGTATGGTGTATATGCCGTACCTTGTAGACCCCTGCTGATGGGCGTATTATAACCAAGTAAAATAGTCAACTATTAGGCCAACGCTATGATCCGTATTTCCGATGCTGCACAAGCGCACTTTGCCAAACTGCTGGTAAATCAGGAAGAAGGGACACAAATTCGCGTATTTGTGATTAATCCCGGTACCCCAAACGCTGAGTGCGGCGTTTCCTACTGCCCACCGGATGCGGTGGAAGACACCGATACTGCGCTGAAGTTTGAGCAACTGACCGCTTATGTCGATGAACTTAGCGCGCCGTACCTGGAAGACGCTGAAATCGATTTTGTTACCGACCAGCTAGGCTCTCAGCTGACGCTGAAAGCGCCAAACGCCAAGATGCGCAAGGTTTCTGATGATGCCCCGCTGATGGAGCGCGTCGAATATCTGCTGCAATCGCAGATTAACCCGCAGCTGGCCGGTCACGGCGGGCGCGTCACGCTGATGGAAATCACCGACGATGGTCTGGCTATCCTGCAATTCGGCGGCGGCTGTAACGGCTGTTCGATGGTCGATGTAACCCTGAAAGAAGGGATCGAGAAGCAGATGCTGAACGAATTCCCGGAACTGAAAGGCGTACGCGATCTGACCGAACACCAGCGCGGCGAGCACTCCTACTATTGATTCCCCCCGCCCGGCAGTATTTGCGCTGTCGGGCTACTCTTCTCAAGTTACCGCGCATCATTCCCCGCTAAGCAACCCGGCAAAAACCCGGGAAAGAGTATGACTTAAGTCTCATATTTGAAATTTACACTGCCCAGGTGATTCTCAAACTTACTATGTTACCCGTATCATTCATTTCAGGCGCCACAGATTAAAAAATAGCCGGCTATCCTTTCTCTGGGTAAGGATAAAGCTAGCATTTACGGCGTCGGACATTTTTTGTTCCAATCGGAACGGATGAAGTCAATGTTGAAACTATGACGTTACCCATAACAAATTAAGGCCAGGTAAATCATGCCATTAGTCATCGTTGCTATCGGGGTTGCCCTGTTATTGTTGCTGATGATCCGTTTCAAAATGAACGGTTTTATCGCTCTGGTTCTGGTGGCGCTTGCCGTCGGGCTCATGCAGGGCATGCCTCTGGATAAAGTTATCGTCTCCATCAAGAACGGCGTTGGGGGAACCCTCGGCAGCCTCGCGCTGATCATGGGCTTCGGCGCTATGCTCGGTAAAATGCTGGCGGACTGCGGCGGTGCGCAGCGTATCGCCACCACGTTAATTGACAAATTTGGTAAACAACACATCCAATGGGCAGTCGTGCTGACCGGTTTTACCGTCGGCTTCGCGCTGTTCTATGAAGTGGGTTTCGTGTTGATGCTGCCGCTGGTCTTTACCATCGCTGCGTCCGCCCGCATCCCGCTGCTATATGTCGGCGTGCCGATGGCGGCCGCGCTTTCCGTTACCCACGGCTTCCTGCCTCCGCACCCGGGTCCGACGGCGATTGCCACCATTTTCCATGCCGATATGGGTAAAACCCTGCTGTTCGGTACGATTCTGGCGATCCCGACAGTGATTCTGGCCGGTCCGGTTTACGCACGTTTCCTGAAAGGCATCGATAAACCGATTCCGGAAGGCCTGCATAACCCGAAAACATTCACTGAAGAAGAGATGCCGGGCTTTGGCGTCAGCGTCTGGACTTCTCTGGTACCGGTTATTCTGATGGCGATGCGTGCGGTAGCCGAGATGGTGCTGCCGAAAGGTCATGCTTTCCTGCCGGTTGCTGAGTTCTTTGGCGACCCGGTGATGGCAACGCTGATTGCGGTGCTGATCGCGCTGTTCACCTTTGGCCTCAACCGTGGCCGCTCGATGGACCAGATCAACGAAACGCTGACCTCTTCCATCAAAATTATTGCCATGATGCTGCTGATCATCGGTGGCGGTGGCGCCTTCAAACAGGTGCTGGTCGATAGCGGGATGGACAAATACATCGCCTCTATCATGCATGAATCCAATATGTCTCCGCTGTTTATGGCCTGGTCGATTGCTGCGGTACTGCGTATTGCGCTGGGTTCGGCGACCGTTGCAGCTATTACCGCAGGCGGGATTGCTGCACCGTTGATCGCGACTACCGGCGTGAGCCCTGAACTGATGGTTATCGCCGTTGGTTCCGGTAGCGTTATCTTCTCTCACGTCAACGATCCGGGCTTCTGGCTGTTTAAAGAGTACTTCAACCTGACTATCGGCGAGACCATCAGGTCGTGGTCGGTGCTGGAAACCATTATCTCCGTGTGCGGTCTGATTGGCTGCTTGCTGTTGGGGATGGTGGTGTAAGCAGAGCGTCAGTATAAAACGGGCCGGGTAGCAGCGATGCTGACCCGGCTTTTTTATGCGCAATAACCACAGAGGCCAGGCTTATCGCAGTAATACCCGGTCCTGCACCGTGCCTGACATTGAAATTCACCCAACTATCCCCCATTCTAGATCTCATGCTAAAGCGCCGGACGCGCGCTTCATTTACCCTCTTCAACAGGACTGCGCATATGACCAATCCATTACTGACGCCTTTTTTATTGCCCCCTTTCTCTGCTATCCAACCTGAACATGTCGTCCCCGCGGTCACCAAAGCGCTGGATGATTGCCGGGCGGCAGTAGAGAGCGCGGTGGCGCAAGGGGCGCCGTACACCTGGGAAAATCTTTGCCAGCCGCTGGCAGAAGTGGATGACGTGCTGGGGCGTATTTTTTCGCCGGTCAGCCATCTGAACTCGGTTAAAAACAGCCCGGAACTGCGCGAAGCCTACGAACAAACCCTGCCGCTGCTCTCTGAGTACAGCACCTGGGTTGGGCAACATGAAGGTCTGTATAAAGCGTACCGCGACCTGCGCGACGGCGACCATTACGCCACTCTGAATACCGCGCAGAAAAAAGCGGTGGATAACGCGCTGCGTGATTTTGAACTTTCTGGTATTGGCCTGGCGAAAGAGCAGCAGAAACGTTATGGCGAAATCGCTGCTCGCCTGTCCGAGCTGGGCAACCAGTACAGCAACAACGTGCTCGACGCCACTATGGGTTGGACGAAGCTGGTGACCGATGAAGCCGAACTTTCCGGGATGCCGGAAAGTGCGCTGGCTGCCGCCAAAGCGCAGGCAGAAGCCAAAGAGCAGGAAGGCTATCTGCTAACTCTGGATATCCCGAGCTATCTTCCGGTGATGACTTATTGCGACAACGGGCGGCTTCGTGAAGAGCTGTATCGCGCTTACTCCACCCGCGCTTCTGACCAGGGGCCAAACGCCGGGAAGTGGGACAACAGCCCAGTGATGGCGGAAATTCTTGCCCTGCGCCACGAGCTGGCGCAGCTACTGGGCTTCGACAGCTATGCCGACAAGTCTCTGGCTACCAAAATGGCCGAGAACCCACAGCAGGTGCTCGACTTCCTGACCGACCTGGCCAAACGTGCCCGTCCCCAGGGTGAGAAAGAGCTGGCCCAGCTGCGAGCCTTCGCCAAAGCCGAATTTGGCGTTGATGAACTGCAGCCGTGGGATATCGCGTACTACAGCGAAAAACAGAAACAGCATCTGTACAGCATCAGCGACGAACAGCTGCGCCCGTACTTCCCGGAAAACAAAGCCGTTAACGGCCTGTTCGAAGTCGTTCAACGTATTTATGGTATTACCGCCAAAGAGCGTACCGATGTTGACGTCTGGCATCCGGAAGTGCGTTTCTTCGAGCTGTATGACGAAAACAATGAACTGCGTGGCAGCTTCTACCTCGATCTCTACGCTCGCGAACATAAGCGCGGCGGGGCATGGATGGACGACTGCGTCGGCCAGATGCGCAAACTCGATGGTTCGCTGCAAAAACCGGTCGCTTATCTGACCTGTAACTTTAACCGTCCGGTCAGCGGCAAACCGGCGCTGTTCACTCATGATGAAGTGATCACTCTGTTCCACGAGTTTGGTCATGGCCTGCATCATATGCTGACCCGTATCGATACCGCCGGGGTTTCCGGCATCAGCGGGGTGCCGTGGGATGCGGTCGAACTGCCGAGCCAGTTTATGGAAAACTGGTGCTGGGAGCCGGACGCTCTGGCGTTTATCTCCGGTCACTATGAAACCGGCGAGCCGCTGCCAAAAGAACTGCTGGAGAAAATGCTGGCGGCAAAAAACTACCAGGCGGCGATGTTTATCCTGCGTCAGCTGGAGTTCGGACTGTTCGACTTCCGCCTGCATGCGGAGTTCCAGCCAGAGCAGGGGGCTAAAATCCTCGAAACGCTGGCGGAAATTAAAAAGCAGGTTGCGCTGATCCCTGGACCGTCATGGGGCCGCTTCCCGCATGCTTTCAGCCATATTTTTGCCGGTGGCTATGCGGCGGGCTACTACAGCTATTTGTGGGCCGATGTGCTGGCTGCTGATGCTTTCTCGCGTTTCGAAGAGGAGGGGATCTTCAACCGCGAAACCGGTCAGTCATTCCTCGACAATATCCTGACTCGCGGTGGTTCTGAAGAGCCGATGACGCTATTCAAACGCTTCCGTGGTCGCGAACCGCAGCTGGACGCGATGCTTGAGCATTACGGAATCAAAGGCTGATTGAGTGAAAATCTGCTTAATTGATGAAACGGGCGCCGGAGACGGCGCCTTGTCTGTTCTTGCTGCCCGCTGGGGGCTGGAACACGATGAAGACAACCTGATGGCGCTGGTGATGACGTCGGAGCATCTGGAACTGCGCAAGCGCGATGAGCCGAAGCTTGGTGGTATCTTCGTCGATTTTGTCGGCGGGGCGATGGCTCATCGACGCAAGTTTGGCGGCGGCCGCGGCGAGGCGGTGGCAAAAGCGGTTGGTATTAAGGGTGATTACCTGCCGGATGTGGTCGATGCGACTGCCGGACTGGGGCGCGATGCGTTCGTCCTCGCCTCTGTGGGTTGCCATGTGCGGATGCTGGAACGCAATCCGGTGGTTGCCGCGCTGCTCGACGATGGCCTGACGCGCGGCTATGCCGATGCGGAAATCGGTCCATGGTTGCAGGAGCGGCTACAGCTAATTCACGCCTCCAGCCTGATGGCGCTGACCGATATTACTCCGCGTCCGCAGGTGGTTTACCTCGACCCGATGTTCCCACACAAGCAGAAAAGTGCGCTGGTGAAGAAAGAGATGCGGGTGTTTCAGTCGCTGGTGGGGCCGGATTTAGACGCTGATGGCCTGCTGGAACCTGCTCGTCTGTTGGCGACCAAACGCGTGGTGGTCAAACGACCGGACTATGCGCCGCCGCTGGCGGATGTGGCGACGCCGAACGCGGTGGTCACCAAAGGCCACCGGTTTGATATTTACGCCGGAACGGCGATTGAGCAACAAGGATAAATCTTACAATCCGGGGATGTCGCTGCCTGAAATATCGTGCGCGTTTTCCCCGGGGGCGGCGCTTGACGCGCCTTGCCCGGGCTACGGATTCGTGCGGTCTGGTAGCCCGGATAAGGCATCAGCCGCAATCCGGGGATGTCGCTGACTGAAATATCGTGCGCGTTTTCCCCGGGGGCGGCGCTTGATGCGCCTTGCCCGGGCTACGGGCTCGTGCGGTCTGGTAGCCCGGATAAGGCATCAGCCGCAATCCGGGGATGTCGCTGACTGAAATATCGTGCGCGTTTTCCCCGGGGGCGGCGCTTGATGCGCCTTGCCCGGGCTACGGGCCCGTGCGGTCTGGTAGCCCGGATAAGGCATCAGCCGCAATCAGGGGATGTCGCTGCCTGAAATATCGTGCGCGTTTTCCCCGGGGGCGGCGCTTGAC
>NZ_JAPUEW010000046.1:0-23037 GCF_027492335.1 Klebsiella sp. | reverse complement strand
TTGACGCGCCTTGCCCGGGCTACGGATTCGTGCGGTCTGGTAGCCCGGATAAGGCGTCAGCCGCAATCCGGGGATGTCGCTGACTGAAATATTGTGCGCGTTTTCCCGGGGGCGGCGCTTGACGCGCCTTGCCCGGGCTACGGATTCGTGCGGTCTGGTAGCCCGGACAGGTGCGCAGCACCGCCTCCGGGGATGCCTTCTTTTCTGCTAGCTCTGCCCTTCGTTAATCACCTGATATAGCGGGATCATCGCCGCGCCGCGTGACGCGCTCTGCGCCCCCATTGAGGATGCGGCCAGCTTCACTTTCGGGCGATTGGGATCGAGCCGGGTTTCCAGCCGTTGATTCAGATCCTGCACCAGGCGGCTGATAATCGGTTTCGGCATTGCGCCGCCGAGCACAATGATTTGCGGATCCACCCATTGCACGCAGCCGAACACAGTCTGTTCCACCTGGCCACGACAGCGTTCAAACCAACTCTCCAGCAGCGGATGCTGCCCGGCAATCAGCTCCGGTAGCTGAGTTTCACTGAACCCTTCACGTTCAAGCAGGGCAAGCAAATCCTTATACGACGGGCGCGGTGTACCGGACGGAAACGCCATCCCGACTTCACCGGCATTGCAGAACCCGCCGCGCAGCATTTTATGCCCGGAGATAATCCCCGCGCCGATACCGTAGCCAAGGTCGATAAAGGTCAGATCGCTGTAGGCATTCCATTCGCCGCTGTACAGCTCGCCTACCGCCGAGGCGTTGGCATTGTTCTCCACCCACGTCGGCCACGGCAGGTTGTCGCCAAACGCCTGCTGAAGATCCACTTCACGCCAGCTCTCCAGCCACGCGACGCTATGGCGCTTACGGCCGTCCGCTTTTAAAAAACCCGGCACCGCATAGCCAATACCGAGAATACGCGCGTGCTGGAGCTGGCGCTTTTTCAGCGTCTGCTCCACCAGGGTTTTGATCTGCGCGAGAGTAGCCGCCAGCGGCTGATTCTCCTGATGCGCTTCGGAAAGTGACAGCATCTGGCGGCCGCTAAGATCGACCACCGTCATATCGATAAAACCAGGACTGAACGCCAATCCGATAGCGCATCCGCCGCCGGGGTTCAGGCGCAGCGGCAGCGAGGGCTGACCGCGCTGCCCGGTATTACGCTCGCCTTCCACCACCAGACCGGAGAACATGAGCTCCCGGCACTGCTGGGTGATAGCCCCCGCCGTCAGCCCCGATAGCCGCGCCAGTTCGGCTCGCGTCACCGGAGCATGACGACGGATCAGTTCCAGCAACAAACGCTGCGAACCGCGCAGCTCAAGGCGTTCAGATTGGGCGTTCATGGTGTCCTTATTTTTTATCTAACCCCATTGCAGGCCTGCTTCTTCAATCAGCCCCTGCAGATACGGAATATCATCGTGGCTGAGCATATCAATCAGCCCCGCCTGCATCCAGCCGATAATGACCGGGCGGCTGTCGCAGCCATATTTATAGTCATACTGCTCCAGCGGCGTCATGCCGTTTTTCATTTCATGCAGGTACATCCGCACGCCCAGCCCGGCCTGTTTATAGGCCCGCAGATCGTCGATATGGGCAAACTCGAACTCAAAACAGACGCAACCGGCATTTGACTGCTGCACCGCCGCGAGCTGGTTATTGTAACGCTCCAGCGTCACTACCTGTAACGCCAGCTCCGGAATCTGCTCCTTCACCCGGTTGATCAGCACATGGTTGAAGCCCAGCAGCTGGATATGGCCGATGGCCTTTGGCAGCTGACGAAGTAGCGTGACCAGTGCCGCCACAAACTCGTCATGGCGGTTGCGCTGTTTGACCTCAACAATCAACCCCATGCCGTTTTCCACCGCCCAGCACAGCACGTCCGCCAGGAGGGGGATCTGCGTGCCGGCAAACGACGGATGGTATTTCACGCCAAAGTCGCACGCCAGCAGCTGCGGGTAGGTCATCTGCTCAACAAATCCGCGCCCGGTGGACACCCGGTCGATGCGGTGATCGTGCGTGACGACCAGCCGATCGTCCGCCGTCAGGTGGATATCGATTTCAATGCAGTGGGTGCCCGCCCGGCGGGCGGCTTCAAAGGCCGGAAAGGTGTTTTCCGGCGCGCAGCTGGAATAACCCCGGTGGCTGTTGGCCAGCACAATTCCCTCTGCCGCCCGGTGAAAGTTAAACGCCATCTTTGGTTCCTCATGATGAAAGATGGTTATTAACTTTACTATTTAAATTTAAATGAGAAAGCGATTTTTACCCCACCACTATCAAGGTATTGTTTTTAAATAAATTAATGTTGATATATATACATATTTTAATTTTAAAGACCACCGTCACATAAATTTAATGTTTAGTGTGTAAATTTAATATTCATCTTTTAGTCGACGGAAAACAGACTCATGTCAAAGCTGGTTCTTGAGCAGGTAACCAAAACGTTCGGCGAATTCTACGCCGCCAGGGAAATCTCGTTCTGCGCTGAAGAGGGGGAGTTCGTCACCCTGCTCGGGCCGAGCGGCTGCGGTAAAACCACCCTGCTGAAAATGATCGGCGGCTTTCACCAGCCGGACAGCGGACGCATTCTGATTGGCGATAAAACGGTTAACGCGCTGCCGCCGGAAAAGCGTAACACCGCCATGTGTTTCCAGTCCTATGCGCTGTTTCCGCACCTCAACGTGGCGCATAACATCTGCTTTGGCCTGAAACAGAAAAAGGTCGCCATCGGCGAACAGCAGACCCGGCTGGCGGAAGCGCTGAAGCAGGTGGGGCTGGAGAGCCAGCGCCTGAAAATGCCAGCCCAGCTTTCCGGCGGACAGCAGCAGCGCGTGGCGCTGGCGCGGGCGATGATCACCCGCCCGGACGTGATCCTGTTCGACGAACCGCTCTCCAACCTCGATGCCAAGCTGCGCGAAAGCGTGCGTTTTGAAATCAAAGAGTTGCAGCGGCAGTACCAGCTCACCTCGATTTACGTCACCCACGACCAGGCGGAAGCGCTGGCGATGTCGGATAAAATCGTGGTGCTGAACGCCGGAAACGTCGAGCAGATCGGCAAGCCGGAGGAGATCTATTACCGCCCGGCCAACCGCTTTGTGGCGGACTTCATCGGCGCAGCCAATATCGACACCGCGCAGGTCACGCCCGCAGAGCTGCCGGGTTATTACCGGGTACGCTGCGCCCTCGGCGAGTTTTATGTGCATTCCGCCCAGCCGCCGCGCGCGGAGCACTGCTATATCTGCTGGCGACCAGAAGACGCGCAGTATGTCAGCCAGCCACAAACAGGCGACAACCACTTCACCCTGACGCTCGACAAAATGGCCTTTATGGGCAACCTCACCGAAGCCTGGGGCCACAACGACGGCGGACTGTCGGTCCGTTTGCAGCTAATCAAAAAGCCGCCCGTCGCCCCCGGCGAGCGCGCCTGCTTCCGTCTGGCGGAAAACGCCATCCATTTTCTGGAGCCGGTATCATGAAAAACTGGCGCAACGATGCGGTCGCCTGGCTGCTGATGCTCAGCGGGCTGGGCACCATTCTGCTGCTGATGGGATCGACGTTTTACGTGGTGATCGTCCAGAGTCTGGGCTGGTTCAACCTCGAAGGCGACAGCCATTTCTCGCTGGAGTACTGGCGCAATATGTTGCAGGACGAGGTGCTGCAAAGCGCCCTG
Source organism: Klebsiella sp. (assembly GCF_027492335.1). Classification (NCBI taxonomy): domain Bacteria; kingdom Pseudomonadati; phylum Pseudomonadota; class Gammaproteobacteria; order Enterobacterales; family Enterobacteriaceae; genus Klebsiella; species Klebsiella sp. The sequence continues at coordinate 19,387 of NZ_JAPUEW010000046.1, read as the reverse complement.
TTCTACTCCGTAAAAGTGTCGCTGCTGGGGGCGTTCGGCTCGGTGATTTTCGCGTATCCGCTGGCGCTGTGGTTGCGTAAGCCGATGGTCGGTAAAGAAGGGATTATCGCGGTGCTGCGTGCGCCGATGTTTATCCCCGGTCTGGTGGCGGCGTTCCTGTTCGTCAATATCGTCGCTTACCACGGCATCATTAACGAATTGCTGCTGGCGCTGGGGATTATCAGCGAGCCGCTGCGGATGCAGAACGATGACTTTGGCTGGGGCGTCGTTATCCTGCAAATCTGGAAGAACCTGCCCTTCGCCCTGATCCTGGTCGGCGGCGCGGTCAACGCCATTCGTAATGACGTACTGGACGCCGCCAGCAATCTCGGCGCCAGCCGCTGGCGCAGCTTTACCGGCGTGGTGGTACCGCTGACGCTGCCCGCCGTGCAGGTGACGCTGATTCTGGTGTTTATCGGCGCGCTCGGCGACTTCGCCTTCTTCTCGGTGGCCGGTCCGCGCAACACCTACTCGCTGGCGCGGCTGATGCAGGCCACGGCTATGGAGTACGGCGAGTGGAATAACGCGGCGGTGATTGCGGTAATCATTATGGTCACGGCGGCCCTCTGCACCTTGCTTATCGCCACGCTGATTACCCCGTTCGCCACCCGCAAAGGAGAGGTCAAATGAGCCACACTACCAACGGTCGCCGGGTGGTGACGATTTCACTGATCTTCTTCGTAGTCGCCAACCTGGTCTGGCTGGGCATGCCGTTCGGCATGGCGATCCTCTGGTCGCTGGTTGACCCTGCCCATCCGTGGAGCTACCCGGATATCTTCCCGCCCGTATTATCGTTCAGCCGCTGGCTGCTGGTCTGGGAGAAAACCTCGCTCTCTGAGGCGCTGTTCAACAGCTACACCATTGCGCCTGCGGTGGCAGTGGTCAGCCTGCTGCTGTCGCTGCCCACAGCCTACGCCTTCGGGCGCATGACCTTTCGCGGCAAGGCGGTGGCGGAGATGCTGACGCTGATCCCGCTGGTGATGCCGGGGATGTTGATCGGGATTTTCTTCAGCGCCATGCTCATCAATCTCAATATCGACAACGCCTTTATCAGCATTGTTATCGGCCATACGGTGCTGACGCTACCCTATTCTATCCGCATTATGTCGGCGGGGTTTAAGGCGGTGCCGCAGGACTTGATCGACGCCAGCCGCGACTTAGGCTCAGGCGCGTGGGGCACCTTCTGCAATGCCTATCTGCCGCTGCTGAAACCAAGCTTTCTGGCGGCGCTGATTTTTTGTCTGGTGCGAAGTCTGGAGGAGTTCAGCATCTCATATGTGCTGGGCGCGCCGGATTTTATCACCGTCCCAACCATTCTTTATTCCTTCCTCGGTTACTCCTTTGTGCGCCCGGACGCGGCGGTGGTATCGATGATTCTGGTGATCCCCAACGTCATCCTGATGGTCATCATCGAGAAGCTGCTGAAGGGGAACTATCTGTCGCAATCCACGGGGAAAGCCTGACCTTTTACAGGAGATAATATGATGAAAAAAACAGTAATGATTCTGGCGGGCGGCCTGCTGTGCAGCTCTCTGGCGCTGGCGGCGGATAATCCCGACCTGATTGCCCAGGCGAAAAAAGAGGGCAGTGTGACGTTTAACGTCTGGTACCTGCAGCCGCAGTGGCGCAGCTTTGTGAAGGACTTTGAGCAGCAGTACGGCGTTAAGGTGCGCATTCCGGAAGGCAGCATCGACGGCAATATGAACAAGCTGCTGGCGGAAGCGGGCAAAGCAAAGGGCAAAATCGACGTGATCGCCCTGTCAGTGGCACAGTTACCAGTGACGACAGGGGCGAAAGCGCTGGCAAAAGTGGACGATCTTCCAGGCTATGGCGACGCCATTCACCAGATTCAGAACGTCGATACCCAAGGTTATGCCGTGGCGTTTTGGGGGAATCAGACCGGGCTGGTCTACGATCCGCAGCAGATGGGCGATCGGGCGTTACCGCAGACTATGGAAGACCTTCAGCGTTTTATCGATGCCAATCCAAAGCGCTTTGGCTATAACGACCCGAATAACGGCGGTGCGGGAGAAGCCTTTATTCAGCGTGTCGTTACGACTCAAAGCGGTGAGTTTGACAGCGAGTCGGCTACCGTTGATGCCGCAGTAGTAAAAAACTGGCTGAAGGGCTGGCAGTGGTTTGCCGTCAATAACGACAAAATCACCCGTACCGCTTCCGGCGCTGACAGCCTGACGCGCCTGAACGATGGCGAGCTGATGCTGACGCCTGCCTGGGAAGACCATCTGGCTGGCCTGCAAAAAACCGGGGCCATCACCTCGCGGCTGAAATTTTACGTACCAGAGTTTGGTATGCCCGGTGGCGGTAATGTCGCGGCTATTGCCGCCAACAGTCAACATCCGGCGGCATCGCGGCTATTTCTTAACTGGCTGATTCAGGCTGAGACGCAAAAAGCGCTCAGTAAAGCCTTCGGCTCCACGCCGATGAACAAACAGGTCAGTCCGGACGTGAAACGCCCCGACACCGAGGTGCAATTTTACGGTAAGGCCTACAGTATGCAGATGAAGAAAGAGTTCGTACGCCAGGTGATGATGCAGTGAAGAATTCCCCTGCCGCTCTGGCAGGGGACGATCATTTAAACAAACGGGGCCAGCGGGTCGGCAATCTCGAACGCTACCGATTTATCGGCTTTTGGCGGATAAATCAGCTCGCTGACGATCGACATCTTGAGCTTTTTCGCTTCGGCGCGCGTTAACTTCACCTGCTGATCCCAGCCTTCGGTGTAAACAGCGCCCCACGCGCCCAGATCCAGACAGGTGACGTACATTTCCTGACGATACGGCAGCGGTTCAACGTTCAGCAGGCTTGCTGCCACATTGTTACCAGCAAATTTACCCAGCAGGATGGCGTGCTGACAGGTCATCAGCGCGTGATTGCCCTTATCATCGGTGGCGGCGTAAGCCACGTCGCCGGTGGCATAAATGTCTTCATGACCTACTACCTGAAGATTTGCATTTACATGCAGACGGCCCTGACGGTCGCGCGGCGCATCAATCTGTGCGGTCAGACCGTTAGCCTGAACGCCAACGGTCCATATGACCGTCTGTGATGCAATTGTCTGACCATCTTTCAGCGTCACGCCAGAGGCATCCACGCTCTCAACTTCGGAATTGACCATCCATTCTACGTTCAGCTCAGTGGAGGCCTCGGCAATCACATCGCGCAATTCCTGGCTCCAGCGAGCACCCGGTTGCGCACCACGTTCAACTACGACAACTCTGGTCTTAGCATCAGCACCGAGGATATCACTCAGACGACCCGGTAACTCCAGCGCCATCTCAATGCCGGTGAAGCCGCCACCGCAGACGACAACAGTATTACGCGCCTTGCTCTCTGGCTGCTTAGCCAGATCTTGCAGATGCTGCTCCAGCACGGCTGCACTCTCAAGCTGATCGAGGTCGAAGGCATGCTCTGCGGCACCGGCGACTATACTGCGATTCACCTGGCTGCCGCTGGCCAGAACCAGACGGTCATAGCGATGCAGGCGCGTTTCACCGTGGGTATCTTTCCAGCTCACCTCTTTGGAAGCCGGAAGGATTTTCTCAACCGTGCCGCGCAGGAAGGTAACACCGGTGACCTCGAACAGCGGTTGCAGTGGCGCAACCAGCGTCTGAACGGCGCTTTCATAAAAACGTGGGCGCACACGCAGTTCAGGTTGTGGCGCAATCACCGTAATATCAATGTCCTGCTGGTTTTTATCCGCCAGACGTGCGGCGCTCAGCGCTGCCCACATACCGGCAAAGCCAGCCCCGATGATCAAAATTTGTTTACGCATCACTGTTGTTCTCGCTGTTCACTATGATTCATTTACTCGGATTATATTGATCGTAGTTAATCGATGCAATGTCATTTGAAATACAGGGGGCGACTTTCGTTGTGATTTTTATTTATCTAATTGATAATTATTTAATTTAAATTTTATTGCTGTCCTGTCTTTTGCAATCTCACTGGAATCAGGAGAGCGGAAAAGCTACAATAAACTCAGATTAATTTTGGCTGAGATAAGAGCATGGCATTCTACAGTTCCGGGGTTGAGTACGGCATCCATAGTCTGATGTGTATGGTGGACAGCAAAGGCGATGCCCGCGATATGAGCGTGCGTGAGATTGCCGACCTGCAAAGTGTGCCCTACGATTACCTGGCCAAAATCTTCACCCGTCTGTCAAAGGCTGGGTTGGTGCGTAGCATCGAGGGTAAAGGCGGCGGTTTTCAGTTGGCGAAACCAGCTGAACACATTACGGTTCTCGATGTGGTAAACGCCATTGACGGTGACAAACGGATTTTTGAATGTCGCGAGATTCGCCAGCGTCTGGCGGTATTCGAAGAGCAGCCGCCGGAATGGGCCTGCGAAGGGATTTGCGGCGTTCGCTCGGTCATGGATATGGCACAGCAGCGCATGGAAGAGGCTTTAGGCCAGCACACCATACTCGATCTGGCGCGCAAAATGTACCGCAAAGCGCCGGATACCTTTGTGGTTGAAGTGCAGGAATGGATCGCCGGACGTAAAGGCGCATAATTGTCAGGTAGCCCGGCCAAGCGCAGCGCCGCCGGGAAACTCCCGGAGTCGGCGCTATCGCACCTCGTCCGAGCTACAGTGAAACGTAGGCCGGATAAGGCGTTAGCCGTCATCCGGCAACGATCATTACTGTTCGGTACTCGGTGTATTAATCATCCGGTTTAGCCAGGGTACCATCATTGCCATGACCACCGTTACCGCCAGCGTCACCAGACCGATTTTGCTGAAGACGTTGGTGTAGATTGGCAGCGTTTGTAGCGGGTCGGTAATATTGTCCGGCACGGCGGTGAAGGTGGCGACGTAGCCGCCCATCAGGAATGCGGCGGCCTGCGTCAGAAACCACATCCCAAGAATAAAGCCCATCAAATGCTGCGGTACCAGCGCGGCGACCATCGCCAGCCCCAGGGCGCTAATCAACAATTCTCCCAGGCTCTGGAACAGATAGACCAGCACGATAAACCACGGTGAAGTTAGCCCCTGCGCGTCGGCAAACCACATTCCCGCGGCGGCGGCTGTCAGAAAGCCGAGCGAGCAGAGAAACATGCCGAGCGTAAATTTCATCGGCATGGTCAGGTCTTTGCCTTTGTTACCTAAACGCGTGTAGATAGCGGCCAGAATTGGGCTGGCAACGACCACCCAGAACGGGTTTAGCGCCTGGAAGCTGACCGGGTTAATGGCGAAACCGAGTATTTCATGATGGACGTTATTGATCGCAAAGAAGTTCAGAGAGGTCGGCATCTGCGCGTACAAAATGTAGAACAGCACGGCTTCCAGCATCAGGATAAACGCGACGAACATTTTGTTGCGCCCGGTTTTATCCAGCTTGAAGGCCTCACGGAAGAAGAAAATCGTCACCACCAGGGAGAGGAAAATCAGCACCAGGTTGGCAATTTTAACGTTGTGCATCAGCCAGGCGCAGAGGTAAATCATGACCACGGTACCCGCCAGTACCAATAGCAGATTACGCAAATTCAGCGGCTTGTGGTCCGGCTCGGAACCGATGTCTTTCACCATTCCACGACAGGCGAAGTAAACCAGCAGAGCGACGATCAGCCCTGCGCCGCACAGGTTGTAGGTCACCGCATAGCCGTACTTTTCAGCAATGACTGGTGCTAGCGATAGCGACAGCAGCGAGCCAATGTTAATCGACATATAAAACAGGGTGAACGCGCCATCCAGGCGGGCATCTTTCGGCGGGTAGCACTTAGACAGCAGGCTTGCCGGGTTGGCCTTAAACAACCCGTTCCCCACCGCAATGGTCCCCAGAGCGATAAAAATCAGGTTGGGTTTTAGCAGCGACAGTCCGGTCATAAAGTAGCCTATCGCCAACACGACCGCACCCAGAACCAGCGTACGTTTGGTACCGAGCAGATGGTCGCCGACATAGCCGCCAATGGAAATCAGGCCATACACCAGGGCTGCGAACGCGCCGAAGGTAATAAACGCCTGTTCCTGGGAGAATCCGAGCTGTTTAACAAAGAAAACGGCCAGGATACCCTGAACGCCGTAATAGCCAAATCGCTCCCAGAGCTCCACAAAGAAGATCATAAAGAATGGGCGGGGCTGTTGCAGTAAGCCTGTCGGTGCGGGTGAGTTCATCTTTCTTCGCCTTTTTATCCTGTCCGGAAAAGTATGAACGCGTATGCCAAAACGCGCTGAAAAAGTCTTATGGTGCGTAATGATGTGATTATTTTATAAATTGATGGATTATTATATGGGTATAAAACGGTTGGATTGGTTGATCAATCTAACATTGTGCTGATTTTTTGGATTTATATTCTTTTGGTGGGTTGGCGAGTGGAGTGCGGCGGGAACAAACAAAAACGCCCGCATATGCGGGCGTCGGTCAGCAGGGAAAACGGTTATTCGTCTTCTTCGTCGCGTAGCGGAACAATCAGCATATCGACGTGAACGGTATTGATCAGCTGGCGAGCGGAGGACATCAGCTTGCTCCAGAAGTCCTGATGATGACCGCAAACCACCAGGTCCATATCATACTTTTTAATCGCATCAACCAGCACCTGGCCGAGGTCACCGCTGCCGCTCAGAGTCTCAGTAATCGGGTAACCTGCGTTGGTGGACAGTTCGCTTAACGCATGGTGTGTCTCTTCGGAAATGCGTTTCTGCATGTCGCCCAGATTGACATCAATAAGCCCGGTGTAGAGATCGGAGTAATTCACATCCACGTGGATCAGGGAAACTTTTGCATTGTAGGGACGGGCCATAGAAACGGCTTTTTCTACCAGTACTTTGCTTTCCGGGGACAGGTCTACTGCAATGAGAATGTGTTTGTAAGCCATGGTGTTACTCCTTCCATAAGTTGTCGATGACCGTTGGACCTGACAGCCAGCGCTGCCGCTTCGCCCGCGTCCTGCGTACCACATGCGCGGGGGTTAGTCCTTAAGGACTTAATTGTAGAAGATATTTCTACCTTATAGCGCCCCTCGCGCTTCGTCAATCTACCTTGTTCAGCAAATAGTTAAACAAATATATCCGATTTATGCATTGATAACGGTTAACGTTGTGGTAAAAAAATTAACGGATCTCCTACACTATTTAATGAGCCGATCGAATAAATAAACGTGATCGGAATCGCACTCTTTTACTGTACAGTCAATTTGATATTGGGGAGCGGTAGTCCCGGAGAGATTCTCCGAGGGCGGGTCGCCGGGGAGGAGGTATGATCAGCACGATTGCGCTGTTTTGGGCCCTGTGTATCGTTTGTGTGGTGAATATGGCACGCTACTTTTCGTCACTGCGTGCATTACTGGTTGTGCTACGTGGTTGTGACCCTTTGCTCTATCAATATGTCGACGGCGGTGGTTTTTTTACATCGCATGGGCAGCCCAGCAAGCAGATGCGTCTGGTTTGGTATATTTATGCCCAGCGCTATCACGATCATCACGATGATGAGTTTATCCGTCGCTGCGAGCGGGTTCGGCGGCAGTTTATACTCACTAGCGCGCTATGCGGCCTGGTGGTTGTGAGTATGATTGCTCTGCTTATCTGGCATTAGTCCGGCTAAAACCAAAAAAAACGGGCCAGTTTCCTGACCCGTTAATATTTTTTGCGCGTGCTATCCGCTTAGATAATCTTCAGCGAGAGCCAGTACAGCGCGCCTGACAACAGAATCGCTGCGGGCAGGGTGAGTACCCAGGCCATCAGGATACTGGTGACGGTTTTCTTCTGCAGGCCGCCGCCATCAACGAGCATGGTCCCCGCAACGGAGGAGGAGAGCACGTGAGTGGTGGAAACCGGCATACCGGTATAGCTCGCCAGACCAATCGATACGGCTGCTGTCATCTGGGCTGACATACCTTGTGCGTAGGTCATCCCTTTCTTACCAATTTTCTCGCCGATAGTGGTCGCCACGCGACGCCAGCCGATCATCGTACCGATACCCAACGCCAGAGCAACCGCCATGATAATCCAGATTGGCGCGTACTCGATGGTGCTCAACATATCGGTTTTCAGTTTCTTCAGTAGACGCTTATCTTCGGCATTCACTTCCGGCAGCTTCGCCACTTTATCAGTGGTGTCAGAGATGCAGAGCATCACGCGACGCAACTGGCTACGCTGTTCAACGGAGAGCGTGTCGTAGCTTTCAGTGCCGGTCAGCATCGTCTTCATGCGGTCAAGCGCGTTGATGGTGTTAGCCGGGTGGCAGTGAAATTCACCGTCAGCGGCGACACCCGTGCTCGGAGGCGGGATAACCTGTTCTGCTCCGGTCACTTTCTTCAACAGCTCAGGGCGCTGCTGGAAGAAGGTTTCCACGTTGTTGACCGCATCACGGGTACGGGTGATTTCGTAGCCGGAAGCGTTCATGTTGACCACGAAGCCCGCCGGAGCGACGCCGATCAGAACCAGCATCACCAGACCAATGCCTTTCTGTCCATCGTTCGCACCGTGCGAGAAAGCCACGCCAATGGCTGACAGAATCAGCGCAATACGCGTCCAGAATGGCGGTTTTTTCTTGCCGTCTTTCTTTTCACGTTCAGCAGGTGTCAGGTGGATACGAGCACGTTTTTTGGTATTGCTCCAGTAACGACGCAGGATGAAAATTAAACCACCCGCAACCACCAGGCCAACGATTGGCGAGATGATGAGCGAGCCGAAAATACCCATGACTTTCGGGATATTCAGCGCGTCCACGACCGAAGTGCCGGTCATCAGCGCATTGGTTAAACCAATACCGATGATCGCGCCGATCAGCGTGTGCGAGCTGGAGGCCGGGAGGCCGAAATACCAGGTTCCGAGGTTCCAGATAATTGCCGCCAGCAGCATGGAGAAGACCATGGCGAGGCCATGTGCTGAACCCATGTTAAGCAGCAGGTCGGTCGGTAACATATGCACGATGGCATAGGCAACGCTAAGACCGCCCAACAGAACGCCGAAGAAGTTAAAAAGGGCCGCCATCGCCACAGCAAGCTGCGACCGCATTGCGCGTGTGTAAATCACCGTTGCAACAGCGTTTGCGGTATCATGAAAACCATTGATCGCTTCGTAAAACAGCACGAAAGCAAGAGCAAGCAATAATAATAGCCCGGTATGTAAATCCAGACCGGCAAATAAATGTAGCATAGGACGTTACGCCATTTTGAGGACATGAACGCGGCGCATTATCAGTGACTTTCGCGGCGCGGGCAAAGTGAAATATAGACTTTTTTTGATTTTCTTCCTGTTTAAGTTTTACCTTGTTGGGAGTATTCCTATATCTTTCAATGAGGTACATAAGTGCAGTTTTTTTCCTGCTGGTGCGACCAGAGTGAAAAATTTACAATTCCCGACAATCGGGATATGAGGGATGTTGTGTGGAAAGGTTTGATGCCATCGTAATTGGCGCCGGAGCGGCGGGAATGTTTTGTGCAGCGCAGGCAGGGCAAGCGGGCTGCCGCGTGCTTTTGCTCGATAATGGCAAAAAGCCAGGTCGCAAGATACTGATGTCCGGCGGCGGGCGCTGCAACTTTACTAATATGTATATCGAACCCGCGGCATATCTCAGCCAAAACCCGCATTTTTGCAAATCTGCGCTGGCGCGCTACAGCCAGTGGGACTTTATCGACCTGGTTGGCAAACACAACATCGCCTGGCATGAGAAGACGCTGGGCCAGCTTTTTTGCGATGATTCAGCCGAGCAAATCGTTAACCTGCTGCTGGCCGAGTGTGAAAAGGGCGGCGTGCAAATTCGTCTGCGTACGGAAATTCTCAGCGTCGAACGTGATGACGAAGGTTACATGCTGCAGCTTAACGGCGACACGGTGGTGGCGAAAAAGCTGGTGGTTGCTTCGGGTGGGCTGTCTATGCCCGGTTTGGGCGCTTCGCCGTTTGGTTACAAACTTGCCGAGCAGTTTGGCCTGAAGGTGCTGCCGACTCGCGCCGGACTGGTACCGTTCACCCTGCATAAGCCGCTGCTTGAACAGTTACAGGTACTGTCCGGGGTTTCGGTGCCTTCAACCATTACCGCTGAAAACGGTACCGTCTTCCGCGAAAATCTGCTCTTTACCCACCGTGGGCTGTCCGGCCCGGCGGTGCTGCAAATTTCCAGTTACTGGCAGCCGGGAGAATTCGTCAGTATTAATTTGCTGCCGGATTGCCATCTTGATGAGTTCCTCGACGAGCAACGTGCGGCGCATCCCAATCAGAGCCTGAAAAATACGCTGGCGATGCAGTTGCCGAAGCGGCTGGTTGAGTGCTTGCAGCAATTAGGACAGCTTCCGGATGTTACTCTGAAACAGCTTAACGTTCGCGATCAGCAGACGCTTGTTGAGACGCTGACCGCGTGGCGCGTGCAGCCGAACGGCACCGAAGGCTATCGCACAGCGGAGGTAACTCTCGGCGGCGTGGATACCAATGAGCTCTCTTCGCGCACCATGGAGGCCCGCAAGGTGCCGGGACTCTATTTTATCGGCGAAGTGATGGACGTGACCGGTTGGCTTGGCGGATATAATTTCCAGTGGGCCTGGGCGTCAGCCTGGGCGTGCGCGCAGGCGCTGGTTGAAGAGTAACAGATGAGCCCGGTAGCTCTAACCACCGGGCGTAATAATCAGTTCAGACCAAGAAAATACTGGGCGATTTTGAAGTAGATAATCAATCCGGTGCCGTCGATAAGGGTGGCGATAAACGGTGCTGAAACCACCGCCGGGTCGATACCGATGCGCTTGAGCGTCAGCGGGATCACCGATGATACCACCGCGCTCCACAGGGTAATGCATACCAGCGTCAGGCTGACAATTAGCGTGATTTCCATGCCGATGCCCATCATCCACGCGCGCAGGCAGCCCGCCATACCGAGGGTGATGGCGATCAGCAACGAGGTGGAGACCTCTTTACGGATCACGCGCCCCATATCCCGTAGCCGCACTTCCCCAAGCGCCATGGAGCGCACCAGGGTGGAGGTGATCTGCGTCCCGCTGTTGCCGCCGGTACCAATCAGCAGCGGAATGAAAAAGGCCAGTGCAATCGCTGACTCCAGCGCTTCCTCAAAATGCTGTAATACGCTGCTGGTGTAGGCTTCGGCGACGAACAGTAGCAGTAGCCAGACCGAACGCTTTTTCCAGAGCGCCCACGGACTGGTTTCCAGATACGGCTTTTCCAGCGGCAGCGTTGCTCCCTGACGCTGGGCATCTTCAGTCACATCATCTTCCAGCAGATGGGCAATCTCTTTTTCCATCAGGCAGCCGACCAGCTCGCCCTTTTCGACTACCGGTACCAGGTCGAGACCACGCTCGGCCAGTTCGGCGACCACCTGCGGGCGCTCGTCGTCAGGCCTGACACGAAACAGACAGCTATCCATTAAATAACGAATGGATTGAGCGGTATCGCTCTCCTGGAGCAGCTTTTTAATCGACAAGCTACCGCGCAGTTTTTTCCCGGCGACGACAAAAACCTGGGCGGGGATCTCATCGCTGGCGAGCTGAGAAATGAAGAGTTCTCGTGCTTCATGAACGCTGAGATGCTCCGGCAGAGTAATGAAATCGGTACGCATGTACTGGGCGATGGCATCGCCGTCAAAAGCAGAGGTAGCCTGATGCGCGGCGCACAGTTGAATTGAAGACATGGTGTAATTCCCTATAAAAAATCACTCATAGGGGCGAACAAGACAGGATGAGCACAGGCAGATCCCTACGTCCTGGTTTTAGCACTGCACAACGTATCTGTCCGGCATGAACGCCGTCAGAAGTTACCTTGGCAACACCTTGATTCGATGGAAGCCTGTATTTCCCTGAGTGGTCTCTCTCGATACCAGCAGGGCGGTAACTTATATTTATGCAGGAGCCTCGCCATAACGAGATCGTTAAATGAGGCGTAATTATTAGCGAAGGTGGATAATTAACCAAGCGTATAATTCATATGGTTTATTAATTGTTGAGAAATCCTGGTTGTTCTCTGGCGATTCAGGGCTGACCGTCAAAGCGATGTATCGCCTGACGCAGGAAATCGACTACCCGCCGGGCTTCGGGCCGCAGTTCCGTTTGCCGCAGGCTCGCCACTCCGACGTCCATCCACGTCATACAATCGTCGACCGTGCGTCGCATCACGCGCAGCCCCTCAAGCGACCAGGGGCGCCAGACGAGGTCCGAAAGGATCGTGACGCCCTTACCCTGTGAAACAAAAGTGCGGATGGCCTCGAAGGAGTTGGTGCGATAGTGAATATCCGGCTGTCCGCCGCGCTGCCGCCAGACGTCAAGGATCACGGTGGGGTAGTCATCGGTCTCAAGCAGCAAAAACGGGACCTTTGCGATATCGGCTAGCCGCAGTTCCGGCTGGCTGAGTAAAGGGTGGCCGATTGGCGCCCACAGACGACGCAGGGAGCGCAGAAAAGTATCGATCGTCAGATCATCATCGTGGCGAATGTTTGACGTCAACACCAGGCAAAAGTCGACCTCCTGCTGATGTAAGGATGTTATCAGCGCCTGAGATGAACCCTCCTGAAAATGAATCTCCAGCAGCGGGAAGCGGCGCTCCAGCTCGTTATAAATGCCGGGCAGCAGATAGGCTGAGAGCGTTTCAGCGATGCCTACCCGCACGCTGCCGGTGGTCATTTCCGGCTGATTGTGCAGGTCGTTAATCGCAGCTTCGCTAGCGGAGAGGATTTTGCGCGCATGGCTCAGAAAGCGTTCCCCGTCGACAGTAAGCTCAATGCCCTTCGGATGGCGAACAAAGAGTTGCGTGTTCATAATCGTTTCCAGATTACGCATCGCGACCGTCATAGATGACTGAGAGATATGGCAACGCCCCGCGGCTTTTGATATTTGTAGCGTTTCGGCCAGCGCGACGTAGAATTCCAGCTGTCTTAGGGTGAACTTCATAGTTTCAAACTATACGCCTGAATGAAAACTTTATATTAGCACTGGCTTATTCGTGAGCAGTACCCTGAATGGCATAGGTTTAAGGTAAATCAAGGAGTTTGTATGCCTTATCTTCTGCTCGCGCTGGCGGCCTGCTTCTGGGGCGGTAATTATGTGATTGGTCACCTGCTGGTATCGCAGGTTGACCCTATTGTGCTATCAGCGCTGCGCTGGTGGGCCACCGCTATCCTGCTGATGATGCTCTACTTTCGCCAGGTTAAACAGCAGTGGCCAGCGATAAAACAGGCGAAAGGGATTGTTTTCTTTCTGGCACTGTGCGGCCAGGTTTTATTTCCCCTGACGCTCTATGTCGGTCTGCAATATACCTCATCATTGAATGCGGCGATTTATTTGTCGACGACCCCGGCGATGGTGCTGCTGATTAATCGCTTTATATTTCACGAGCGTATTTCGACGGGAAATATAGCGGGTGTGATATTAAGTTCCTGCGGTGTTATCTGGCTTATTTTGCAAGGGAACGTCACGGACTGGTCAACTTTGCGCAACCTGAATCGGGGCGATCTCTGGACCATGGGTTCGGCGATAAGCTGGGCGGCCTACTGCGCTTTTTTGCGCCTGAAGCCGAAAGCGGTGGCTGGTAATGGTTTTGTCGCCGTCAGCGCCTCGGTGGGGGCGATTATGCTGCTGCCGGTTTTGATGGCGAATACGCTACAGGCGGCCGATCTGGATTTAGCACCTTACCTGTCGCTGAATTTCCTTCTCGGACTGGCTTATCTGGTGATTTTCCCTTCCTGGCTCTCTTACCTTTTGTGGAATAAAGGTATTGCGGCGATTGGCGCCACGCGTGGGGAGGTGTTCTCGCACCTCATTCCGCTCAGCGGCGGCCTGTTCAGCATTCTCTTTCTGCACGCGCCGCTCTATACGTACCACCTGATCAGCGCACTGGCGATTGTCTGTGGTATTACCCTGTGCTCGCGTTCGCGCCGGGTTATTGAGTCCCACGCTTTATGAGTGAGAGGACTTCTCTTCCGTCGGCAGGCACTGCAAATGACCGTGGCGTACGCCGCGCTGGGCGATGACATCATCAGCAAAATGCTGAACATCGCCCATATCGCCTTTCAGCACGGCAATCTCCAGGCAGTCGTCGTGGTTGATATGGACGTGCAGAGTGGCGACGGAGAGATCGTGATGATGATGCTGAGTCGAGACTAAACGGCTGGCTAAATCACGTTTCTCATGTTCATAAACGTAGGAGAGTACCGCGAAGCCCTGAGTGCCGTGCTCCTGGGTCGTTTCCTGGGCCAGCGCGCCGCGCAGAATGTCGCGGATAGCCTCGGAGCGGTTGTTGTAGCCACGGCGCTGGCTCAGGCTATCCAGCGTTTCGAGTAAATCGTCATCAAGGGTGATAGTGACACGTTGCATCTGTTAGACCTTATTACGGCGTACGGGAAAGGCGGGAAGTACCGCATTTTGTAACACGCGACCGGCATGAGAAGAAAACGTTAATTTGTCGCCCACGGTCTGCGTCTCGACGATTTGCCCCTCGTCCATCACCATCACCCGCTGGCAAAAGCGTTCCACCAGACGCAAATCGTGGGTGATAAACAGGCAGGCGGTGCCGAACTGCTGTTGCAGTTTTTTGAGTAGCCGAATGACGCTTGCCTGGAGAACCAGATCAAGGTTAGACACCGCTTCATCAAGGATCAGCAATTTGGGCTCAACGACCAGCGCCCGCGCCAGGCAGACGCGCTGGAGCTGCCCGCCGCTCAGCTGCGGTGGCCGTTTGTCGAGTACGCTATCGTCCAGATCGACTGCATTGAGCATTTCACTGGCGCGGGCCAGCTGTTCTGGTTTTGTTAGCGACAGCAGGTGGCGCATCGGTTCACGCAAAATCTCACGCACCGTTTTCCGCGGATTTACCGCGCTGATGGAATCCTGAAACACCATCTGAATATCCCGGCGAAATGCTTTTTGTTTGCTGCGATTGAGGTGGGTGAGCGGCTCGCCGCGCCAGCTGACGCTGCCCTCGGTGGGTGATTCCAGCCCAACCAGCAGGCGCGCCAGCGTGCTTTTTCCACAGCCGCTACGTCCCAGCAGGGCGACGGTTTCGCCGTTTTTCAGCGCTAAAGAAACCTCTTTTAGCACCGGTAAGTTTGCGTATCGGTGTGAGAGCGTAGAGACGCTAAGTAATGTCATAAGGCCATCTCCAGCCCATACAGGGCGAGATGTGCGGCAACCAGATTGCGGGTGATGGGGTGCTGTGGCGCGTTGAAGATGGTTTCGACATTCCCCTGTTCCACGATCTTGCCGTTATCCATCACCGCTACGTCGTCCGCCAGCCGCGCGACGACGCCCATATCGTGAGTGACCAGCAGCATTCCGGGTGCACGGCTGCGCATTATGCTCTCCAGCAGATCGAGAATGCACGCCTGGGCGACGACGTCGAGATCGGTGGTCGGCTCATCGGCGATGATAAACGGCGTATCGCACAACAGCGCCATCGCAATCATCATCCGCTGCAGCATGCCGCCGCTCATCTCGAAGGGATAAAGCTTCAGCACGCGCTCAGCCTGATCCAGCCCCACGGACTCTAACGCACTGATAAGCGTAGCGTCATCTGATGGTTTGCCTAATGCCCGGCAGGTTTCCCGCGCGTGAGCTGCCATTGTATGCAGCGGATTAAAAGCGCTGCGCGGGTTTTGCATAATGGTGGCGATTTTCACACCACGCAGTTCGCAGGGTGAAATGGGTTTGCCATCCGCAAGGATTGTCCCTGCGGTTTGCCGTATGCCAGAGGGGAGAATGCCCAGTGCCGCCGCGCAGGTCAGGGACTTTCCGCTGCCGCTACCGCCGACCAGCGCCAGCACGCTCCCGCGTTTAAGCGTCAAAGAGACGCCATGCACCAGCGGACGTTCGGCCCGTAAGGTGATGTTTTGTAGTTCAATCTGTTGCGGCATCAGTGGACATGCTCCGTTTCCAGATGGGGGTCGAGATGATCGCGCAGTGCGTCACCCACCATATTGAAGGCCATCACGCTGATAAACAGCGCCAGCCCCGGCCAGAACATTTGCAGCGGCTGGGTCCAGATGTACTGACGGGCGTCGTTAATCATCACCCCCCATTCTGCGGTGGGCGCGGTCACGCCAAGGCCGAGGAACGACATCCCGGCGACGTGCAGCATCATATGACCGATATCCAGGGTCGCCAGTACCAGCAGCGATGGGATCACCGCTCCGGCCAGATGGTCGATAAATACCCGAACATGACCCGCGCCGGAAAGCAGTGAGGCAAGCACAAATTCGCGCTGGCGTAGCGAGATAGTCAGGCTGCGTACCATCCGCGCATACCACGCCCAGTGCGACAGGGCGATGGCGATAATCACGTTGGTCAGCCCGGTACCCAGAACGCCGACCATAAAAAAGGAGAGGATCGAGGTCGGGAAGGTCATAAACATATCTGCGATACGCATGGTGACCTGATCGACACGGCCGCCAATCAGCCCCGCGCTTCCGCCGACGATCAGCCCTAGCGCCAGAACTAACAGCAAACAGGCCATCACCGAACCGAGCGACACGCGGGTTGCCGCCAGCAGGCGCGAGAAAATATCGCGCCCCAGATGGTCGGTACCCAGCCAGTGTTGTCTGTCAGGTGACAGCAGGCGCGAAGGTAAATTAATCGCCTGCGGGTCGTACGGTAGCCACCACTGGCTGGTAAGCGCAATCACCGCCAGCAGGGCAATCACGATTAAAGAGAGGCGGACGGACCAGCGTGAAGAGAAGAAAAAGTTCACGAGTGCGCTCCTTCATGGCGGCGAATGCGCGGATCCAGCGCGGCGTTCAGCAGATCAACAATCAGGTTACAGACCACAAAAACGGTAACCATCATCAGTGTAAAACACTGAATGACCGGGTAGTCGCGGTTAAAAATCGCCGAGACGGCGTAGCGACCGACGCCCGGCCAGGCAAAGATATTCTCGATGATCATGGTGCCGCCTATCAGCTCGCCGATATGCATTCCGACGGCAGTGATCATCGGCAGCGAGGCGTTACGCAGGATATGACGGCGCTCGGTTTGCTTATCGTTGAGGCCGCGCAGCCGCGCCCAGGTCACGTGACGCTGCCCGGCGACCTCCAGCATACTGGCGCGCAGCAGGCGGGCGTTAATCGCCAGCGACATAAAGGCTATCGATACCGCAGGCAGAATGATGTGCTGCCAGCCGCCGTAGCCCATGGCAGGCAGCCATTGCAGGTAAACGGAGAAGAACATTACCAGCAGAAAGGCGAGCCAGAAGTTGGGCATTGAGACGCCGAGGAAAGCGATAACCCGCACAACAAAATCCGGCAGACGATCGCGGTGGCGCGCCGCCCAGATGCCGAGCGGTACGGAGGTGAGCAGGATCAGTATCAGCGCCGCGCCCGCCAGCTCCAGCGTGGCAGGAAGGAAGGTCAGCATATCCTCCAGTACCGGACGCTGAGTCGCGAACGAGATGCCGAAATCCAGGTGCAAGGCCTTCCACAGCCAGGCGCCGTACTGCACGATAAGCGGCTGATCCAGCCCCAGTATCACGCGGGTGGAAGCGACCATCTCCGGCGTCGGCGGCAGGTTCGACAGGCGCAAATAGTCGAGCGCCGGGTCGCCGGTCCCCAGGCGCAGCATTAAAAAGATAATCACCGAGGCGGCGAAAATCATCGGAATCAGCAGCGCCATGCGCCGCAACGCGTAACGCAACATCAGGGTTTCACCGGCTTAATCTGTTCAAACGGAATTTCAGAGGCAATTGGCGCGTAGGGAATCGGGCCCAGCTCCGGTCTGGCGACCACCATCATTGAGACATAGCTGATAGGCAAATAGACGGCGTCATTGTGCAGGCGGGTCAGAATGTCGCGATACAATGCCTGACGCTGGGTTTCATCGGCGGTTTCCAGCACCTCGCTAATCTCTTTATCAATGATCGGTTTATCGGCTAAGCCATGCTGGGCTTGAAAATCGGCGTGCGATGGGACGCGCATCGAACTCATAAAGGCGTGCGGATCGTACGGCGCGCCCCAGGTGCGGTTGAAAATCATGCCGAAGCGACCGTTGCGCTGGCGGGCATAAATACTGCTCTCTTCCTCGCCGACCAGCGCCACATCCACGCCAATCTGACGCATATCGGCCTGGATAATTTCGGCCATCGATTTGCTTAGCGCGTCGGTGCCAATAAACGCCAGCTCAATACGCAGCGGCTGGCCGTTTTTCTCACGGATATCTTTACCCGCGGGCATTATCCAGCCCGCTTTTTCCAGCAATGATTTTGCCTGCTGCGGGTCGTACTGGCGCGGTTTCAAGCCAATATTCGCGTAAGGGACGGTGGGAGAAAATAGCGTATCGGCTACCTGCTGGGTGCCGTATAGGGCGTTATCGATAAGCGATTTTTTATTTACCGCGTAGTTCAGCGCTTCGCGTACCGCCAGCTCGTTGGTGGGAGCCTTTGCGGAGTTCAGCGCCAGCATGACCGTTTCAATCGGCTGCGAAAGCTGGGTTCGGTAAGCGGGGTTGTGGCTGAAGCGGGCGAAGGTGTCGAGCGGCAGCAGCCCTTCGTTGCCATACAACAGGTCGATATCGCCGGTTTCAAACGCCACCGCACGGGTGGTCGGGTCCGGGATCACCTTGACGGTAATCTTTTGAATCTGCGGTTTTTCGCCCCAGTAACGGTCGTTACGTACCAGCACGTCGAACTGATTGAGCTTTGACTCTTGCAGCACCCACGGGCCGGTGCCGATCGGCGCTTTAATGCCGTGCAGGGTCTCGTTGTCTTTAAACTGCGAGGGGGCGATAAAGCGGAAAGGGCGCGGCAGCGCCAGCTCCTGCAGAAATGGGTAATACGCGCTTTTCAGGGTAATTTGCAGCTCGTTTTTGCTGAGTGCCTTGACGTTGACTATCTGATTGACCAACTCCAGCCAGGCGTGGCGCTGACGGTTATCCAGCACCGCGCGAAAGTTCTCTGCCGCAGCAACGGCGTCAAAGGCTTCGCCGTTCGAGAATTGCACATCGTCGCGCAGGGTGAAGGTCCATATTTTGCCGTCCGCCGAATGAGTCCAGCTTTTTGCCAGCCACGGGGTAACCGAACCATCCGCCTGATACTTCACCAGCGGTTCATAAACCATGCTCTGGGCGAACATCTGGTTGGGCGTATAGAGATGCGGATTGAGCGGCCCGACGTTGACCGGCCAGGCGGTGGTGATTTCGTTGGGGGCGGCATTGGCCAGCAAAGGTGCGCAGGCAATTAGCGCCAGCAGGGTGGTGCGGATAATAGACAAGGCTTTAGTCTCAGCGACAGGAAAGTATGACGATTTTAAGGATTCATCATACTTTCAGCGTAAGCTGGATCAATATTGGGCCTGAAAGTATAAGAAAAAAGTATATATTTTTTGACGGTATGAAATAGAGAACAAGCCTGCCGCAACCCTGGCACATCTCCCGGAGGCGGCGCTTGACGCGCCTGTCCGGGCTACCGGCCCGCAGA
>NZ_JAPUEW010000045.1:0-13715 GCF_027492335.1 Klebsiella sp. | reverse complement strand
TAATTTTAATGTATTTTATACTAAAAATTTCATTCACAGGTAATCAGAACCATTTCGCTTAGCAGCGCAAATCTGGTGAACAATTAATGATGTCACTACATGAAATAAAAACGTTTTTATAAATAAGCCATCCAGCAAACGGTCTGTGGTGGCTATGAGAAGAGTGTAACGACCCCCAAAAAGATATAAAGGTATACCTTTATATCTTTTGATCAGTTTCACATAATTTTACGCACAGGATCTTACCCCGATTTCAAACCGGGATAAGAATCAACAAGATAATGGAAAGGAGAGTAGTGCGAAGAAAACTAGCGATCCGTCAAAATCGCGCAGTTATGATCCTGAATCTCTTCCGCCGATGCACGATTGAGCGTCAGCAGGTTACGCTCGGTGGCCAGTAGCACCAGCGAGCCGTCGCTCTGCTTCGCCATCGCCATCGCAAAGCGGCCCATATGCTCACGCGCTTCCGGTACTTCTTCCGCCAGCATCAGAAAAGGACTGCGCTGCGCCAACTCCGTTTCAGTGACCCGGCGCGCCAGATATTCATGACCCATTAACCCGCCGGGCAGCGGCAACCAGCGACTGCTAATGACAGAGGCCTCTTTATCCAGTTGAGTGCGAACATCGGGTCGTAAGCAGGAGATATGGATATGGAAATGATTTTGCGTGCGCCCGCTACGCGAATTAATTGTCAATGAAACCGCATCATCCGATACGGCAGAGCCACGATGCTGGCTCATGATTTCACGCCCCTGCCAGGCCTGCCAGAAGAAATTTGGTGTCAGAGGGTCAAGCAGAAGAGGGCTTTCGGTGCCGTTAATACGATAAGTTGGCATCAGCAGATATTGCAGCGGGCCGTTGCGGTCTTTAAACAGGACATAGCCGCCCTTCAGATTCACTTTCGCACAGGGCGCGGGATTTTGATTCTGCTGTTGGTTGGGGACGCACTGTTGCAGAACAATTTTCCGCAACACGTCAGGGTTGCCGGAGTGGAACCAGTAGTAACCGCCCGCAATCGCCGCCAGAACCACCACCAGCAGCACCAATAAAAGGTATCGTACTCTTCGCATTCTATTTTCCTGTCTCAGCCAGAAACGGAAGAGTAGCGCAGTTTAATGACTAAATGAAAACAGGAAGAGGTACGGGATCTTTTTCCCGGAGGCGGCGCTTGACGCGCCTGTCCGGGCTACCTCTTATCCCCGGCTACCGGGGATAAGGAGAGGCTATTTAACGCTGGCTAATCTGGTCGAAGGTACCGCCGTTGGAAAAGTGTTCCTTCTGCGCTTTAGTCCAGCCGCCAAACTCTTCATCGATAGTGAACAGTTTCAGTTTCGGGAATTCATTGGCGTATTTTTTCGCCACATCCGGGTCACGTGGGCGATAGAAGTTCTTCGCCGCAATCTCCTGGCCTTCCGGCGAGTAGAGATACTTCAGATAAGCGTCCGCCACCTGGCGAGTGCCTTTTTTATCGACCACTTTATCGACGACCGAAACGGTCGGCTCGGCCAGAATCGATTCGCTCGGGGTCACGATTTCAAATTTATCTTTGCCCAGCTCGTTTGTCGCCAGCAGCGCTTCGTTTTCCCAGGCAATCAGCACGTCGCCGATCCCACGCTCTACGAAGGTATTGGTCGAGCCACGTGCGCCGGAATCCAGCACTTCGACGTTCTTAAACAGCGCTTTCACGAACTCCTGAGCCTTAGCCTGGTCGCCGTTGTTCTGGTGCAGAGCGTAGCCCCAGGCCGCCAGATAGTTCCAGCGCGCGCCGCCGGAGCTTTTCGGGTTCGGCGTAATCACCGATACGCCCGGTTTAATCAGGTCGTTCCAGTCATGAATTTGTTTCGGATTGCCCTTACGCACCAGGAACACGATGGTAGAGGTATACGGCGCGGAGTTATCCGGCAGGCGTTTGAGCCAGTTTTTGTCGATCCGACCGCGTTCAGCAATCGCATCAACATCATAAGCCAGCGCAAGGGTTACCACATCGGCCTCAAGGCCGTTGATCACCGAGGTCGCCTGCTTGCCGGAGCCGCCGTGGGATTGACGAATCACCACGTTATCGCCGGTTTCCTGCTTCCAGTGCGCGCTAAACGCTTTGTTGTACTGTTCGTACAGCTCGCGCGTCGGATCATAAGAAACGTTTAATAGCTGAATGTCTTTTGCCAGAACGCTGGCGGATGCCAGCAACAGAGTTAACCCTACGCCCCACTTATTCATCGCACCGCTCTCTTTATGTCGTGTTGTGATGAATTAAGCGTGCCAGAAAGCGAACCAATGATTAAAGAATAAAAAAAGATTGGCTATAACTTGTGAGTATATATGACGAGGAGAATTTGCCCCCTCCCGGACGGGAGAGGGCGAGAAGCATTATACTTCTTCCATGCGGCCCAGCAGCGCCTGCAGACGATCCTGCCAGCCCTGCTGTTGTTCTTTCAGCTGACCGTTTTCACGCTCCAGCTCTTCACGACCGTGCTGTGCGCTTTGTACTTCCTGCGCCAGCGTGTTGTTCTTTTCTTTCAGCTCTTCGATTTCCATCTGTAACAGAGTGATGGTATCAATCGCCTGCTGGACTTTAGATTCTAATTTCTCAAACACTTCTAATGACATCGTCATACCTCTCCTGAACTTGCAAGGCGTTGATAGAAACCGTCCGTTTCGTATACGCGTTGACGCCTTAACGAAAATTAGCGCACTACCGTGGTGATGTAGTCGATTGTATGAAGCCCCGTCGCCCCTGTCCAGCGACAACCCGCGTAGATTGCGGTTTGCAACACTTTTCAGTCTTTACCTGGTCCGTTCGCCGCTTTTACCCGGTACTTTTTCGTAATTGTTAATCAATGCGTTAAAAAAATGAGCGGTGAAACGATCCCGCAAATGACCGAATACGCGTTTATGGCGCGAAAACGCTCATTTTCTTGACGTAGTACACACATTTGAATTTCGATATTTCTCGTTTTTGTTCGTTAACGATAAATTAACACTATGCCTACATGGCAGCGTGGTCGCCTGCGACCTTCATACATACAATAATCATCACTACGCTTCAGGATTCGATTATGAGCCAAACATCAACACTAAAAGGCCAGTGCATCGCAGAGTTCCTCGGTACCGGGTTGTTGATCTTTTTCGGCGTTGGGTGCGTCGCTGCACTTAAGGTCGCGGGAGCAAGCTTCGGTCAATGGGAAATCAGCATCATCTGGGGTCTGGGCGTCGCTATGGCGATTTACCTGACCGCAGGAGTTTCCGGTGCGCACCTTAACCCAGCGGTCACCATCGCGCTGTGGTTGTTTGCCTGCTTCGACGGACGTAAAGTTGTTCCTTTTATCATTGCGCAATTCGCTGGCGCCTTTTGCGCTGCGGCTTTAGTTTACGGGCTTTATTACAATCTTTTCTTCGATTTCGAACATAGCCACAATATGGTGCGCGGTAGCGTCGAAAGTCTTGAGCTGGCTGGCATTTTCTCCACTTACCCGAACCCGCATATCAATTTTGTGCAGGCCTTCGCGGTAGAGATGGTGATTACCGCTATCCTGATGGGCGTCATTCTGGCGCTGACCGATGATGGCAACGGCGTGCCGCGCGGCCCGCTGGCACCGCTGCTGATTGGTCTGCTGATCGCCGTTATCGGCGCATCCATGGGCCCGCTGACCGGCTTCGCCATGAACCCGGCACGCGATCTCGGACCGAAAACCTTCGCCTGGCTTGCTGGCTGGGGTGATGTCGCCTTCACGGGTGGCAAAGATATTCCTTATTTCCTGGTGCCGCTGTGTGCGCCAATCGTCGGTGCTGCGCTAGGCGCATTCTGCTACCGCAAGCTGATTGGCCGTCACCTGCCTTGCGACACCTGCGTTGCCGAAGAGAAAGAAGCCTCATCCTCCTCTACAACGCAACACAACGCTTCGCTGTAATCTGACTACGGGACTCATACTATGACCGACAAAAAATATATCGTAGCGCTCGACCAGGGCACCACCAGCTCCCGCGCCGTTGTAATGGATCACGATGCCAATATCGTCAGCGTCTCTCAGCGAGAATTTGAACAAATTTATCCGAAGCCCGGCTGGGTTGAGCACGACCCGATGGAGATCTGGGCAACCCAAAGTTCCACGTTGGTAGAAGTGCTGGCAAAAGCCGATATCAGCTCCGATGAAATCGCCGCAATCGGCATCACTAACCAACGTGAAACCGCTATCGTGTGGGAGCGCGAAACCGGTAAACCGATTTATAACGCGATTGTCTGGCAGTGCCGCCGTACCGCTGAAATCTGCGAGCAGCTCAAGCGCGACGGTATGGAAGAGTACATTCGCAAGGCCACTGGTCTGGTGGTTGACCCATACTTCTCCGGCACCAAAGTGAAATGGATCCTTGATCACGTTGAAGGCGCACGCGAACGTGCTAAGCGCGGCGAGCTGCTGTTCGGCACCGTGGACACCTGGCTTATCTGGAAAATGACCCAGGGGCGCGTGCACGTCACCGACTACACCAACGCCTCACGTACCATGCTGTTCAACATCCACGAGCTGGACTGGGACGACAAAATGCTCGACGCGCTGGATATCCCCCGCGCCATGTTGCCGGAAGTACGCAAGTCTTCCGAAGTGTACGGCCAGACCAATATCGGCGGTAAAGGCGGCACGCGTATTCCGATCGCCGGTATCGCGGGCGACCAGCAGGCGGCGCTGTTCGGTCAGCTGTGCGTTAAAGAAGGGATGGCGAAAAATACCTACGGCACTGGCTGCTTCATGCTGATGAACACCGGCGAGAAAGCGGTGAAATCTGAAAACGGCCTGCTGACGACGATCGCCTGCGGCCCACGCGGCGAAGTGAACTATGCGCTGGAAGGTGCGGTGTTTATGGCAGGCGCTTCCATCCAGTGGCTGCGCGATGAGATGAAGCTAATTAGCGACGCGTTCGATTCCGAATATTTCGCGACTAAAGTGAAAGATACCAACGGCGTATACGTGGTCCCGGCATTTACCGGCCTCGGCGCACCGTACTGGGACCCGTACGCCCGCGGCGCGATCTTCGGCCTGACCCGTGGCGTAAACTCTAACCACATTATTCGCGCCACCCTGGAATCCATCGCCTATCAGACCCGCGACGTGCTGGAAGCAATGCAGGCTGACTCGGGAATTCGTCTGCACGCTCTGCGCGTCGACGGTGGCGCGGTGGCCAACAACTTCCTGATGCAGTTCCAGTCCGATATTCTCGGCACCCGTGTAGAACGCCCTGAAGTGCGCGAAGTCACCGCGCTGGGTGCTGCCTATCTGGCCGGTCTGGCGGTGGGTTTCTGGCAGAATCTGGATGAGTTGCAGGAGAAAGCGGTTATCGAACGTGAATTCCGCCCGGGGATTGAAACTACCGAGCGTAACGTTCGCTACAGCGGCTGGAAGAAAGCGGTAAAACGCGCATTAGCGTGGGAAGAGCACGACGAAGCGTAAGGTGTGGAGGTATTCCCGGCTTGCGGCGTAAACGCCTTTAGCCGGGCTACCAAATCCAAAACCGCACGATCTTGTAGCCCGGACAGGTGCGCAGCACCGCCTCCGGGTTTTTTATCAGCCAAACATCGGCAACAGCAGATACAGCTTAATTACCAGCGCGTTAACGATATCAATAAAGAACGCACCCACCATCGGCACCACCAGAAACGCCATGTGCGATGGGCCAAAACGGTCGGTAATCGCCTGCATATTGGCAATCGCCGTCGGCGTTGCGCCGAGGCCAAAACCGCAGTGCCCGGCGGCCAGAACGGCGGCATCGTAGTTTTTCCCCATCATTCGATAGGTCACAAACACCGCGTACAGCGCCATCGCCACCGTTTGCACCGCCAGAATAGCAATCATCGGCAGCGCCAGCGACGCCAGCTCCCACAGCTTGAGGCTCATCAGCGCCATCGCCAGGAACAGCGACAGACTGACATTACCCAATACCGACACCGCGCGGTCGAACACACGATAAAGCCCCAGTGCCGACAAACTGTTGCTGAGAATCACGCCGATAAACAGCACGCAAACGAAGGTCGGCAGCTCGAACACGGTGCCCATCAGCAGTTGCGCAACGATCTTCCCTACCGTCAAACAGATTGCAATTAACGCGATACTTTCAATCAGCACCAGCGACGTGATCATGCGTCCCATATCCGGTTTTTCAAACGCGGTCGGCGCCAACTGATCGTCCGGCGTGCCGTCCGGTGAAGAAGAGTGCTTAACCAGATAGCGCGCCACCGGGCCGCCAATCAGGCCGCCCAGCACCAGGCCGAAGGTTGCGCAGGCCATCGCCACTTCGGTAGCGTTGGCGAAACCATAGCGCTCGACAAACAATTTACTCCACGCCGCGCCGGTGCCGTGACCGCCGGAAAGGGTAATGGAACCCGCCAGCAGCCCCATCAGCGGGTCGAGGCCCAGCAGCTTCGCCATGCCGATACCGAGGGCGTTTTGCAGCAGCAGCAGTCCCACGACAACGATCAGGAACGTCCCCACCACTTTGCCGCCAGCCCGCAAGCTGGCGAGGTTGGCATTCAGACCGATGGTGGCGAAGAACGCCAGCATCAGCGGATCTTTCAGGCTCATATCGAAATCGATTTCGATATCCATGCTCTTCTTAAGCACCAGCAGCGCCAGCGCAACCAACAATCCACCCGCCACGGGCTCAGGAATGGTGTATTTTTTCAGGAAAGGGACGGTTTGAACGAGTTTTCTACCCAGTAGCAACACTAATGTTGCGGCAACGAGCGTCGATAAGGTATCGAGATGAAACATAAAAAAGAGCTCCTTATAGGCGCATGATCCATTCACACGCGACGGTATTCCCGGTGTCGATTGCTTCTCATCATGAGTAATCGGGAGGGGATTTTAAGCAGAAGTACGGAAAAAAGGACAGGAAAAGATATTTTGTAGGGATAATGATGCGATCAATCATACAAAATGTTAATAATTCCTCTAAGCCTATTCCCTGTATAAATATTTATCGCTAAAGAATGGCAAACGTTTGCTTTTAGTCTACAGTCCGATAAAATCCCCGCTTTGCCACCTTTGGGATTGTTGTGATGTCCGTTAATACCGCAGAGTCAGAAAATGCGCAACCGGTTGCGCATAAGCAAGTCAGCGAATTAATCTACCGCCTTGAAGACCGCCCACCGCTACCGCAAACTCTGTTCGCCGCTTTCCAGCACCTGCTGGCGATGTTTGTCGCAGTCATCACTCCGGCGCTGTTAATTTGCCAGGCTCTGGGCCTCCCGGCTCAGGATACGCAACACATCATCAGCATGTCTCTGTTCGCCTCCGGTGTCGCATCCATTATTCAAATTAAAGCCTGGGGACCGGTTGGCTCAGGGCTGCTTTCAATTCAGGGCACCAGCTTTAACTTCGTCGCACCGCTGATTATGGGCGGTACCGCGCTGAAAACCGGCGGCGCCGATGTCCCAACCATGATGGCTGCGCTGTTCGGTACCCTGATGCTGGCCAGCTGCACGGAAATGGTCATCTCCCGCGTACTACACCTTGCGCGGCGCATCATTACGCCGCTGGTCTCCGGCGTGGTGGTGATGATTATCGGTCTGTCGCTGATTCAGGTTGGCCTCACTTCTATCGGCGGCGGCTACGCGGCCATGGCTGATAACACCTTCGGTGCGCCGAAAAACCTGCTGCTGGCGGGTATCGTGCTGGCGCTGATTATTATCCTTAATCGCCAGCGCAACCCCTATTTGCGCATCGCCTCGCTGGTGATCGCCATGGCAGCGGGTTATCTGGCAGCCTGGTTCCTCGATATGCTGCCGACCAATACCGCGCCAACCGACAGCAGCTTGATTATGGTGCCCACGCCGCTTTACTACGGTCTGGGTATCGACTGGAATCTGCTGCTGCCGCTGATGCTGGTCTTTATGATTACCTCGCTGGAAACTATCGGCGATATCACCGCTACCTCCGACGTCTCCGAGCAGCCGGTTTCCGGCCCGCTATATATGAAGCGTCTGAAGGGCGGCGTGTTGGCTAACGGCCTGAACTCGTTCGTCTCGGCGGTATTTAATACCTTCCCGAACTCCTGCTTTGGCCAGAACAATGGCGTGATACAGCTGACCGGCGTCGCCAGCCGCTATGTCGGTTTCGTGGTCGCACTGATGCTGATCGTGCTCGGCCTGTTCCCGGCGGTAAGCGGCTTTGTACAGCATATTCCTGAACCGGTACTCGGCGGCGCGACGCTGGTCATGTTCGGTACCATCGCCGCTTCCGGCGTACGTATCGTCTCCCGTGAGCCATTGAACCGCCGTGCGATCCTGATTATCGCCCTGTCGTTGGCCGTCGGCCTTGGCGTTTCCCAGCAGCCGCTGATCCTGCAGTTCGCCCCTGACTGGCTGAAGAACCTGCTCTCCTCCGGTATCGCTGCCGGTGGTATCACGGCAATTGTGCTGAACCTGGTTTTCCCGCCAGAGAAAAACTAATCCTGCCTGATGTCCTGGCCGCGTGATGCTGGCCAGGGCATGTACATCATCCACCTCACATCATCTCATTACACAATTCCTGTCTTGAGGATTGCGCATAATTCGGGCATAACAGCCTTATGTGCCTCGCTCAGGAACGAAGATCATGAAATTTCTCGGAAAGCTGATTCTCTGGCTGCTGATTGCTCTGCTGGTGGTGATCATTGCGGCTTATTTCCTGCTGCAAACCCAATGGGGCGCGCGCCAGGCCAGCGCCTGGCTAAGCGACGGTACCGGCTGGAAGGTCTCTTTCAACAAAATGGACCACAATTTCTCCTCGCCAATGCACCTGCAACTGCAAAACGTCACCCTTGGTCGTGACGGCAAACCGGCGACGCTGGTGGCTAAAACAGTGGATATCGGCTTTAGCAGCCGCCAGTTTAGCGACCCACTGCATGCCGACGAGATTGTCCTCAGCGATGGCACCCTGAACTTCTCGCCTTCATCGGCAGCCTTACCTTTCGCCGCCGACCGCCTAAAGTTGCGCAACATGGCGTTTAATAGTCCGGAAAGCGACTGGGATCTCAGCGCTCAGCGCGTCACCGGCGGCGTCAGCCCGTGGGCACCGGAAGCGGGCAACGTCCTCGGTAAGAAAACGCAGATTCAGATGAGCGCGGGGTCGATGACGCTGAACGGCATCGAAGCCAGCAACGTGCTGGTCCAGGGGAGTATCGATAACGGTGAAGTGGCGCTCTCGACCATCGGTGCAGATGTTGCCCGCGGCACGATGACCGGGACGGCGAAACGCAGCGCCGACGGCGGCTGGCAGGTCGATAATTTACGCCTCAGCGAGATCCGCCTGCAAAGCGATAAATCGCTCGCCGACTTTTTCGCACCGCTGACCACCCTTCCTTCGCTACAGATTGGTCGTCTTGATATGACCGACGCCAGCCTGCAGGGGCCTGACTGGGCGGTCGCTAGCCTCGACCTTAATCTGCGCAATCTAACCCTGAGCCACGGCGACTGGCAAAGTCAGGAGGGTACGCTGTCGATGAATGCCAACGAGTTTATTTATGGCTCACTGCATTTCCTCGACCCGATCCTCAACGCCAGTTTCTCACCGCAGGGTATCGCGCTGCGCCAGTTCACCTCTCGCTGGGAAGGCGGGATGGTGCGCACTTCCGGCAACTGGCTGCGTGCTGGTCATGCTTTGGTTCTGGATGACGCCGCGTTCGCCGGGCTGGAATACACGTTGCCGGCTAACTGGAAGCAACTATGGATGGAACAACTGCCGGAATGGTTACAGAGCCTGACCCTGAAGAAGTTCAGCGCCAGCCGCAATTTGGTCATTGATATTGAACCTGAATTTCCATGGCAGATCACCGCCCTCGACGGCTACGGCGGCGAGCTACAGCTGGTGAAGGACCGCAGTTGGGGTATATGGAACGGCAGCGCGACGCTGAACGCCGCTGCCGCCACCTTTAACCGCATTGACGTTCGCCGCCCATCGCTGAAGCTGAGCGCCAACGCCTCAACGGTGAACGTTAACGAGCTTAGCGCCTTTACCGAGCACGGGATCCTGCAAGCCACAGCGGCGGTATCGCAACTTCCGCAGCGCCTGGTCAATCTGAGCCTGAACGGTCGCGGCGTGCCGCTGAATATTTTGCAGGCGTGGGGCTGGCCTGCGCTGCCGGTTTCCGGCGACGGCAATCTCCAGCTGACGGCAACCGGCAGCGTGCTCGCGGATGCGCCGCTGAAGCCGACCGTCAACGGTCAACTCAGCGCAATTAATATGGAGAAGCAGCAGGTTGCGCAGGTGATGCGCAACGGCGAAGTCACCAGTACCCAGGCTCCTTCTGCTCCGGTAATTTCTACCCCCTAGTTTCCCCTCACCCTCTCCCCGGCGGGGAGAGGGAACCGCCCTCTGCACTCTTTATTTTTTAAGCCCCTGTTTTATGCCCACACCGAGCGCCCCCCTCTTCCTTCCAGGGAGAGGGATGGGTGAAGGTAATATTCCAATGAAACCTGTTGCCATTTAGCGGCTATTTGTACCTATTTTCCGCAACCTGTTCCTTTCAAATAATGGACTTGCTATAACAAAAACACTGGAAGTTAAAAAAATAATTAAAGTCCCTGAACCTACAAAAATAAAGGAACAACCATGTCTGTAATACGTCAACGTATTATGGAGAATATGCAAAAATTCTCCAGAGCAATGATCGGGGCTGTATTGTTCTTACCGGTCATCGGCTTAATTCTGGCACTCAGCTCTGTCTTAACCAACCCAACATTAATTTCGGAAACCAGTTTTTTACACCAGCTCGGGCAGCTCCTCGGAGACACCTTCTGGCCCTTATTTGGCAACCTTGGATTACTATTTTGCGTCGGCATCAGTTATGGCCTGGCGAAAGATAAAAAAACCGAAGTCGCGCTGGTTTCGGTGATGTGCTTTATCATGTTCCTTGGCGCCAACCACTCCTGGCTGGAGCACACCAACGGCCTCGCGGAAAAAATTAACGGCGAATATTACGGCACCGGGCAAACCCAGCTGTTAGGTTTTGTTGTGGTCGATATGGGGGTCTTTCTCGGGATTATTCTCGGCTGCACCATTGCCTGGGTGCATAACAAAGTGTCGACCATTGAGCTGCCCGGCGCGCTCTCTATGTACGGTGGCGCGAAGTTAACGCTGGTGGCGATGACGCCGGTCGTCATCTTCTATGCTATCGCCTTTACCTGGATCTGGCCGTTCATGACCCACGGCATCGCGGCGCTGACAGGATTTATGAAGAACGCTGGCGTGGCTGGGGTCTTCGTCTACGGCTTCTTCGAAAAATTCCTTATTCCTACCGGCCTGCACCACTTCGTCTGGTCGCCGTTCCAGCTCACGCAAATCGGCGGCACGCTGAACGTCGACGGGCAGGTAGTTTCCGGTACTCAGGCCATTTTCCTCGCCTATATGCGTCACCCGGATCTGACTCCGGTGATGAACGAAGCTTTGCGCTTCTCGCAGCAGGGAATGACCACCATCTTCGGCCTCGCCGGTGCGTCGCTGGCGTTCTACCACACGGCAAAGCCGGAGAAAAAAATGATGGCCAAAGCAATCCTGCTGCCCGCCATTATTACCTCGATGCTGACCGGTATCACCGAGCCCATTGAGTTTACTTTCTTGTTTGTTTCACCGCTGCTGTGGGTGATTCACGCCACCCTGACCGCGGCCTCGCAGGCGATTTGCGATATTTTTACCGTTCGTCCCTGGGGCGCATCCGGGCTGATTGAGTTCCTGATTTACAACCTGCCGCTGCCGGTATCCCTGACGCGCTGGCCCGGCTACGTACTTATCGGTATCGGTCAGTTTGCGGTCTACTACGTTATCTTCCGTACTCTGGTGGTTAAGCTAAATCTCAAAACACCGGGTCGTGAAGACGATGAAAATGTGAAGTTATATAGCAAGGCGGATTATCGTAAAAAAATGGGTGAACCGCAGTCGGTAACCAATGAAATTATCAATGGCTTAGGCGGTAAAGAGAACATTATTTCCGTCGACAACTGTTTCACCCGTCTGCGCGTCGCGATTCATAATATGGAGCTGGTTGACGATGCCATATTAAAAAG
This sequence comes from Klebsiella sp., assembly GCF_027492335.1. Lineage (NCBI taxonomy): Bacteria > Pseudomonadati > Pseudomonadota > Gammaproteobacteria > Enterobacterales > Enterobacteriaceae > Klebsiella > Klebsiella sp. Next base: position 1,687 of record NZ_JAPUEW010000045.1, on the reverse strand, counting down.
CACCGGCGCAAATGGTGTAGTACGAAATCGTAATGAAGTTCAGGTTATTTACGGCGTCAAAGTGGGACAGGTTCGTTCCCGGGTTGATAGCTGGCTAGCAGAAAATTAATTGGGAGTTATTTATGAAATTAACCGTATTAGGCGGGGGCGGCGTTCGCTCTGCATTCCTGGCAAAGTCTCTGGCATATAACGCGCACCGCATTGGTTTAAAGGAAGTGGTATTTCTCGACAGCTCTGCCGATAACCTGGCTGTATTTGGCGAAATCGCCCGCTATGTGTTTAATGCCATTCGCCCGGATATTCACTTTAGCATTACCAGCGACCCGGTATCAGCGCTAAAAAACAGCCACTATGTGATAACCACCCTGCGCGTAGGCGGCGATGAGAGCCGGATCCGCGACGAGCGGATCGCGCTGGAAAATAACACCCTCGGCCAGGAGACCACTGGTGCAGGCGGGTTCGCCATGGCGATGCGCTCTATTCCGGCGATTCTCAATTACTGCCGCCTGATTGAAGAGCACGCTGCCGAAGACGCCATTCTGTTTAACTTCACCAACCCATCAGGGCTGGTCACCGAGGCGATTATCAAATCCGGCTTTAAGCGCCGGGTGTACGGTATCTGCGACGCCCCGTCGGAGCTTATTCGCGAGCTGCCGGAAATCCTCGGCTGCGACGAACACGACCTCGGCGTCGAGTGCTATGGGCTGAACCACTTCTCCTGGTTTACCCATTTCACCGTACGCGGCGAAGATGTCACCGAGCGGCTGATCGCCAGCCCGGATTTATACCGCAAAACGGCGATGCAGTACTTTTCGCCGGAGCTGGTCCAGCTGTGTGATAAGCAGTTGCTTAATGAATATCTCTATTATTACTACTATCGCGAAGTGGCGTTAAAAGCGATTCAGAACGCACCGGAAACTCGTGGCGAGCAGATTGCCCGCATCAATCACGATATGCGCGAAGAGCTGCGAACCATTGACGTAAAAGCCAACCCGGAAGCGGCGTTTACTATCTGGATGAAGCACTATTTACGCCGGGAAAATAGCTATATGCAGAACGAGTCGCAGCAGGAGAAATTCCACACCCGCGAACCGTTGACCTTAAAACAGTTTATCGAAGAGCCGGATACCGGCGGCTATGCGGGCGTGGCGCTGGATATTCTGGAAGCCGTCAACAGCACTACCACCAAGCGCATCGTGGTGTCGATGCCCAACAACGGTACGCTGGATTTCCTGCGCGCGGACGATGTGATTGAGATCAGCTGCGATCTGAGCAAAGACGGCCTGAAGCCGGTGACGCCGAAACATGTGCCAACAGCGCAGAAAAACATGATCGCCAGCGTGAAAGAGTATGAACGGCTGGCGGTGGCGGCCATTTTGCAGCGGGATAAATCGCTGGCGGTCCGGGCGCTGATGGCGCATCCGCTGGTTGGCTCTTATTCATTGGCGAAAACGTTGGTTGACGCTTATCTTGATGATAAGCAGTTCGCCGACTGGCAATAAACACCCGGCTAAATTCCCCGGATGGCGGCTAACGCCTTATCCGGGCTACGGGTTCACAGCCGTTTGCGGGCCGGTAGCCCGGACAGGCGCGTCAAGCGCCGCCTCCGGGAAATGTGTCGGACCTGAGGCATCGGCGCGGCTTCATCCCGGTGGCGCTGCGCTGACCGGGCTACAAACTCACAGCC
>NZ_JAPUEW010000044.1:0-13715 GCF_027492335.1 Klebsiella sp. | reverse complement strand
AGTGCTAAGCACTGGCGTGATTGTTATGATGCTTCCCTCAGGTAAATTCCAGGAGGAAAGCGTGAATATCATCGCCATCATGGGCCCCCATGGCGTCTATCACAAAGACGAACCGATCAAAGAACTGGAAGCCGCCCTGCAACGGCAAGGCTTCCAGACCATCTGGCCGCAAAACAGCGCCGACCTGTTGCAGTTTATCGAACATAATCCGCGGATCTGTGGGGTTATCTTTGACTGGGATGAGTACAACGTTGATTTGTGCAGCGAGATTAACCAGCTGAATGAATACCTGCCGCTATACGCCTTTATCAACGCGCATTCGACGATGGATGTCAGCGGTCAGGATTTGCGTATGACGTTGTGGTTTTTCGAATATGCGCTTGGGCTGGAGGAAGAGATCGCGACCCGAATTGGCCAATACACTCGCGAATACCTCGACAACATCACGCCACCGTTTACTAAAGCATTATTCAACTATGTGCAAGAGGGAAAATATACCTTCTGCACCCCTGGGCATATGGGCGGCTCTGCCTATCAAAAAAGCCCGGTAGGTTGCCTGTTTTATGATTTCTTCGGCGGTAATACCTTAAAGGCCGATGTTTCTATTTCGGTGACGGAGTTGGGGTCGCTGCTCGACCATAGCGGCCCACATCTGGAGGCTGAAGAGTATATTGCGCGTGCTTTCGGCGCGGAACAAAGCTATATGGTGACCAACGGGACTTCAACGTCGAACAAAATTGTCGGCATGTATTCCGCTCCGGCGGGAAGTACCCTTCTTATCGATCGCAACTGCCATAAATCGCTGGCGCATTTACTGATGATGAGTGACGTTGTGCCGTTATGGTTAAAACCGACACGCAATGCGCTGGGGATCCTCGGCGGTATTCCGAAGCGCGAGTTTACCCGCGATGTGATACAGCAAAAGGTAAATGCTGCGGGTGGTGCTGGATGGCCTGTACATGCGGTGATCACCAACTCCACCTATGACGGACTGTTGTACAACACCACCTGGATTAAAGAAACCCTCGACGTGCCGTCGATCCATTTTGACTCTGCCTGGGTACCCTACACCCATTTTCACTCGATCTATCAGGGAAAAAGCGGCATGAGCGGCGATCGTATTGCGGGGAAAGTTATCTTTGAAACGCAGTCGACGCATAAAATGCTGGCGGCGCTGTCGCAGGCTTCGCTTATCCATATTAAAGGCAGCTACGACGAAGATACCTTTAATGAAGCTTTTATGATGCATACCTCGACCTCGCCGAGCTACCCGATTGTCGCCTCCATCGAAACGGCTGCGGCGATGCTTCGTGGTAATTCCGGCAAGCGCCTTATTCAGCGTTCAATTGAACGGGCGCTTGATTTTCGCAAAGAGGTGCAGCGGCTACGTGAAGAGTCTGACGGTTGGTTCTTTGATATCTGGCAGCCGGAAGAGGTGGGTGAGGCACAGTGCTGGCCAGTCGCACCGGGTGAACAGTGGCACGGCTTTCATGATGCCGATGATGACCATATGTTCCTCGACCCGGTGAAAGTGACCATTCTGACACCCGGAATGGATGAGCAAGGTAACATGGATAATGAGGGTATCCCAGCCTCGCTGGTGGCGAAGTTCCTTGATGAACGCGGTGTGGTGGTTGAAAAAACTGGACCGTATAACCTGTTGTTTCTTTTCAGTATCGGCATTGATAAAACCCGCGCAATGGGACTGCTGCGTGGGCTGACGGAATTTAAGCGCTCTTACGATCTGAATCTGCGAGTGAAAAATATGTTGCCGGATCTCTATGCGGAAGATCCGGATTTTTATCGCAACATGCGCATTCAGGAACTAGCTCAGGGCATTCATCGCTTGATTCGCCAGCATCAGCTTTCTCAACTGATGCTGCGTGCCTTTGATGTTCTGCCCGAGATGAAAATGACACCTTACCGAGCCTGGCAGCGGCAAATCAAAGGTGAAGTGGAGACCATTGAGCTGGAGAATCTGATCGGGCGCATTTCAGCCAATATGATCCTGCCGTATCCACCGGGGGTACCGCTGCTGATGCCTGGGGAAATGATTACCGAAGAGAGCCGGGCGGTACTCGATTTCCTGTTAATGCTGTGTTCGATTGGGCGCCATTACCCGGGTTTTGAAACCGACATCCACGGGGCGAAACGTGATGAAGACGGTGTGTATTGGGTTCGAGTCTTAAAAAATGACTAAGTGCTTGCGCGATAACGGGTGGCGCGAGTAACTTTGCTGGCTTAAACAGGAGGAGTTTTACGATGCTGGGTTTAAAACGGGTTCACCATATCGCCATCATTGCGACGGATTATGCGAAGAGTAAAGCTTTCTACTGCGACATTTTGGGATTTACTCTCCAGGGGGAGTTTTATCGTGAAGAGCGCGATTCGTGGAAGGGTGATCTGGCGTTAAATGGCGAATATGTCATTGAACTGTTTTCTTTCCCGTTTCCTCCTTCGCGCCCAAGCCGTCCTGAAGCCTGCGGATTACGTCATCTGGCGTTTAGCGTTGATGATATTGATGCCGCCGTTGCCCATCTTGAGGCGCACGGTGTCGCTTGTGAAGGCGTACGTATCGATCCGTTCACCGATAAGCGCTTCACCTTTTTCAATGATCCTGATGGCTTGCCGCTGGAAATCTATCAACAGTAATTCTTATCAGAAAGTGTCCTGCCGGATAACGTGCCGGACACGCTTTCCTCAGTCAGTACTCATATGATGATGATCTCAGATCTTACGCAAACGCTCCAACCGCACCGCCAGTTTTTGCTGGCCTTCAGCGGCGGGCTGGATTCGACCGTTCTTTTACACCGCCTGGTCCGTTGGCGTGAACAGGATCCAACCATTCAACTGCGGGCGATTCATATTCACCACGGGCTAAGCGCCAATGCCGATGGCTGGGTGGCACACTGCCAGCAAGTTTGTCAGCAGTGGCAGGTGCCGCTTTTGGTCGAACGAGTGGTGCTCGGTGATGAGGGGCTGGGGATTGAGGCCCACGCGCGACAAGCTCGTTATCAGGCATTCCGTATGGCGCTTTTGCCTGGAGAAGCACTCGTCACCGCACAACATCTTGATGATCAGTGTGAAACCTTCCTGCTGGCGCTTAAGCGGGGGAGTGGACCGACCGGATTATCGGCGATGTCGGGTGAATCTAACTTTGCCGGAACGAAACTGTTGCGCCCGCTGCTCAATGAACGTCGCGAGTCGCTATATCAGTGGGCAATGACTCATCAGCTCGCCTGGATTGAAGATGAAAGTAACCAGGATGATGCTTACGACCGTAATTTTCTCCGCCTACGTATCGTTCCGTTACTCAGCGCACGCTGGCCGCACTTTGCTGAGGCCGTAGCCCGCAGTGCGAGCCTTTGCGGCGAGCAGGAACAACTGCTTGATGAAATGCTGGCAGCGGAGCTCGTCACGCTGATGGCGGAGGACGGTTCACTGGCTGTCGAGCCGTTAACTACGCTGAGCGCGCCACGTCGGGCTGCGCTACTGCGGCGTTGGCTCGGTGCGCACAATGCGCTGATGCCTTCTCGCGATGTACCGGAGCGCATCTGGCGTGAAGTCGCACAGGCGCGAGAAGATGCATTTCCTTGCCTACGTCTTGGCGATTTTACCGTTCGTCGTTATCAGCAGCGGCTGCATTGGGTTAAGTATATTCCGGGTCAGACAGAAGCCGTGCTGAGCTGGCCCGATATTTCAGAACCGCTGTTGTTACCCGCTGATCTTGGTGAGCTGGCGTTAGAACCTGGTGGGGCGTTACGTGAGCCGAATCAGGGAGATACGGTGACAATACGCTTTCGCGCCAGCGGTAATTTACATATCGTGGGCCGCCACGGTGGCCGCAAGCTGAAGAAGATCTGGCAGGAACTGGGCGTAGCCCCCTGGCGTCGTGATACTACGCCGTTACTGTTTTATGGCGAAACGCTGATTGCTGCCGCCGATGGCCTGTTTGTCACGCAAGAGGGGCGAGTAGAGGAAGGTAAAGGCGTACAGATGGTGTGGAGGAAAACGGGTGACCAGGGCCACCCGTTTTGATTCAGGACTCACTGACCACGACGGTACCGATTTCCGGGTGGCTGAAACTGGCGATTTTATCCAGGCGTAGCTCGCGGACGTCGCCGGCGAGTTCCACTACCAGATACTCGATGTTTTTGCGCGAGATCAGATCGTTGGCCTTCCCTTGCAGCTGTTCGCCATCTTTGAGCGCCAGCGCCAGAACTAAATGGTGCTGACAGGCAAGTTCGAGGTTGTCATAATCATCGCAATTGATGGGTTGATAAGTATCATTCATTGACATAATCGCTCACCAGTAAGTTTGCTGCCGCATAAGCGGCCTTTTCCCTGACTGACTCAGAAAGGGCCTGATCCGCCGCAATCTCATTCAATGTTTTCAACACGCAACCGAGCGCGTCCGAAATATACCCCAGATCCCCGCTGGCTATTTCCGCATACCGCTTGCGTATTAACTCACAATATTTGTCCACATGCCCTCCTGTCAGCATCCTGACTTAACCGTGGGATGTAAGTTTAAGCCTACGAAGATAAACTCTGTTTAGCAAGGTGACTATACCATAGTCATTTAAGCAATATCAGCAGGATGAAACGGGATCCTTTGATTGCTGACAGCCTTTTGTCGTGAGTTTAGCTACAATGTACGCCATTTTTATCAGGAGTTTATTCATGGCGCTGAAAGCGACGATTTATAAAGCGACGGTGAACGTGGCTGACCTGGACCGTAACCAGTTTCTGGATGCCAGTCTGACGTTAGCTCAGCATCCGTCTGAAACCCAGGAGCGCATGATGCTGCGACTGTTGGCGTGGATCAAATATGCCAACGAGCGTCTGCAGTTTACCCGCGGTTTGTCTTCCGATGATGAAGCGGAGCTCTGGCTGCTTAACGATCATCTGGGCGTTGATTTATGGATTGAACTAGGGCTGCCTGACGATCGGCGGATTAAAAAAGCCTGCTCACGAGCACAAGAGGTTGCGCTGTTTGCCTATAATAGTCGGGCGGCTGAAATTTGGTGGCAGCAGAATAAGAGTAAACTGGCACAGTTTTCGAAGCTGACGGTGTGGTATTTGGATGATACTCAGCTGGCGCAGCTCAGTGCATTTGCCGATCGCACGATGATACTGCAGGCGACCATCCAGGATGGCAGTATCTGGTTATCCGACGCTAAGAATAATCTGGAAATTAACTTAACGGCCTGGCAAACACCCGCATGATTACCATTAGCCGCAGCGTGGCGATTGCGGATGAAGAGATCTCTCTTTCCGGTATACGTGCGCAGGGCGCGGGCGGTCAGCACGTGAATAAGGCATCAACGGCTATTCATTTGCGCTTTGATATTAAGGCATCAAGCCTGCCTGAGTATTATAAGGAACGTCTGCTTGCTGCCAGCCACCACTTAATTTCTGCTGACGGTGTGGTTATCATTAAGGCTCAGGAATATCGCAGCCAGGAAATGAATCGCGAAGCGGCGATTGCTCGCCTGGTTGCCCTAATACAAGAATTAACCGCAGTGCAAAAAAGTCGCCGGGAGACGCGACCGACTCGGGCATCCAAAGAGCGTCGACTTGCCTCTAAGGCGCAAAAATCCTCAGTCAAAGCGCTGCGTGGGAAAGTTCGTCCTTAAGGCGTGACGAACGGGTGGAATGGATTATAAGGAATTTACAGTGAAGAAAATCGTATTTTCAGTCGTGGCGGCCTGTTCGCTTTTTGCGCTGTTTGGCTGTAATCATCGTTCAGAAGTTGAAACGTTACAACCTACACCGATGGAAGAGCTCAAACCGATGCAGCAGAGCTGGCGTGGCGTATTGCCTTGTGCCGATTGTGAAGGTATCGAAACCACGCTCTTTCTGGAGAAAGATGGTACCTGGGTCATGAATGAGCGCTATCAGGGGGTTAGCCGCGAGCCTTCCTCTTTTGCTTCCTACGGTATCTGGGCGCGCACTGCCGATAAACTGGTGCTGACTGATAGTAAGGGCGAGAAGTCTTATTATCGTGCAAAAGGCGACAAGCTAGAAATGCTCGATCGTGACGGTAATCCCATTGAGTCGACGCTGAATTATACGCTTGAGTCGGTCAAAGCCAGCTTGCCGATAACGCCGATGGCGATGCGTGGAATGTACTTCTATATGGCGGATGCGGCGACCTTTACTGATTGTGCGACCGGTAAGCGAGTGGCTGTGGCCAACAACGCTCAGCTCGAGCGTGGCTATGCTGCTGCGCGTGGTACAGATACACGTCCAGTACTGCTGGTGGTAGAAGGGCATTTTACCCTCGAAGCTAACCCTGATACGGGAGAGCCGGTTAAAGTTCTGGCGACGGATTCCTCAGGGTCGTTTTATCAAAACAAAGATTGCAATACTCGTTGATTAATTCAGCCCTACGAGGCGGCTTGTTTTAATATAGACCCCCAGCTTTAGATGCCCGGCGTACAGCAATTGTGTTTCGGGCTTAAAGGTGGAAACGTCGCCTTCGCGCATATGCAGCAGGTCTGAGGGGCTAATCCAGCCCGGCTGCGCCATTGTCAGCGGATGCCCGGCTTTAGCGAAGGCATCGCTGACAAACTCAGAACAAAACCAGGTTTTCTTATCTTCGGGAGCAATGTCGCTTAGCTGAGCTTTGGCCAGACCGTTAACGCACTGCTGGCGAAAATCTCTGGAGAAAGGATTCAAAGAACACATCTGCTTTGTCATCATAAAAGGGATGAATTCAATAATGCCGCGATAGTTATAGCCGCTGTCTTTATTTTTATAAGCGAAGTTTTTAATTTCTGCGGCCTGCTGAGGTGTGAGGTCTGGCGCCCTTAGGGCAAATAGTTTATCGCTGTGCTGCATTGCTTGCTTAAGGGATACAATCTGTACTCCAGCGCCTGTGGCTTCTGCAACCTGGCTATCCCCGAGGTAGATGGCGACGTGGCTAACAGAAGATGTGCTGAAAGCGCGGATCCCCAGCGATGTTACGCCAATACTGGAAGAGAAAAGCAAGTCCCCGGGACGCAGGTCTTTTTCGCTAATCTCAAGCAGTGCTTTATCTGTAATTGAGCCCTGACGTTGAAGTTTGATTGCCCATTGTTTTGATTGCTTGTTAATAGTCGATTCTGAAGGATCAGGCTGGCTGAGGTCCATCGTACAGGAGCAAAGCAATACAGATATGAGAAAAAGTAAGCCGTAACTTGCAGCTCGGTTAGCCATGATTACAATCCTTGTAAAAAAGGGGCGCTGAAAAATCAGAGCCCCTTTTTGGTATTAACCTTTAATTTGTGCGACCAGGTAATCTACGATATCGCCGGTCTTGATCAACTGTTTTTCTCCGTGACGACGGTGTTTATACTCAATATCGTCGTTGTCGAGGTTGCGATCGCCCAGCACAATAGTGTGTGGAATACCAATCAGCTCCATATCGGCAAACATCACGCCCGGACGCTCTTTGCGGTCGTCCATCAGTACTTCGATACCTTGAGCGGTCAGCTCAGCGTACAGCTTCTCGGCCAGCTCCTGCACACGATAGGATTTGTGCATATTCATCGGCAGAATCGCAACCTGGAACGGTGCGATAGCTTCCGGCCACAAAATCCCGCGATCGTCAAAGTTCTGCTCAATGGCAGCAGCCACCACACGAGTCACCCCGATACCGTAGCAACCCATGGTCAGAATCTGGTTGCGACCATCTTCACCCTGTACGGAGGCTTTCATCGCTTCTGAGTACTTGGTGCCTAACTGGAAGATATGACCCACTTCGATACCGCGTTTAATCAACAGTGTCCCCTGACCGTCTGGGCTAGGGTCACCGGCAACGACGTTACGAATGTCAGCTACTTCTGGAGTCGCTACGTCGCGATCCCAGTTAATACCGAAGTAGTGCTTACCATCCACGTTCGCGCCAGCGGCAAAATCGCTCATTGCCGCAACGGTGCGGTCAATAACCACGGGAATCGGCATGTTGACTGGCCCAAGAGAACCCGGACCTGCTTTCACAACGGCGCGGATTTCTTCTTCGGTGGCGAAGGTTAACGGGCTGGCAACCTGCGGCAGCTTCTCGGCTTTGACTTCGTTCAGCTCGTGGTCGCCGCGAACCAGCAGGGCAACCAGAGGATATGCGCTGTCTTCTACCGCTTTCACCAGCAGGGTTTTCACGGTTTTCTCGATTGGCAGATTAAACTGCTCAACCAGTTCGGCGATGGTTTTCGCATTCGGCGTATCGACCAGCGTCATTTCTTGGGTTGCATCAGCGCGTGGTTCTTTCGGCGCAACAGCTTCGGCGAACTCAATGTTGGCCGCGTAATCGGAAGAATCAGAGAAGATAACATCATCTTCGCCGCTCAGCGCCAGTACCTGGAATTCATGGGAAGCGCTGCCGCCGATAGAGCCTGTATCAGCCTGCACCGCACGGAAATCCAGATCCATACGGGTGAAGATTTTGCTGTAGGCCTCGTACATCTTGTCATAGGTCTCTTGCAGAGATTCCTGAGAAGTATGGAAAGAGTAGGCATCTTTCATCAGGAATTCGCGTGAGCGCATGACGCCAAAGCGAGGACGGACTTCATCACGGAACTTTGTTTGAATCTGGAAGAAATTCAGCGGCAACTGTTTATAGGAGTTCAGCTCGTTGCGAATCAGATCGGTGATGACTTCTTCATGAGTCGGACCGAGTACGAAAGGACGATCGCCTCGGTCAGCAATGCGCAGTAGTTCCGGACCGTACTGCTCCCAACGTCCGCTCTCTTGCCACAGTTCAGATGGCTGAACGACTGGCATTAACACCTCGATCGCACCGGCGTTGTTCATCTCTTCACGAACGATGTTTTCGACTTTTTTCAGGACGCGCACGCCGGTCGGTAACCAGGTATACAACCCGGAGGCCAGCTTGCGGATCATCCCGGCGCGCAGCATCAGCTGATGGCTGATGACTTCGGCGTCGGCAGGTGTCTCCTTCAGAGTGGAGAGCAGATATTGGCTAGTACGCATGTTGTTACGGTTCCATTTGGGCGATCGGTACAGGCCGAAAGCCAGCCTGACACAAAAAAAGTGATTTAGTTTACCAGTGTGGCAAAGATGCCAAAAGAGAGGAAAATAAAATTAGCGTGGTTCGAGAGAAAAGACTTCAAAACCGGACGAAATCACTCGCCAGCGCACGTTAAAATCAAGCAGCCAGACGGCATATGTTTTTCCTGCTTCTTCTTCCTTGCGATAAGCCGGTCGCGGATCTTGCGCCAGGACTTCGGTGATAAACATCTTCAGCCGTGGGTAGCGTTTTTCCAGCGTCAAAAGCTGAGCTTCTGTTTCTGGCGTGAAGCAGACCGCCATTTCCGCCAGCGGAGCCTGCTGAGCATAGCTGGCGCTGGCGTCTGGCAATGCCTCTGCAAACGGCAGGTAAGGTTTGATGTCGACCACTGGGGTTCCATCTACCAGATCCAGGCTCCCTAGCTCAAGAATAACCTGCTCTTTCTGACAGCGAATACCTTTTAGCTCAACCAACGACATGCCTATTGGGTTAGGGCGAAAGGTTGAACGGGTGGCGAATACGCCCATCCGCGCATTTCCTCCGAGGCGAGGCGGACGGACGGTTGGGCGCCAACCGCCTTCCATCGTCTGATGAAAAACAAACAGCACCCAGAGATGACTGAAATCCTCCAGGCCGCGTACGGCATCGGCCTGGTTGTAAGGAGGCAAGAGGTGTAATTCGCCGCCACCATTTTTGACCAACCCAGGCTGGCGAGGGACGGCAAACTTTTCTTTATATGGCGAGCGAATCACGCCTATCTGTGCAAACTGAAAGGCACTCATTGCGCCGAAACGTTAAGAGCCGAGCCAAAGCAAACAGCCTGACGGTAGCAGCCTGGCGTACCACTGGTGACTTCACAACGATGCAGCAAAACGGCATTCGCTTGCATTTTTGCAGCGTTAACCTGCATACGTTTACGGGCTGTCGGGATATTTGGCGGAGAGTCTTGATTCGATGCCTGACATGATTCACCGGTAACTTCGTCCAGTTCGCGGAAAGGTTTACCCACCAATTCTGCGGCATCAGTATAGATTCTTACCGGAGCCGGACGCGTCGCTTTCGGCTTTGTCGGTTCTGATTTGGCTGGCGGACTTACCATACTTTGCGCAGGGCCAACAGGAGATCTGCTTAACATTGAACAGCCGCTTAACATGAGTGCTAACAAACAGACCGGTAAAGCACGCATAGTATTTCCTCAGTAAATAATAAAACAGGGCGCTATTGAATCAGGTGCTTGCATAAATGACAAGGCGGGCATAAAGCCCGCCCTGCATGATATTACGCTGAAAAAAGATTACCAGCCTTTCACTGCGCCGCCGTTAAAGATTTTGTTAGCCGCTTCGTAAACTTCGTCACTTTGGTAGGCTTGAACAAATTTCTTAACATTTTCCGCATCTTTGTTGTCTTCACGAGCAACAATCAGATTCACGTATGGAGAATCTTTACCTTCCACGAAAATACCGTCTTTCGCTGGCGTCAGGCCAATCTGGCTGGCGTAGGTGGTATTGATAACCGCCAGGGCGATCTGTGCATCATCCAGAGAACGTGGAAGCTGTGGTGCTTCCAACTCAACAATTTTCAGGTTTTTCGGGTTTTCAATAATATCCAGAGAGGTTGGCAGCAGACCAACGCCTTCTTTCAGTTTGATGAGGCCAACTTGCTGCAGCAGCAGCAGGGAACGACCCAGGTTGGTTGGGTCGTTAGGAATAGCGACCTGAGAACCCGGCTGCAGTTCGTCCAGCGATTTGATTTTTTTCGAATAACCAGCAATCGGATAAACGAAAGAGTTACCCACGGAAACCAGTTTGTATCCGCGGTCTTTAATCTGCTGGTCAAGATACGGTTTATGCTGGAAGGCGTTAACATCGATATCGCCTTTGCTCAGCGCTTCGTTCGGCAGAACGTAGTCGTTGAAGGTCACCAGCTCAACATCAAGGCCGTATTTTTCTTTTGCCACTTTCTGCGCGACTTCAGCAACCTGCTGTTCCGCACCGACGATAACGCCGACTTTAATATGATTTGGATCTTTTTCATCCTGACCGCAACCCACCAGAGCCAGAGAACCGATTAACGCACCGACAGCCGCAAAGGTTTTGAAATTAAAGGCCATGTTATTTCCTTCCTGTAAGATTCTGTATTGTGTGTAATGTTATTTGTGAGTCACAGCCCGGACGATACGATCGCCAGAGAATTGAATTAAATAAACCAGAATAACCAGTAATACCAGTACGGTATTCATCACCGTTGCATTGTAGCCGATATAGCCATACTGGTAGCCAATCTGCCCCAGACCACCGGCACCCACAGCACCGCCCATCGCGGAATAGCCGACCAGGGTAATTAGCGTGATAGTTGCCGCATTCACCAGACCCGGCAGCGCTTCTGGCAGCAGGACTTTACGCACGATCTGCATTGGCGTTGCACCCATAGCACGTGATGCTTCGATGAGACCGGTCGGAATCTCCAATAGGGCGTTTTCCACCATACGAGCGATAAAGGGTGCGGCACCGACTGTCAACGGGACGATTGCTGCCTGCAGACCTATCGACGTCCCGACAATAATACGAGTGAATGGGATCATCCATACCAGCAAGATGATAAAAGGAATTGAGCGGAAGATGTTAACCACCGCAGACAGCGTACGGTACAGCTTCGCGTTAGCCGCAATTTGCCCTGGACGGGTGACATACAGCAGTACGCCGACCGGTAGGCCGAGAACAAAACCGAAGAAGCCGGAGACAAACGTCATGGCCAGCGTTTCCCATACGCCGCGAACCAGCAGCCAGATCATTGGTTCAGACATATCCCAGTACCTCTACTTTTACATGATGTTCCTGCAGCCAGGCGATTGCGGCCTGGGTATCTTCCTGCGTACCGTGCATTTCGGTCAGCATAATGCCGAACTTCACACCGCCAGCGTAATCCATCTGCGCGCTAATAATGTTGTTGTTCACATTAAAGCGACGAGCGGTTTCAGAGAGAAGCGGGGCATCAACGGAATGACCAGTGAACTCCATGCGCAGCATCGGTACGCTATCAGGAAGAGCCTCAGGTTTGAGGCGAGCCTGATAATCATCCGGGATATCCAGATGCAGCGTTGACTGAATAAACTGCTGTGCCAGCGGAGTTTTGGGATGAGAGAAGACTTCGCTCACCGTATCCTGTTCAATCAGCTGACCGTTGCTGATAACAGCAACGCAGTCACAGATGCGTTTGACAACATCCATCTCGTGAGTGATCAGCAGAATCGTCAGGCCCAGTCGACGATTGATATCTTTCAGCAACTCCAGAATCGAACGAGTGGTCGCTGGATCCAGGGCGCTGGTGGCTTCATCGCAGAGCAGAACTTTTGGATTACTGGCCAGCGCGCGCGCAATGGCGACGCGCTGCTTTTGTCCACCTGAGAGGTTCGCCGGGTAGCTGTCATGCTTATCCGCGAGCCCAACAAGGTCTAACAACTCAGTCACTCGACGTTTAATTTCCGCCTGCGGCGTGTTATCCAGTTCTAAAGGAAGCGACACATTACCGAATACGGTACGGGAGGCGAGCAGATTAAAGTGCTGGAAGATCATGCCAATTTGGCGGCGAGCGCGAGTCAATTCCTTTTCAGAAAGTGCCGTTAGCTCCTGGCCTCCAACCTGCACGCTGCCCTCCGTAGGACGCTCAAGCAGATTAACGCAGCGAATAAGCGTGCTTTTACCCGCGCCAGAAGCGCCGATGACGCCATAAATCTGACCAGCAGGTACATGCAGGCTGACATCGTTCAGCGCCTGTATGCTGCGGTTCCCCTGTTGGAACACTTTGGTGATATTCGAAAGTTTAATCATTAGTTATTTATTATCGTTTAGCCGTTTGCCGTGGCATTTTCTTCTGCCGTGTCCAGGCGATGCCTGTCAATGAAATGGATGTTAAGGCATCCAGACGTCTAAATCAATCTGACTCTGTATAACTGAGCACTTTCTTGCGTCTGGAAACATGCGATACTACGCATACTAGCCTTTATCAGGAGCAAACCGGTGGCAAAGTCAGTACCTGCAATTTTTCTTGACCGTGATGGCACGATTAATGTCGATCACGGATACGTGCACGAAATTGACAACTTTGAATTTATCGATGGCGTCATTGACGCAATGCGTCAATTAAAGGAGATGGGTTATGCGCTGGTGGTGGTGACCAATCAGTCCGGCATTGCCCGCGGTAAATTTACTGAAGATCAGTTTGAAACGCTGACTGAGTGGATGGACTGGTCGTTGGCTGACCGTGGCGTTGATCTGGATGGTATCTATTATTGTCCGCATCACCCGCAGGGTACGGTAGAAGAATTTCGTCAGACCTGTGACTGCCGCAAGCCGCATCCTGGAATGCTTATCTCGGCGCGCGACTATCTGCATATAGATATGGCTGCTTCATATATGGTTGGCGATAAAGTAGAAGATATGCAGGCGGCTTTGGCTGCAGATATTGGGACAAAAGTATTAGTTCGTACTGGCAAGCCAGTCACTTCGGAAGCGGAAAATGTTGCGGATTGGGTGCTTAATAGCCTGGCGGACCTGCCTGATGCCATCAAAAAGCAGCAAAAATAAACGTTACGTATAAAAGATGAGCGGTTGAAATAAAATTGTATTTTTCCGCTTGTCACCGCCGAAGAACTCCCTATAATGCGCTCCCACTGACACGGCAGATGTGAATCACTTCACACAAA
>NZ_JAPUEW010000043.1:0-14099 GCF_027492335.1 Klebsiella sp. | reverse complement strand
GGTCTTACTCCTGTCACAAGAAAATTAGCGGCAGCCGTGCCGTAAAAATATCTCCCTTAATAACAGTAGACGGCGCGCTTAGAGCCCCCGGGGAAATTTATTCAGGTTGTGACAAAGGGCGCATTACGCAACAATTAATTAACATGAGATAACTTTGTGGATTATAGACAAGGAGTTAGCGGGGTAATACGACTATGCGAATTTCCTATGGTTAGTCGCGGTAAAATAATAACCAGCATAATGCCCGGTTTATTTAACGGGCCGGGATAGTCGACTGGAAATAAACAAAAGTGACTTCAGTTACTCCAGACAACTAACCAAGTGCGAACCTCTGGAATTGCCCGGCGGCGCTTCGCTTGCACGGGCCTACCGAAATATAGAGGTTTTGTAGGCCGTGTAAGGCGCTAGCCGCCACTCGGCAGAAATACGAGAACCATGGCTAAAACAGGTTTGTTATCCGCCTCAAGCTACTTCAACATCTCGCGGATCAGCTCCCCCAGCCGTTTCACCCCCTGCTCCTCTTTTTCGCCCCAGCCCCATGCGGTATTAAAGCGGAAAAATGAGGTCCAGCTGGCGGTGGTGGAAAACATTTTTCCCGGGGCGATGCTGATGTTATACGCCAGCGCACGCGCGCTGAGTTCACCCGCGTCGGCCCCGGCGGGCAGCTCAAGCCAGAGAAAATAGCCGCTATCGCTGTGGTGGATTTTGACCTCGGCGGGAAGATGGCGAAGCAGCGCCTGCCAGGCCAGCTGTTTGCGCTCGGCAAGCTGGCGGCGTAAACGCCGCAGATGCGCGTCGTAGCGTTTGGTCGAGAGATAATCCACCAGTGCCAGCTGCATCGGCGAACTGGTGGAGAGTGTGCTCATTAGCTGCAATTGCTGAATACGCCGGGCGTGTTTGCCCGCAGCCACCCAGCCGATGCGAAACCCGGGTACCAGACACTTAGAAAATGAGCTGCAATGCAGCGTCATGTCATCACGATCCCAGTACTTCGCCGGCAGCGGCTTCTCGCGGCCAAAATAGAGTTCACTGTAAACATCATCTTCAATCAGTACCACGTTATAGCGCGCCAACAAAGCGACCAACTGCGCTTTTTTCTCCGCGCTGAGCGTGAAGCCAAGCGGGTTCTGACCGTTGGTCATCAGCCAGCAGGCCTTGACCGGATAGTTCTGCAACGCCTGCTCCAGCGCGGCAAGATCAATCCCCTCTTTCACATCGGTCGCCACCGACAGTGCCTTCAGGCGCAGCCGCTCCAGTGCCTGAAGCGCGCCGTAGAAACAGGGGTTTTCCACCACCACCCAATCACCCGGTTCCGTCACCGCCTGCAGGCTGAGATTCAACGCCTCCAGCGCCCCGGCGGTAATCACGATTTCGTCCGGAGAGATATTCATTCCCTGCAGCGCATAGCGGCGAGCAATGGCGTGACGCAGTTCATCGTTACCCGGCGGCAGGTTTTCAATCACGCTCATGGCAGTGGCGGTTTTGCTCACCTGCGCCAACGAGCGGTTAAGCTGCGGCAAGGGGAACAGCCGCGGGTCGGGAAAGGCCGAGGCAAAAGGCAGCATCGATGCTCGTCTGCTGGCCTGTAGCACATCAAAAATATAGGTGTTGATATCCACCGCTTCATCGCGCGTTACCTGTGCGGGCGGCTCCGGCTGACGTTGTTTGATCGGCTGCGGCGCAACATAATAGCCGGACTGTGGACGAGCGATAATCCGTCCCTGGCTTTCCAGCAGTTGATAGGCGTGGCTGACGGTCATAAAGCTCATCCCGCTGCTCACCACCTGTTCGCGCAGCGACGGCAGCCTGTCGCCAGGTAGCCATACGCCAAGCGCAATCTGTTCGGTAAGCTGCTGCGCCAGCTGCTGGTACTTTTTCATCGTCGGGTCCGGTTTATCATTCTTGTAACCAATGATATATCAGATGAAAAATAATGGCAGTTTATAAAAACTGTTATGGTGTGTAGTGAAACAACACATTCCCCGGAGGCGGCTGTAAATCCGTAGCCCGCAGATGGAGGTAGATCCGTAGCCCGGCGATCCGGGAAATATCCATCCTGCGTTTTGCCAAAATTTCATAACAGAACCTAACTGTTATAGGGAAAAACAGCGTTTCTGTTCCTGCAACCAGTTCAGAACGAGGCCTAGAATTGCGCTGAATCAATTTTGTTGCGGAGTTCTGCATGTTCGGTCTTGATGCATTCCACCTGGCGCGGATCCAGTTCGCCTTCACCGTGTCATTTCATATTATCTTCCCCGCCATCACCATTGGATTAGCCAGCTACCTGGCGGTGCTGGAGGGGTTATGGTTAAAAACCAGGAATCCAACCTGGCGCTCGCTTTACCACTTCTGGTCGAAAATCTTCGCCGTTAACTTCGGGATGGGCGTGGTCTCCGGCCTGGTGATGGCCTACCAGTTCGGCACCAACTGGAGCGGGTTCTCCGAGTTCGCCGGGAGCATAACCGGCCCGCTGCTGACCTATGAAGTGCTGACCGCCTTCTTCCTTGAGGCCGGATTCCTCGGCGTGATGCTGTTCGGCTGGAACCGCGTCGGGCCCGGCCTGCACTTCTTCGCCACCTGCATGGTGGCGCTGGGGACGATTATCTCCACCTTCTGGATCCTCGCCTCCAATAGCTGGATGCAAACGCCGCAGGGGTTTGAAATCGTCAATGGGCAGGTGGTGCCGGTGGACTGGTTCGCGGTGATTTTTAATCCGTCGTTCCCTTACCGCCTGCTGCATATGTCGGTAGCGGCCTTTCTCAGCAGCGCGCTGTTTGTCGGCGCATCGGCGGCATGGCACCTGCTGCGCGGCAACAATACCCCCGCCATTCGCGCGATGTTCTCTATGGCGCTGTGGATGACGCTAATCGTCGCCCCCATTCAGGCAATGATTGGTGATATGCACGGACTGAATACGCTCAAGCACCAGCCCGCAAAAATTGCCGCTATTGAGGGACACTGGGAGAACATTCCTGGAGAGCCGACCCCGCTATTGCTCTTCGGCTGGCCGGATATGCAGCAGGAACGCACTCGCTACGGTCTGGAAATTCCGGCTCTCGGCAGCCTGATCCTCACTCACAGTCTGGACAAACAGGTGCCCGCGCTCAAAGAGTTCGCCCCGGAAGACCGGCCTAACTCCACCATCGTCTTCTGGTCATTCCGCCTGATGGCCGGGCTAGGCATGCTGATGATCCTGCTCGGCGCGCTGGCACTGTGGCTGCGCTATCGCGGTCGCCTGTATCACTCCAGGCCGTTTCTGCGCTTTGCGCTGTGGATGGGGCCGTCCGGGCTTATCGCCATTCTCGCAGGCTGGGTCACCACCGAGGTGGGCCGCCAGCCGTGGGTAGTTTACGGCGTACAGCGCACCGCCTATGCCGTTTCCGCTCACGGCGACCTGCATATGTCCATCAGCCTGCTGACCTTTATTGTGGTTTACAGCTCGGTATTTGGCGTCGGCTATAGCTATATGCTGCGCCTGATTCGTAAAGGGCCCCAGGAAGCGCAGCCGCCCACATCAGGTACGCCAGCGCGACCGCTTTCCGCCGCGGCAGAAGGTTTTCAGCAGAAGGAGTCCCACTAATGGGTATCGATTTATCGGTTATCTGGTTTGTCATTATCGTCTTCGCCACCCTGATGTATATCGTGATGGACGGCTTCGACCTGGGCATTGGCATTTTATTCAGCACCACACGGGATGCTGCGGACCGCGACGTGATGGTAAATAGCGTCGCGCCGGTATGGGATGGCAATGAAACCTGGCTGGTGCTCGGCGGCGCGGGCCTGTTTGGCGCTTTCCCGCTGGCCTACGCGGTAATTATTGACGCGCTGGCGATCCCGCTCACCCTGATGCTGATCGGCCTTATTTTTCGCGGCGTCGCCTTTGAATTCCGTTTTAACGCTACGCCATCACACCGTCCGTTCTGGGACAGAGCCTTTATGGGGGGTTCAATTCTGGCAACCTTCACGCAGGGCATGGTGGTTGGCGCGGTGATCAACGGCTTCGCCGTCAGCGGCCGCAGCTTCAGTGGCGGAATGTTTGACTGGCTCACGCCGTTTACCCTGTTTTGTGGCCTGGGTCTGTGTATTGCCTATGCGCTGCTGGGTGCCAGTTGGCTGGTGATGAAAAGCGATAATGCGCTGCACAGAAATATGCGCGTAACCGCGCGCGGATTGCTACTGGCGCTACTGATAGTGATTGTCGCCATCAGCATCTGGACCCCGCTGGCAAAGTCAGCTATTGCCGAACGTTGGTTTAGCTTGCCCAACCTTTTCTTCTTGCTGCCGGTGCCGTTGCTGGTCGCGGCGATAAGCAGCTGGCTGTGGCGATCACTGGGCAACAGTACGAGTCACCTGCTGCCTTTTGTCCTGACACTGGGGCTGATATTCCTTGGCTTTAGCGGTCTGGGGATCAGTATCTGGCCGCATATTATTCCACCGGGTATCACCCTTTGGCAGGCCGCCGCTCCGCCACAAAGCCAGGGCTTTATGCTGGTCGGGGCACTGCTGATACTCCCCGTGATCCTCGGCTATACCTTCTGGAGTTACTACGTTTTTCGCGGCAAAGTTCAACATGGTGAGGGGTATCATTGATGCAACGATTATGGCTTAAACGGACGTTATGGATGGTCGCCCTGTGGGGAGGCAGCGTGCTGGCGCTGGCGGCGGTGAGCATGGGGTTCAGACTACTGATGACGGCCGCCGGACTGAAAGTTTAGCCGAGCGGAGAGAATAATCTGATACACGGCATCTCCATTTTGTCTTCACTTTTCTCTGTTGAAATATTTGAGCATATAAAAATAAAGGATGTTGTTATGAAAAAGGTTCTTTTGCTTTCTGCTGTGATGTCGCTTGGGCTGTCATCGTTCGCTTTTGCTGCAGATAACCCGCCGCCGCCGGAAAAAGCGTCTGCTCAGCAGAGTAACCACGGCCACGATAACAAAGCGCCGCAGCACAACGGCAAGCAACCGCCAAAAGGCGAGCAGCATGACGGTAAACAGCCACCGAAAGGCGATCGTCAGGATGGTAAACAGCCGCCAAAAGACGGTAAACACCAGCCGAAAAGCAACCACAATGACGGCAAGCAGCCGCCAAAAGGTGAGCGTAAAGACGGTAATCAGGACGGCAAGCCGTTACCGCCGAAAAACTAATAAGTTTCCCTGCCCGATAGCAACCCTGTCGGGCTTTTTTTCGCCATCCGTCAGGTTGTACTGACAAAGGCTTTACCGTTATCAGACGCCCTTGCGTTTTGGTAGAGTTTTCAGCAGATCGTCCGGGCTAACGGACGCAACGATACTGCCCGGCAGCGGCATTTTCAGGATATGGTTTTTCATCTTGCCAATGACGTGCATTTCACACGGACGGCAATCGAACTTCAGCGTCAGCACTTCATCACCATGGATCAGCTGCATCGGCGTCGCTTTCCAGCTCTTAATCGAACCTTTGGCCTGTTTCGGGCACAGGTTGAAGGCAAAGCGCAGGCAGTGCTTGGTGATCATCACCGGCACATCGCCCTTCTCTTCATGCGCTTCATAGGCGGCGTCAATCAACTGTACGCCATAGCGCTGATAAAACTCGCGGGCCTTGTGGTTGTAAACGTTCGCCAAAAACGACAGGTGCGTTTCAGGATAGACCGGCGGCGGCACGCAGACCGGCTTACGGCTGCCGCGGACCACGGCTTTCAGGCGCGCGTCATCCAGCATTTCTACCGTTTCACGACGCAGTTGATTAAGCAGACTGTTCGGCACAAACAGCGCTCCCGGCAAATTAACCTGCACAGCGCGCGAGTAATAAATCGTCTGGCCTAGCTTTGCCACGCCGTCGCGCAGGTTCGCCAGCGCTTTCTCGGCCTGAGTTGCTTCAGAAAACTCGCCGTCCAGAGTATGGGTAACGCTCACGCCTTCTTCGCTGGTCATGGTTAAGACTAGTTGTTCCTGCCAGCCGCTCAGTTCAATATCCACCGCGATTCGACGTTCACTGGAGGTTTTCAGCAACGCCTGCTGCCAGTTATGATCGAGGTTGCGATTCAACGGCTGGTGCGGGCGCACTTTGTACATGTCGGCGGGCATTTCATTCGGCCATACGCGATAGCGGTTTTCGCCGGTTTTTTCTACCGTATTGGCGCGAAAACCGACGATTTCACGTTTGATCATCACGTTCAGACCATCGCCGTTAGTCAGCGCCTCGGTCACATCAACATCAAGAAAATCCTTCCCCACTTTCAGCACTTCGCCCACCGGCAGGCCGATAAACTTCGGGGAGTCAAACGCGCCGATATCGTCTTTACGCGCATTAACAAAATAGTCGGTACTGCCGCGATGGAAGGTTTTATCGGTTGAAGGAACAAAGAAGTGTTCGGTGCGACCGGCGGAAGCGCGCGCCAGATCGCCTCGATCTTCAATAATCGCGTCCAGCATCTGGCGATAATGCGCGGTGATATTCTTCACGTAGCTCATATCTTTGTAGCGACCTTCAATCTTGAAGGAGCGCACGCCCGCATCGATCAGTGCCGCCAGGTTGGCAGTCTGGTCGTTATCTTTCATCGACAACAGATGCTTTTCATAGGCCACAACGCGGCCCTGATCGTCTTTCAGGGTATAAGGCAGGCGGCAGGCCTGCGAGCAGTCGCCGCGGTTAGCGCTGCGACCGGTCTGGGCATGGGAGATATTGCACTGGCCGGAATAAGCCACGCACAGCGCGCCGTGAATAAAGAATTCAATGGTCGCATCGGTGTTATCGTAAATGGTCTTAATCTGCTGAAGATTCAGCTCACGAGCGAGAACAATCTGGCTAAAACCGACGTCGGAGAGAAACTTTGCTTTCTCGACGCTACGGATATCACACTGGGTACTGGCGTGCAGTTCGATCGGCGGAATATCGAGTTCCATCACCCCCATATCCTGAACTATCAGCGCGTCGACGCCAGTCTCGTACAGGTCGGTAATCAGGCGCTGCGCCGGTTCCAGCTCATCATCATGAAGAATGGTGTTCAACGTCACGAATATTTTCGCGCCGTAGCGATGGGCAAAAGGCACCAGGCTGGCGATATCGCTCAGGCTATTGCTGGCGTTGTGGCGCGCGCCAAAGCCCGGTCCACCGATATAGACCGCGTCGGCACCGTGTAAAATCGCTTCACGAGCGATCGCGGTATCGCGGGCAGGACTGAGAAGTTCAAGATGATGGTTTTGCAGGCGCATACGCTCGTCGTTATCCATTATAGGGGGGTCGAAATGGCGGCTATTGTAGTCAGAACTGCACACAGACCAAAACATTTTCCGCCGCCGCATCGGTGGGAATTTTCAGTTTTCAGCAAAGCATTGAAGAAAAAGGTATTTCCCTGAGAAATAGGCTAAGGATACAGTCATCACGTATTCCGGATTTTCCTCGTCACGTTGTGATTTGTTGTCTCGGTCATTTGCCTGGCCGCGAGTTCGCTCGCGGTTTTTTTATTTTTCTTTCGGGTAGTGGATCAGCGAATGGAAATGGGCAGTCTGCGCGCTACTATTGCGATAAGCATGGGCTAAGTCACCGGCGAAACGCCGCCCCTCACCGGGCTGCAACGACAACCACTCGCCTTGCAAACAGAGATCCAGCACGCCGCTAATCACCACCACATGCTCGATAACCCCTTGCTCATGCGGCGTAGACTCACTCAGCGCGCCGGGGGCCAGGGTAATGGAGAAATGGTCAAATCGTAGCACCGGGTCCCAGGGAAATATTGGCGTCACCACCATCGCCTGCTGCTGCGGGTCAAATGCGGCCGGTGCGGCGGTATCATCGGCCACGATAAACGCGGAGAACGGCACGTTCAGGCCGGTGGCAATCTTCCACAATGTGGCGACCGTCGGGCTGGACTCGTTACGTTCAATCTGGCCCAGCATCGCTTTGGATACGCCGGTTTCTTCCGCTAGTCGCGACAGGCTCCAGCCGCGCTGTTGGCGCAACGCTTTTAGGGTCGCCGACAGATGTTGCGCAATATTCATTCCACCTCCCAATAATATCTGAGGGAATTATACGCATATTCACCTGATTCTACAGGTATCGCTTTACCTTCCCAAACCCGAGCCAACAGAAAGCCAGTTGTACGCTATAGCGCACAGTGTTAAATTAAATCGACCGCTATAACGCACAAGAGATACTCATGCGCACATTTACCGTACCCTTTCCGACGCTGCTTGCCGGATTTGTCGCCGTATTAGTCGGCTACGCCAGCTCCGCCGCCATCATCTGGCAGGCCGCCGCTGCCGCGGGAGCCGATGCCACGCAAATCGCTGGCTGGATGACCGCATTAGGTCTGGGAATGGGCGTCAGTACCCTGGCGTTAACCTTGTGGCAAAAGGTTCCTATTCTTACGGCCTGGTCAACTCCCGGCGCAGCGCTACTGGTCAGCGGCTTGCAAGGAGTCACGCTGGCGCAGGCGGTTGGCGTCTTTATTTTTGCCAATGCCTTAATCGTACTTTGCGGCGTCACCGGCCTCTTTGCCCGTTTGATGAAGATCATTCCCCATTCGCTGGCGGCGGCAATGCTGGCCGGGATTTTGCTGCGCTTTGGCATGCAGGCTTTCGCCAGTCTGCAAGGAAATCTGCTGTTATGCGGCAGCATGCTGGCCGCCTGGTTGCTGTGCAAAACCTGGTTTCCGCGATTTGCCGTGGTAGCCGCTCTGCTGGCGGGCGGTGTCGTTGCCGGGTTAAGCGGAAACGTGACAACGTCACAAATTAGTTTTAGTTTTGTCGCCCCTTCTTATATTGCTCCGGTGTTTACCCCTGCGCTGCTGCTTAGCGTCGGTTTGCCTTTTTTCCTCGTCACCATGGCGTCACAAAACGCCCCCGGCTTCGCCACGCTTCAGGCTTCAGGTTATCGGGTCCCCGCTTCACCACTGATCGTGGCAACCGGCGGCCTGGCGCTGCTGCTGTCACCTTTTGGCGTGTATTCCATCTGTATCGCGGCGATTACCGCCGCCATTTGCCAGAGCCCGGAAGCCCATCCGGAACCGCAAAAACGCTGGCTTGCAGCGGCGGCGGCAGGCATTTTTTATCTGCTGGCGGGGATATTTGGCGGCTCCATTACCTCCCTGATGGCGGCGTTGCCGATAGCATGGATCCAGATGCTTGCGGGACTGGCGCTGCTCGGTACCATTGGTGGCAGCCTGTTTCAGGCACTAAACCATGAAAATGAACGCGATGCGGCGGTGGTAACTTTCCTGGTCACCGCCAGCGGCGTAACGCTGGTAGGTATTGGATCTGCTTTTTGGGGACTGGTGCTTGGCGGCGTCAGCTATGTTCTGCTATCAACGCTGCGCCGCGCGTAGCTGTGATGGCGTCAGACCGGTGGCACTTTTAACCCGGTTGCTAAAATGGCTGGCGGAGCTAAAACCGCAGGCCATGGCAATATCGGTTAACGGCAACTGACTATGGTAAATCAGCGCCTGCGCTTTGATCATACGACGCTGCATCACGTACTGATGCGGCGCCATCTTCATCGATTGGCGAAACATTCGCGCGAAGTGATATTCGCTCAATGCCGCTTCCAGAGCCAAATCAGCGAGGGTTAACGGCTGGTCCAGATTCTCCTCAATCCATTCCAGCAGATTGCGCAAGACGTGTGGCGCAAGCCCGCCTGTCACGGTGGGTAAACGCCACTGAACGTTAGAGTAATTCTGGATTAAGTGCGTGAGAAGCAGCGTGCTGGCCGAACTCAGCATGAGCTGATTAGCCTGCTGCTGCCAGTCGTTATCCAGCAGAAACTGGCGATAGACGGCCGTTATCTTGTCATCGCTGGAGAAGGTTTTTTCCTGCAAGGTGAATGAGGCCGGGCTGCGGTCCCAAATCTGCTCGCCAACCCGGCGCAAATGCGCGTCCGTGCAGTACATATGGACAAACGAAAGGTCACCACGAATATCCCAGGTGCTCTCATCTCCTTTCGGCATCAGGCAGAAACGATCCGGTCCGCCGCCATTTTTCCAACCATGAGGCGTTTTTTGGTAACTTTCGTAACCATCGGCAATATACAGGCTCAGCGTATGGTGGTCACTTTGAACGGTGATGGTATCAAGATTGTTATACCACGCCGCCAGCTGAATACCGGAGTTGAGCTTCACCGTCTCCCGCAGCACGGCATTTTTTTGACGCAATGTTTCGAAAGTCCCGTAAGCCATAGCCTTCACATTCCCGATTTCACAGGTCTCTATACCCTAAATAATTCGAGTTGCAGGCAGGCGGCAAGTGAGAAAGTCCCGATGAGCTTACTCAAGTAAGTGATTCGGTCGAACGAGCGTAGCCAACGCACAAGCAACTTGAAGTATGACGGGTATAGTCTATGAAGAGTCACGGGCAGATACCAGCCTTCACTCACCGGCAACTAAAAATAAGCGCAAGAATTTGCAAGTCGGTAACAAGTTGATGACAGCGTGGCGTAGCCTCAGGCGTCAGAATGATCGGTACAACACTCACGGGAGAGACATTTTGAACGCATTACTCTACGGATTAGTCGTCGTTATCTGGGGCACGACGTGGATTGCTATTTTTTTGCAGCAGGGACCGGTCGCCGCGCCGGTGTCCATTTTTTGGCGTTTTGCCGTAGCCAGCGTCACGATGCTGACCGTGCTGCTAATCACCCGCCGCCTGCGCCCGCTGGCCGCTCGCGACCATCTCTTCTGCCTGCTGCAGGGCTGCTGCGTATTCTGCTTTAACTTCTGGTGTTTCTATACCGCCGCCGCGTATATCAATACCGGCCTGGAGTCGGTGATATTCTCCATGGCGGTGTTGTTCAACGCGATTAACAGCTTTCTCTTTTTCCGCCAGCAGCCACCGGGACGTTTCTGGCTGGCCGCCTCACTGGGCCTGGCGGGTATCGTTACGCTGTTCTGGGATGATTTATGGGCCAACGGCCTGAATGCGTCGCTCTTATTGGGCATAGCGCTCAGTGCGCTGGGAACCTACGGCTTTTCTCTGGGTAATATGCTCAGCATCCGCCACCAGCGCCGCGGTCTGGAAACATTAACCACCAACAGTTGGGCCATGCTTTACGGTACGCTGGTGATGGGCGCCATTGCTCTGATACGCGGGGATGATTTCACGCCGCAGTGGACGTTCAGCTATATGGGAGCACTGCTGTATCTGGCCCTGTTTGGCTCGGTGATTGCTTTCGGTGCCTATTTCACTCTGGTCGGCAGAATTGGCGCGAGCAAAGCCGCTTACAGTACTTTGCTGTTCCCGCTGGTTGCGTTAACAATTTCGACGTTTTATGAAGGGTATATCTGGCACAGCAACGCCGTGGCTGGATTGGCGTTGATTCTGGTAGGGAATCTGGTGATGTTTGCTCGTCCTGAGCAGTGGTTTCTGCGCCGCAAACTGGCATAGGTTTTATCGGGTCAGTTTATGTCAGGTGGCGGCTAACGCCTTACCTGACCGACAAAACCTGAACCCGATGCGTATGTCTGACTACCAATAAAAAGGCGCTATCAACTCATAGCGCCCTTCTTAACTAATAAAACTGACTTAGCGATTACTTGGGTCGAACTTCACCGCATCAATCGCCATATCGTCAATGACCTGCTTCAGCGTATCAACGGTCAGCGGCGTACTTTCGTTGGATAACGTTTTCCCCTCGCCCTTACGCACGACTTTAATGACCGGCTTGTTGGTCGCCGCATCGATCAGCTCACCTTCAAAGTACAGGTTAGTATCCATGGTACGGTGACCTGTTGCTGCCTGGGTGCCCGCGATAACCATCGCTACCGGAATCACTTCGTAGAACTGCAGTCCTTCTTTGCTGGAATCCACGCCGGTGATGGCACCACGGAAGATCAAGCTACGTTTACCTGCGGTGGTTGCCAGCGGCTTACGCTCGGAAATAGCCTGTTTCATCTCTTTGTTGGTGTAATTTAAGATATCAGCCAATGCCTTTTCGCCAACCTGCGTCGTCGGTTTTGGTACCGGATAATAAGTGATCGGGTTATAAACAACGTTATCGTAA
Organism: Klebsiella sp.; assembly: GCF_027492335.1. NCBI lineage: Bacteria > Pseudomonadati > Pseudomonadota > Gammaproteobacteria > Enterobacterales > Enterobacteriaceae > Klebsiella > Klebsiella sp. The sequence goes on along the minus strand of NZ_JAPUEW010000043.1, from coordinate 2,129 downwards.
TTGCTCGGATTATAATCCGGAGAAATCCAGCGCAGCTCCGGTTTACCGGAAGCGGAGGTGGTTTCTTTTAAGCTTGAGTAATCTTTTAAAAAACCCGAATATTGTTCAGGTTTAGCGAGTTTTGATGAGCAACCGGCTAACGCTAGCAGGCCGGCAAGCGCGGCGACCTTAAAAAATAACTGAGTACGCATAGGTTAATCCCTGTGAATGCAATCGTTCGGCATGTGTTATAACAAAATACAGGGGTAAGTTTTGTGGCAAAAATGGTGATACGTCAAGTACCTGAATAAAATAAACCCGCCGTTGCCAGCGGGCCCTCATTCTTTATTTATTTTATATCCACCTGGTAAAAAATATGCTTACCAAAGGGATCGATTTCGTAACCAGTAACATTTTTACGTACGGGTTCAAAAATAGTCGAATGGGCAATCATCACCGCCGGCATCTGGTCGTGCATCATCTGTTGCGCCTGGAGATAGAGAGCTTCGCGTTTTGGGCGATCGGTTATCGATTTAGCTTCGGTAATCAGTTTATCAAATGGTTGATAGCACCATTTCGCCGAGTTAGAACCACCGTTAGCCGACTGGCAGGTGAATAGCGGGCCGAAGAAGTTATCCGGATCGCCGGTAGCCGTCGTCCAACCCATCAGCGCCGCCTGATGCTCACCATCCTTCACGCGCTTTAAATATTCACCCCACTCATAGGTGGTGATTTTGGTTTGCACGCCAATTTTCGCCCAGTCGGCCTGAATCATCTCGGCCATGCGTTTAGCATTCGGGTTATAGGGCCGCTGGACCGGCATCGCCCACAGGTCGATAGTGATCGGACCTGCAACCCCCGATTCATCCAGTAGAGCTTTGGCCTTCTGCGGATCGTATTCATAATCTTTCAGATTGCTATCCGCACTCCACACACCGGGCGGCAGCAGGTTTTTCGCCGCCGTACCGGTACCATGGAATACCGCTTCAATAATCGCCGGTTTATTGATCGCCATGGCTAAGGCCTGACGAACTTTGACGTTATCCAGGGGCGCTTTCTGGGTATTAAATGCCAGGAAGCCGGTGTTGAGACCCGCTTTGCTCATCAGATTGATATCTTTGTTCTCTTTCATCCTCGGCAAATCAGCCGGGTTGGGGAACGGCATAACCTGACACTCATTCTTCTCAAGCTTGGCATAGCGTACTGAGGCATCCGGAGTAATGCTGAAGATCAGCCTGTCGATATTGGCCTTCCCCTGCCAGTATTCCGGGAAAGCAGTAAAAAGAATGCGCGAATCTTTTTGATACTGAGCGAGTTTAAACGGACCAGTACCAATCGGGTCCATATCCACCCGCTCCGGCGTCCCGGCTTTTAACATCGCATCGGCATATTCCGCCGATAAAATAGAGGCGAAATACCAGGCAAGATCGGCAACAAACGGCGCTTCCGCATGGGCGAGCGTAAAGCGAACCGTATATTCATCCGGCTTATCGATATTGGTAATTAATTGACCAAACTCGAGACTTTCAAAATTGGAATAATTACCACTGGAGACATTGTGATAAGGATGCTTAGGATCTTTTTGCCGCATAAAAGAGAAAATCACATCGTCGGCATTAAAATCACGGGTCGGTTTAAAATATTTATTACTCTGAAACTTAACGCCTTTACGTAAATGGAAAGTATAAACTTTGCCATCTTCGCTGACCTCCCAGCTTTCGGCCAGGCTCGGCTGCAGTTCGGTGGTCCCGGCCTTAAAATCGACCAACCGGTTGTAGACAGGCACCGCGCTGGCATCCACGCTAGTACCAGAGGTGTAGAGCTGAGGGTTGAAGTTTTCCGGCGATCCTTCGGAACAGTAGACCAGCGTTTTTGCGCTAATAGCCGAGCTGGCCGTCAGCGCGGCTAATGCCAGAGCAAGCGTCGTGAATCTGCGTTGCATATGCTTTCCTTTTTAATTTTTCAGCTAATTTATATACCTAAATAATTCGAGTTGCATGAAGGCGGCAAGAGAGGGAGTCCCCAGGAGCTTACTAAAGTAAGTGACTGGGGTGAGCGAGCGCTGGCAACACACATGCAACTTGAAGTATGACGGGTATAGCTTGTTGTTTTGCCATTCATACATAACACTAAAGCCTCATTGCAAACAC
>NZ_JAPUEW010000042.1:207969-236358 GCF_027492335.1 Klebsiella sp. | reverse complement strand
GGCTCCAGATGACAAACATGATCTCATATCAGGGACTTGTTCGCACCTTCCCTTGCTCTAACCAATCAATTACCACCGGGAATTTATTGGCATTCAGGCGTGACGAGAAAATAGATAACTCTTTCCCGGTAATGCCTTGTTGCACAACCTGAGAGGGTTCTGTTGAGAATCCCATCAACACAATTCTTGCCGCCGGCGAGGCTAACGTGACGGCTTCTTGCAAAATAGTCGGATGACAGGCGGCGTCAATAATCAGCGTCGGCTGTATTCCCTTCTCTTTCAGCGTTTCGGATAACGGCTTCTCGCCATTATTGATAACCCAATCCGCTCCGTTGCGCTGCGCCATCTGCAGACGCTCATCAATCCGGTCAACCACGATCACTTGCTTAACGCGGTACACCCGTTTCAGTACCTGGATAGTCGTCAGACCCATCGGCCCAGCCCCGTAAACCAGCGCAACATCCTGATCAGTTGGCGAGACATGTCCGGTAACGTTAGCCGCAATAGTGAAAGGTTCAATCATCACCGCATGTCGATCAGAAACCGGATCCGGTACCAACCAGGCATTTTTAGCCGGCACGACGGCGTACTCGCTAAAACCGCCATCCCGATGAACGCCCAGCACCACTAAAGAGGTACACACGTTCGGTTTTCCCACTGAGCAAGGATAACAATGACCGCAGCTAATCACCGGGTCAACGCTGACGCGCTGGCCAACGGCTTTATCAGTGACACCTTCACCAACCGCATCAATCTCGCCGAAAAATTCATGCCCTATCACGCGCGGATATTTAGCAAATGGGTTGTGCCCGCGATAAATATGGCTATCAGAACCGCATATTCCCGCCAGTTTTACTTTGACCCGCACTTCCCCTGCCGCAGGTTGCGGAATTGGACGCTCTTCAACCACTAACTCGTTAGGTTGGCGAATAACAATACTTTTCATTTCTTTCTCCTCACCAGTTCCACAACGTGCCGTCTTCCAGACGGGCTACCGGCAAATAAGCAGGTTCATAGGGATATTTCGCTGCCAGCTTTTCATCAAATTCGATGCCCAGGCCCGGCTTTTCACCCGGATGCATATAGCCATTATCAAACGTCCAGCTATGCGGGAAGACTTCCAGCATTTGCTCGGAATAGCCCATATATTCCTGCACGCCAAAGTTCGGCACCCACAGATCGAAATGCAGCGCTGCGGCCATACAAACTGGCGACAGATCCGACGGCCCGTGCGAACCGGTGCGCACTTGATAGAGCGAAGCAAAATCGGCAATACGGCGCATACCTGTAATCCCACCTGCGTGAGTAATGGTGGTGCGGATATAGTCGATCAATTGTTCTTCAATCAGCTGCTTACAATCCCAAATACTGTTAAAGACTTCCCCAACCGCAATCGGTGTGACGGTATGCTGACGAATTAAGCGGAAGCACTCCTGGTTCTCTGCCGGAGTCGGATCTTCCATCCAGAACAGGCGATAATCTTCGATACTTTTACCAAAGCGCGCCGCTTCAATTGGCGTCAGGCGGTGATGCATGTCATGGAGCAAATGTTCGTTAAAACCAAACTTTTCGCGCACGGCAGCAAACAACTGCGGCGTAAAATCGAGGTATTTTTCTGTCGACCACAGCTGCTCTTCCGGCCACTGCCCTTTGGTAGCCGGTTCATAGGCCTGACCTTTGCCTTTCGCCATGCCGTAGGTGGTTTTCATACCCGGTACACCGCACTGCACGCGAATGGCCTTGAATCCCATCTCCTGGTGGCGAGCATAATCATCGAGTACTTCATCAATGGAGTGGCCCGTGGTGTGGCAGTAAACCATGACCCCTTCCCGCGATGCCCCGCCCAGCAGTTGATACAAAGGCATGCCTGCTGCTTTTGCTTTAATGTCCCATAGGGCCATATCGACGGCGGAAATGGCCGACATCGTCACCGGGCCGCGACGCCAGTACGCGCCTTTATAGAAAAACTGCCAGATGTCTTCAATTCGGTGCGCATCACGCCCAACCAGCTGCGGACATAGGTGATCGCGCAGATACGATGCGACTGGCAGCTCACGACCGTTCAGCGTGGCGTCACCGTAGCCAATAATTCCGTCATCGGTGGTGATTTTAAGGGTGACAAAGTTACGTCCTGGACAAGTGACGAACACTTCAGCGGCAACGATCTTCATCTCATTTTCCTTACATCTATACGATTAGTGAATAAAATTAAAACATCAGACCTACTACCATACAAGTATGACTATCAAAAAGAATGCGTTCGATCACATTATCTCGGTAGCCAAAATGGGATCTCAAAAGACGGGAATGAATTAAGACGGGAATAAATAATCCGGACCAATGCGGGTTTGGTCCGAATGATTAACTCAAGGCGATCGCTATGCTCGCCCCCATCCAGCCACAATGATTAGCATCCCGCACAGCGCAATCAGCGCCCCTGCCCAGTCGTAATGACTCAGTTTTACGCCATCAACGAAACGCAGCCAGAGCAGCGCCGTACAGACATAAACACCGCCGTAAGCCGCATAAACGCGTCCGCTGGCTTCCGGATGCAGCGTCAACAGCCAGACAAACAACGTTAGTGCCAAAGCAGTCGGAATCAACAGTAACGGGCTTGCCCCACGTTTCAGCCATAGCCAGGGTAAATAGCAGCCGATGATTTCACACAGGGCGGTAGCAAAGAAAAGTAATGTTGTTTTTAGCATTTAAAGATTCGTAAAGGGGACAATGAATTAATCTATTCTACGCAATAATGTCCCATAACCAGGTCTGTTTTGTCGGGTATGCCGTCGAAAAGAGATGTAGTAAACTCAGACTAAGGGGATCACTTAAAGGAAATCGTGATGAATATGACATTGAACAAACGCTGGTGCCTGACCGCTATGCTGGCGCTGAGCGCGGTAATCTTTACCGCGTCGTCGTTTGCCAAAACTGACAAGCTGGTGATTGAATCCGGCGATAGCGCGCAAAGCCGCCAGCAGGCCGCGATGGAAAAAGAACAGTGGAACGACACCCGTTCTTTACGCCAGAAGGTCAACACGCGTACCGAGAAAGAGTGGGACAAAGCCGACGTGGCTTTTGACGCTCAGGACAACTGCCAGAAGAGCGCGAACGTTAACGCGTACTGGGAACCCAACACCCTACGCTGCCTTGATCGCCGCACTGGCCGTACCGTAGCACCGTAATCTATGGCGCCTGCGGGCGCCACAATTCATACAACTGCGCAATAACTCACAGGTATTAGGTATTCCCATGACTGACGCTCATCACGTCAAACTTCGCCCGCTCGAGCGCGAAGACTTACGCTTTGTCCACCAGCTCGATAATAACGCCAGCGTTATGCGCTACTGGTTTGAAGAGCCTTATGAAGCCTTTGTCGAACTTTCTGATCTGTACGATAAACATATTCACGACCAGAGCGAACGCCGCTTTGTCATTGAATGCGACGGTGAAAAAGCCGGCCTGGTGGAACTGGTGGAAATCAATCACGTTCACCGCCGTGCGGAGTTCCAGATAATTATTTCACCGGATTATCAGGGGAAAGGTCTGGCAACCCGCGCTGCGAAGCTCGCAATGGACTACGGCTTTATGGTGCTCAACCTCTATAAGCTGTATCTCATTGTTGATAAAGAGAATGAAAAGGCAATTCACATTTACCGCAAGCTCGGTTTCATAGTGGAAGGTGAACTCATTCATGAATTCTTCATCAACGGCGAATATCGCAATACTATCCGCATGTGTCTGTTCCAGCACCAGTACCTGATCGAGCACAAAGCACCGGGTCAGACGTTGCTCAAGCCGACGGCTCAGTAATACTCGATGGTGTTTTTGATAGTGTAGTGGTAAGTCAGCGGGGGCTGGACACTGTTATCGACCATCTGCTGCTCGCAGCGAGTCGGGTTGTAATAATCATCGTATTCGCAGGTCTGCTGTACGCTGCCAACCGGATTATCATCTGAAACCAATACGGCGCTATAGTTCAACTTCTGACGTGAGTCGGCTGAAGGTGTCAGCGTTACCGCATAACGCGCATCTTTAGCCGTCGTGATTTTCCCCAGCGGAAAACCCTCGCTATCATAGCGATAAGAGGTCTTTGTTTTTTTACCCATTGACGTTACGATAAAACCATTATCATCCATCTCCCACTTCATCCCTTCAGACACCATTTCAGCCAGCTGGCATTTCCCCTGCAAGCGCAGGCGTTTTTCATGAGTTTCAGAATCAAGGTAGTAATTCGCATCCAGCAACCACGCCCCATAGGTGTTCTCTTCACGATTATCCAGAGCGATAAGATCAAAGCACCCTTCGTTTGACAAACGCGCTCTCACCTCTTTAATCGCTTTATCATGTTCATCAAATAGCGTCTGAGTAAACTCCTTCACCGGCCCGCGCAGCGGATCGAACTCAAATTCGTTAGAAAAACTCGCCATTTCCGGCGTAAACGCTTGTGGCGCAGCCTTTTCATCGCAGGCGCTAAGCGCCCATACCACCGATACCAGCAAAAACAGTCTTTTCACGCGCGATTCCCTTTGTGCATAGTGCAATCATATTAGCAAATACAATTGTTTACACCACGTCTGCTATGCTTAAATCTGGATAAGGTCAATAAGGAGTTTATGATGAAATTATCACCCTGGCTATGCGCGGCCCTGCTGCTGGGTTCAGCATCCGCTTTGGCAGCACCCGACTCATGCGAGCGGGTTAAAAACGATATTCAGCAAAAAATCATCAATAACGGCGTCCCTGAATCAGGGTTTAGCCTCGCGATTGTCCCGAACGATCAAACCGATCAACCCGGAGCGCAGGTTGTCGGCCACTGCGCCAATGATACGTTTAAAATTATCTACACCCGCGACAGCGACTCACAGTAACCTCCTGCCGTTTTGTTGTATACCCAAAATAATTTGAGTTGCGTGAAGGCGGCAAGTGAGAGAATCCCCAGGAGCTTACTGGAGTAAGTGACTGGGGTGTACGAACGTAGCCAACGCACAAGCAACTCGAAGTATGACGGGTATAAAGGTCTTATCCCTCGGTTGACCGGGGATAAGATCTTCCTAACCCCTTTTAAGTATTATTTCTCACTCCACACCACCATTTTACGGCGGCGTCGGCGCTATACCATTATAACAAGATCATGGAGTGAGCTATGTCTAATCAGGAATATCCCCGCGGCCTCAGCCGTCGAACGCTAATTAAATCATCCGCCCTTGGCTCGCTGGCTCTTGCGGCTGGCAGTCTATCGTTACCTTTTAGCCTGCGTACCGCTGCTGCTGAGGTTTCGCAAGCGACCCAGAGCGAAGAACGTATTGTCTGGGGCGCCTGCTCGGTCAACTGCGGCAGTCGCTGCGCCCTGCGTTCGCACGTGCGCGATGACGAAGTTGTCTGGGTAGAAACCGATAATACCGGGCCGGATGTTTATGGTGATCATCAGGTTCGCGCCTGCCTGCGCGGCCGCTCTATTCGTCGCCGCATTAATCATCCTGACCGCCTCAATTACCCGATGAAACGCGTCGGTAAACGCGGCGAAGGTAAATTTGTCCGTATCAGTTGGGAAGAGGCGCTGGATACGATCGCCGAGAATCTCAAGAGAGTGGTCAAAGACTATGGCAACGAAGCAGTTTATCTCAATTACGCCACCGGCATCGTCGGCGGCAATATGACCCGTTCCTCTCCTGCGGCCTCTCCCGTAAAACGCCTGATGAACTGCTACGGCGGTTCACTGAATCTGTACGGCTCATATAGCACCGCTCAGATTTCCTGCGCGATGCCCTACACTTACGGCAGTAATGACGGCAACAGCACCTCCGATATTGAAAACAGCAAACTGGTGGTCATGTTCGGCAATAACCCTGCGGAAACCCGCATGAGCGGCGGCGGCATTACCTATTATTTAGAGCAGGCACGCGAGCGTTCAAACGCGCGAATGATCGTTATTGACCCGCGCTACACCGACACCGCCGCCGGTCGTGAGGATGAGTGGATCCCCATTCGCCCCGGTACCGATGCCGCGCTGGTGGCAGGCGTCGCCTGGGTGCTGATTAACGAAGGCCTGGTCGACCAGGCGTTTCTCGATGAATATTGTGTCGGTTACGATGAAAAAACGCTTCCAGCAGATGCCCCGGCAAACGGGCATTACAAAGCGTATATTCTTGGCACAGGCGATGACGGCATTGCCAAAACCCCACAGTGGGCCTCACGTATCACCGGCATTCCCGTTGACCGTATTGTGAAGCTGGCCCGGGAAATAGGCAGCACCAAACCGGCTTATATTTGCCAGGGATGGGGGCCGCAGCGCCAGGCCAACGGTGAGTTGGCATCCCGCGCCATAGCCATGCTAGCGATACTCACCGGTAACGTCGGTATTAACGGCGGCAACAGCGGGGGAAGAGAATCTACCTATACCATCACCATTGAACGCCTGCCGGTGTTGGAGAATCCGGTTAAAACCGCCATCTCCTGTTTTAGCTGGACCGATGCCATCGATCGTGGCGCAGAGATGACCGCCACCCGCGACGGCGTGCGCGGTAAAGAGAAGCTGGATGTACCGATTAAATTCTTCTGGAACTACGCCGGTAACACCATCATCAACCAGCACTCTGACATCAACAAAACCCATGAGATCCTGCAGGACGAAAGTAAGTGCGAGATGATCGTGGTTATCGAAAACTTTATGACCTCGTCGGCTAAATACGCCGATATCCTGCTGCCGGACCTGATGACCGTCGAACAGGAAGATATTATTCCCAACGACTATGCCGGTAATATGGGCTACCTCATCTTCAGTCAACCAGTCACTTCAGGCAAGTTTGAACGCAAGCCCATCTACTGGGTGCTCTGTGAAATCGCGAAACGCTTAGGCGATGATGTTTATCAGAAATTTACCGAAGGCCGTACCCAGGAGCAGTGGTTACAGCATCTGTACGGCAAAATGCTGGCAAAAGACCCGGCGCTACCGAGCTATGACGAGTTGAAACAGATGGGCATCTACAAGCGCAAAGACCCTAACGGACACTTCGTCGCTTATCGTGATTTCCGCAAAGACCCGCTTGCGAATCCGTTGAAAACCCCATCGGGTAAAATCGAAATATACTCCAGCCGACTGGCAGATATCGCTACCAAATGGCAACTGGAAAAAGATGAAACCATCAGCCCGCTGCCGGTCTATGCCTCCACCTTCGAAGGCTGGGATGACCCACTGCGTGATAAATTTCCGCTGCAAATGTTCGGTTTTCACTACAAAGCGCGTACCCACTCCAGCTACGGCAATATCGATGTGCTACAGGCCGCCTGCCGTCAGGAGGTATGGCTCAACCCGCTGGATGCCGAAAAGCGCGGGATTAAGAACGGCGATATGGTGCGAGTATTCAACGCTCGCGGTGAGCTGCGGATCCCGGCCAAAGTAACCCCACGCATCATGCCCGGCGTGTCGGCAATGGGTCAGGGCGCATGGCATGATGCCAACATGAGTGGCGATCGCGTCGATCACGGTGCTTGCATCAATACGATCACTACCCATCGCCCATCGCCGCTGGCTAAAGGCAATCCGCAGCATACCAATCTGGTCGAAATCGAGAAGGTTTAAGGAGTAAACCATGAGTACACAGTATGGATTTTTTATCGATTCCGCCCGCTGCACCGGCTGCAAAACCTGCGAGCTGGCCTGTAAGGATTATAAAAACTTAACCCCGGACGTCAGCTTTCGCCGCATTTATGAATACGCAGGTGGCGACTGGCAGGAGGATAACGGCGTCTGGAATCAAAACGTCTTCGCCTATTATCTCTCGATCGCTTGTAACCACTGTGAAGATCCGGCCTGTACTAAGGTCTGTCCCAGCGGCGCAATGCACAAACGCGATGACGGGTTTGTGGTGGTGGATGAAGAGGTTTGCATCGGTTGCCGTTATTGCCATATGGCCTGTCCTTACGGTGCACCGCAGTACAACGCGGCGAAAGGTCATATGACCAAATGCGACGGCTGCCACACTCGGGTTGCCGAAGGCAAAAAACCTATTTGCGTCGAGTCTTGTCCATTACGGGCGCTCGATTTTGGACCTATTGAAGAACTGCGCCAAAAACATGGCCAACTTGCCGCCGTCGCACCGCTGCCGTCGGCACACTTCACCAGGCCGAGTATCGTTATCAAACCGAATGCCAATGCGCGTCCGTGTGGCAATACCACCGGCTATCTGGCTAATCCAAAGGAGGTGTAAAATGGGAAATGGATGGCATGAATGGCCGCTAGTACTGTTTACCGTGCTGGGGCAAAGCGTCGCTGGGGCGATTATCGTCGCCGGACTCGGCTGGCTATCATTGAACAACAATTCTGAAGCTCAGCAGCGCCTGGTGCGCAGTATGTTTTTTCTCTGGCTGCTGATGGGAATTGGCTTTCTCGCTTCAGTCATTCACCTCGGTTCACCACTGCGGGCATTTAACTCGCTTAACCGCGTTGGTTCATCGGCATTGAGTAACGAAATCGCCAGCGGCGCGCTGTTCTTCGCCGTGGGTGGAATCTGGTGGCTGCTCAACATTCTCGGAAAAATGCCGCGAATATTGACTAAGGCATGGCTGCTGCTGACCATGCTGCTCGGCTGCCTTTTCGTGCTTGAGATGACTCTGGTATACCAGATTGATACCGTACCAACATGGTATAACGGCTACACTACTGCCTCATTCTTTCTGACGATGGTGCTGTGTGGCCCGCTGTTTGCCGCCCTGCTGCTGCGCATCGCCAACGTACCTTTTAATGGCAGAGTGTTCGCCTCAATGAGCGCCCTGGCGCTGTTGGCCAGCCTGGCGGTGGTGATTTTACAAAACACCGAACTGGCGGAGATCCACAGTTCAGTCCAGCAGGCCAGCGCCCTGTTACCGGATTATGGCTGGCTGCAAATCCTGCGCTTAGTACTGCTGACGCTGGGCCTCGGCTGCTGGATTTGCCCGCTGGCAAGACGCAAAAACCCGCATGTCGCCAGTCTGGTGCTCGGTTTGATTCTGGTTTTGCTCGGTGAGTTCATCGGGCGCGGCCTGTTTTATGGTCTGCATATGACCGTCGGTACGGCGATTGCCGGTTAAAAATGGGTGCAGCCGCACCCACAGTGTAAGGAAAAAGTATGATGCAACCGCAAGACCGTGACGCCGTCGCCCTTAGCGCCCGTACGCTGGGCGCATTGTTTTCCTTTGCTCCGGATAGCCCGCAGGCCGCCCCGCTGATCGCCGCTTTTCGCGACGGTAGCTGGCAGGCTGAGTGGCCTTATGCGGTCACCGATACGCTAACGACGCAGTTCTCGACGGCTGACGATGAACCGTTGCCGCAAGCCTGGCAACGCTTATTTATCGGTCCGTGGGCGCTGCCTGCACCGCCCTGGGGCTCCGTGTGGCTGGACAAAGAAAGCGTGCTGTTCGGCGATTCAACGTTGGCGCTACGCGAGTGGATGCGCGCGAATGGCATCAGTCTGGCAGAGCAGCGTTCTGAACCGGAAGATGGCTTCGGTACGTTGCTGCTGCTGGCCGCCTGGCTTTGCGAATCAGGTCAGGATGAGGCTTTTACGCAGTTGCTTGCCTGGCATCTGCTACCGTGGTCAGGCCGTTTTCTGAGCGTGTTTATCGCTGATGGCGGAAATCCGTTTTATCAGGCGCTGGGCCAGTTGGCGCTAGCAACGCTCGCTCAATGGCAAGAACACATACCCTGCGCGGTCGCTGAAAAACCGCTCTATCGGTAATCCTCCGCGCCATGCCTGCCCCACAGTCATGGCGCACTAAGTGACACCGTCACTTAAAAACCAATGTAAGCACTTATAGCTTTTGCGTATATCCTTATTTCCAATCACAATAAACCATAATTTCCACTACCCGTACCCTCTGATGCACCGTCTGCATAGTTATCCTGATGTCCAGGTCATGTTTCGTCGCCTGTTAATTGCCACGTTAGTCGGCATCTTTGCCGCACTGGCGGTCGCCCTGTTTCGCCATGCCATGGCTGGCCTGGAAAGCCTGTTTCTCAGCAATGACAGTGGCAGCCTGGTGAATGCTGCACAATCACTCCCCTGGTGGCGGCGGCTGTTGACGCCTGCGCTTGGCGGGATGGCCGCGGGATGCCTGCTTTGGCTCTGGCAACGCCGCACGGTTGAGCGCCCTCATGCGCCAACCGACTACATGGAAGCTCTGGAAACCGGGGACGGTGTGTTTGATACACCTGCCAGTCTGGTGAAATCGCTGGCTTCACTGCTGGTGGTCGCCACCGGCAGCGCCATTGGTCGCGAGGGGGCGATGATCCTGCTGGCGGCGCTGGCGGCTTCGCTGTATGCCCGCCGTTTTACGCCAAAAGACGAGTGGAAGTTATGGGTCGCCTGCGGTGCCGCCGCCGGGATGGCAAGCGCCTATCACGCGCCGCTGGCCGGCAGCCTGTTTATCGCCGAGATATTATTCGGCACCCTGATGCTGGCCTCGCTTGGCCCGGTAGTGATTGCCGCCGTCGTTGCCCTGTTGCTGACCAATCTGATGAACGGTGGGTCAGCACCGCTTTATCACGTTGAATTCCACGACACCCTGCGCGCAACGCATTATGCTCTGATGCTGGCAACCGGCCTGTTAGCTGGGCTATGCGGGCCGCTCTTTATCTGGCTGATGAGCTTCAGCCATCAATGTTTTGTTCGCCTTCGCCTGACTCCTCCGCGGCAGTTGGCGCTGGGAGGCATCATCGTCGGTCTGCTGTCGCTGATCACCCCGGCGGTCTGGGGGAACGGCTATAGCGTGGTGCAAAGCTATCTTCTGTCGCCGCCACTGTTTAGTGCCGTGATTATCGTCTTTGTGTGCAAACTGCTGGCGGTGCTGGCGAGCAGCGGTTCCGGCGCTCCGGGTGGGGTCTTTACGCCTACGTTGTTCGTGGGGCTGGGGATAGGCATGCTGTTCGCCAGCTTTACGGGGCTGTGGCTGCACGATTATCAGGAAATAGCGATTATGATTGGTTTAACCGGCATGGCGACATTTCTGGCAGCCACAACCCACGCACCGATTATGTCAACGCTGATGATATGTGAAATGACCGGACAGTACGTTTTACTGCCCGGTTTATTGATTGCCAGCGTACTGGCGTCGGTGCTATCGCGGACGTTACGCCGGGATTCTATCTACCGCCATCACCTCGCCGAGCATCGATAAGTCAATATACTGGCTCAGTTCGCGCTGTTCGGCGCGCGGTAAATAAGGCAGCTCGCCGATAAGCGGCGCGGGCAGTTTTTTGCTCAGTACGTCGATGATTTCAGCATAGTGCGCCAGACCGGGGTTGATACGGTTGGCCACCCAGCCAATCAGCGGCAAACCATCGTTGGCAACGGCCTGCGCGGTCAGCAGGGCGTGGTTGATGCAGCCTTCCTGAATACCCACCACCATCAGTACCGGAAGCTGTTCCTGCACCACCCACTCTGAGAGCGGACGCAGGTCGTTCATCAGGCTGCGCCAGCCGCCGGTGCCTTCGACCACCACGTGATCGACCTGACCGCTCAGGCGCTGGAGGCCATCCGACAGCAGACTGTAGTTAATTGGGCAGCTATGCGCCACGCTGCTTTCATCTTCGCTTAACGCGATGGGATTGACAGCGTCATACGGCAGCACCAGCGAAGAAACGCTCTGTAAAACCAGCGCGTCTTTATTCCGCAGTCCATCCGGCGTCTCTTTGCTGCCCTTCGCCACAGGCTTGTACCCGGCCACGCTTTTGCCGCTGGCAGCAAGTGCCTGCAACAGCGCACGGGAGACCACCGTCTTCCCGACAGCAGTGTCAGTACCTGTTATGAAGAAACGCTTAAACATCACTAGCCCCACAGTTATGTTGATGAAAAATACAGGAGAGAAATAGTCAACTGTGGAAAAAGTCTACGCGAAGCTGCCAAAGTCCAGCTTGAGATAGCGCAATTTTTGGTGTGAATATGAAAAAATGTTAACCCTGTAACAGTCGTATCAGCAACGATCCGTTATAGAGCGCATCTTTGACCAGAGCCGCGCCAGCCATCGTTCCCCGGTTAGAAAACTGAGTGCTTTCTACCGCAATATGGCGGCTGTAGGCCGGTAAGGACTGTTGTCGAATACAATCAGAAATTGCCGGAAACAGAATGTCTGCCGCCAGGTTGAAGGGGGAGCCAATAAGGATTTTCTGCGGGTTAAAGAGGTTAACCATGATTGCCAGAATTCGCCCGACGTGGTTCCCGACGCCGCTGATAATATCCCGCGCCAGCAGGTCACCCTGCAGCGCGGCCTGACACAACCACTCTACGCTTAACGGCTGCTGGTGCAGCATGGAGCTCATCGATTTAGCCATCCGAACCTGTGCCAGTTCGAGTACGCTTTCGACGCTGGCGATGGTTTCCAGGCAGCCATGGTTACCGCAATAACAGCGTTTTCCGTAAGGGTCAACCTGAGTATGACCGATTTCCACCAGGCTGCTGCTGCCCGCATGCAGCAGGCGGCCATCGGTGATGACTCCAGCACCAACGTTATGGTCGATAACCACCTGAATGACGTCCCGAGCCCCTCTCGACGCGCCAAACAGCGACTCAGCCATGGTCCAGGCGCTGATATCATGCTGAATATAGACCGAGACCCCGGTATGGTTAGATAAGATCTCACCAAGCGGCATATCTTTAACATCATCATAAAATGGCATCCGGTGGATGATGCCGTTTTCAGTGTCGATAATTCCCGGCATGGTGATGGCAATAGCGGTTAATCGTTCCAGTTTTTTTTGATGACGAATAAAAAACTGATCAACATGATCGAGTACGCGCGTCGCAAAAGGCTGAACATGCTGTAACGCCAGTTCAAGCTGCTCTTCCACCACCAGCTTGCTGCTTAAATCACGCAGGGCGAGATGGATTTCGCCGCGGTTAATGCGGATGGAAAGATAGTGCCAGGCTTCCGTTTCCACCATTAACCCAACGGCGGGACGCCCACGGCTGCCGGGGTCCTGGATTTCGGTTTCCTGCACCAGGTGCGCTTCCAGCATTTCACGCACGATTTTGGTGATACTGGCAGGCGCCAGCTGCGCGAAGCGCGAGAGGTCGATACGCGACACCGGGCCAAGCTGATCAATCAGGCGATATACCGCGCCTGCGTTGGTCTGCTTTATTTGATCGATATGGCCTGGCTGACTATCCGCTACCACCGTTGACTCCCTTTATTTTCGCGCTTCGAAATAAACTGAGGGCTATGGTGAAGCACTTCAATGCTTCACGTCAAATTTTTACTTAGCCTTGTGATTTACCGCACATTTCTAGATGGTTTTTGTCCTAAAAATCTAATGTAGCGCTGGCGAGGAGCGACTCACGAAAGCGCTGCGCCGCCTGTCCCTGCTCGTGATGCTTCGACCACACCAGCCACATTTCAGATACCGCGTCCTGCTCCTCAATGGGTAACCAGCGCATTTCCGACAGTTGAACCCGCCTGAACGATGCGGGCAGAATTGACACGCCAAGCCCGGCGGCGACCAGTCCAATAATGGTCATCGCCTCACCCACCTCCTGAGTGATAACCGGCGTTAAGCCATAGCGACGCATCAGCCCCAGAATATCGTCGTACAACCCGGTTCCTACGTGAGGATCAAAAAACACAAACGGTTCCCGAGCCAGCTCCCGCAGGCTGACGCTCGGTTGGTTTGCCAGGGGATGATCACGCGGGACCATGGCCAGCAGCGGCTCACGCAGCACCCTTTCCCAGGCCAACGTATCCGGCAACTGGGTATTGCGCATCAGCCCCAGATCGAGCGTTCCCTCGTTAAGCGGCACGATTTGTTCCCGGGTGTTGGTTTCCCGGGTCTGGATATGCACATCCGGATAGCGGCGGCGAAAAGTCGACAGCGTGTCGGATACCGCCTTAATAAAGGGAGCCGATGAGGTAAAACCGATTCGCAGCTCACCGGTTTCACCATGGTGTAAACGGGCGGCACGGGCGGCGGCTTCATCAACCTGGGTAAGAATCTGTCGGCTATCAGCCAAAAACTGCTTCCCTGCTTCCGTCAGGCTGACGCTGCGGTTAGTACGGGCAAACAGACGTGCGCCAATCTGCTGTTCAAGGATTTGAATCTGCTGGCTAAGCGGCGGCTGGGAAATATTCAAACGCGCCGCCGCATGACCGAAATGTAGCTCTTCGGCAACGGCAATAAAGTAGCGCAGATGACGCAGTTCAATATTCATATTTAAAACGTCTTATTTGAGATTATTAATATATTAGACAGAATATTTACATTTTCATACCCTTTACTGGTGACCTGCGAGGCCACTTAACTCTCTGTTTATCAGCAAGGATTTTTCCGTGAGCCGTACAACTACCGCTGACATCGTGCCGGCAAGCGACATCAGCGACGCTATCGTTCCCCAGCCAAATCAGTTTATTAAACGCGGTACCCCGCAATTTATTCGCGTTACCCTCGCGCTCTTTTCTGCCGGACTGGCGACCTTTGCGTTGCTCTATTGCGTGCAGCCAATTCTGCCTGTGCTCTCCAGCGAGTTCGGCGTTTCACCGGCCAGCAGTAGTATTTCGCTGTCGATTTCAACAGCCATGCTGGCGGTCGGCCTGCTGTTTACCGGCCCGCTTTCCGACGCTATTGGTCGCAAACAGGTGATGGTTACCGCGCTGGTGCTGGCCTCGTGCTGCTCTCTGCTGTCGACGATGATGTCCAGCTGGCACGGAATTCTGATTATGCGCGCATTGATCGGCCTATCGCTAAGCGGCGTGGCGGCGGTCGGTATGACTTATCTGAGTGAAGAGATTCATCCCAGCGTTGTGGCGTTCTCAATGGGGTTGTATATCAGCGGTAACTCCATTGGCGGCATGAGCGGCCGCTTGTTGACCGGGGTGTTCACCGATTTCTTCGGCTGGCGCATCGCGCTGGCGGTGATTAGCTGTTTTGCCCTCGCCGCGGCGATCATGTTCTGGCGCATCCTGCCGGAGTCGCGCCACTTTCGTCCGACCTCGCTGCGGCCGAAATCGCTGCTGATCAATTTCCGTCTGCACTGGCGCGATCGCGGCCTGCCGCTGCTGTTTCTCGAAGGTTTTCTGCTGATGGGGTCGTTTGTCACCCTGTTTAACTACATCGGCTATCGCCTGATGCTCTCGCCATGGTCGCTGAGCCAGGCGGTCGTTGGCCTGCTGTCGGTGGCCTATCTGACCGGTACCTGGAGCTCGCCGAAAGCCGGGGCCATGACGGTGCGTTACGGTCGCGGCCCGGTAATGTTGTTCTCCACGGTGGTGATGCTCGGCGGCCTGCTGCTGACCCTGTTCTCATCGCTATGGCTGATTTTTATTGGCATGCTGCTGTTCTCCGCCGGGTTCTTCGCCGCGCATTCGGTCGCCAGCAGTTGGATAGGCCCGCGGGCCCGACGCGCGCGCGGTCAGGCATCATCGCTCTATTTATTTAGCTACTATCTGGGTTCCAGTATGGCGGGTACATTGGGTGGGGTTTTCTGGCATAACTACGGCTGGAACGGCGTCGGCGGGTTTATCGCGTTGATGTTAATAGCAGCACTTCTGACCGGCGCGTGTTTACACAACCGTCTGAAATAAAACGTCTTAGCGTGGCCTGAACGGGCCACGTTGCTCACCACATTCCCAGAACCGATGACATACCCATTAACTCTCTGAAGGCATCAATGGAAAGCAGTGCGATAAACAGCCAGGTAAACGGATTCATAATCAACCCCGCATCAGCAGCCAGCGCCTGTGATGAGTTTAGCCGCTGGCCAGAGAAAGAGTCTGCTATTTTGCGCACATTTGGATTATTTCGACCTAAACATAAAATACGCAACCGATTAATCAATACATAATGCTGATTTTGGTGGCTAACGGCGTTTAAGGTTGCGCAAGAATGGTTATTTCAGCATTCCCGTCCAGGCGGAGAGCAGCAAAAGCAGCGCCATGGTGCGCTGGAAACCCACCAACCCACGTTCGGTACGAAACATCCGATTGACCACCTGCCCAAGCCACGCCCACGCCACCAGACAAACTAGCGATATCAATAAAAACCACAGCGCCATCAGCGCAATCACCGGCAGCGGATGCTGGCCCGTTGGCGCAAACAGGCTCACCACCGCCAGTGCCATCATCCAGGTTTTCGGATTCACCACTTGTAACAACGCCGCCGCGCGAGCGGTAAAACGCTTTTGCGTCCCGCCAGCTAAATCCGGCGGCGGCGCGCTAAAGAGCTGCCAACTGAGCCAGCTCAGCCATAAAGCCCCGATCCAGCTCATTATCTGCCGCACCAGCGGATACTGGTGCAAAAGCTCCCCGGCACCAGCTCCCGATATCATCACAATCAGACTGGCCGAGACACATGCGCCAACCACCGCAGAAAGCGTAGCTTTTACACCATATCGCTGGCTATTCGCCAGAATCAGAATATTCGTCGGCCCCGGCGTAATTGAGGCGACAAAAGCAAATAACAGATACGGCAGTAAATCCACTGGTAGCTCCTTTTATTATGGAGCCACCACTTTGCGGATATTTTCAGGAAACGTCTGGAAGGTTTGTGCACAGGCGACGATAGTGAGCAGGCGTGAGCCTATATGAGCGTAAAAACCAGCGCCCAAGATGGCTCTGATCGGCAAAACCCAGCGCCGCAGCAACGTTCACCGGCAGCTCTCCGCAGGCCAACAGCTGTCGAGCTTTTGCCAGACGCAACTGAATAAGCCAGGCGTGGGGCGCAAGGTTAAATTCGCGCTTAAAGCAGCGGGTCAACGTGAAGCGATCGGTCCCCGTCTCTCGAGCCAGATCGGAAAGCCCAATATTATCGCCCATATGGGCATACAGATAATCGCGTGCCCGATGGGCCACCGCCACGCTTTGGACATGTGAAGGCAGTTTCTTGCGCCAACGGCAATGCGCAGTCAGTTGGGTCAACAAATGGTCCATGCAGCTCTGTTGGACAATACGCAGCTCGTTGCTGTGCAGGGTGTTGAAAGTTTCGCCGATAGCGCGCACGAGCTGCGGCTCGCGGGTCAGCGTACGGGCAAAATGCAGCGAATAGCTGCCGGGAACCGACTCATGTAGCCCCTGTAAGGTATCGGTGAGCCATTTTTCATCAAGGTAAAACGTCAGATAGGTGAATCCTCCTGCCATCGGCGCGTCGCCGTCGTGGATCTCACCCGGCTCCAGCAAAAATGCGCCCCCAGGATGGCTACGATGGCGTTCACGGCGGCAAGAAAACTGCTGGGTGCCAGACAGCGTGATCCCCACCAGATAGCTGTCGTGCCAGTGTGGGTCGTAGGCATGGCCTTCAAAATGCGCCTTAATCGTTTCAATTCCCGAATCCGCGTGCTGTCGCAGCTCCAGCCAGTCATTGGTCATACACTCCTCCACTTTACCGCAGCATTGACGATCCTTTCGGCGTTGTCTGGAAGATTTGTGCACCACGCCCTGCACCGCCTCATTTTGCGCTATTGCACAATCTTCAGTAACTCGGTGGTGAACTGACTAATATCAATCTGATAGGCCGGATAGGCCTCTTGTAATTTGCTGAAGTCACCCACATTGACCATGATGGTGGTGAGCCCTTTCGCCTCATTTTGTTGATACAGGGCCATCGCATCCAGTTTCTCAAATTCGGTGAATAAAACGGTATCGACCTGCATCACTTTGCCTGCAGGCGTTACAGAGATCACCGCGCTATCAATACCGGTGTAATCATCAAGGATATGCGGCGATGAGATAGTAAAAGACATCAGCTTGGTATAGACGGAAAGCTCGGACTCCAGCGCCCTGAGAGCGTTGATGTTACCCGGCAATTCCGCTGTAACAATCCCGGCATCCTTGCAGTAAAGGATTTCGCTAAATAGCCTGAAAAACTCCAGCCAGCGAGGGTCAGCCTGCTGCGGGCTGGTCTTAAGTTTTGTGCCTTCAAACAAGTCGACAATTTCAATGGCAGTTGACCAGACGTGCTGTAATTTTGTGCGAAACTGCACTTCAACATCAAACCCTCCGCAGGAATAAATCCGATGAATTCCGCGATATCCGGTGGTTTTAGGTGCAATTAAATAGTCTCTTGTTCGCTTAACGATCGCCCCGTCGATATCCGTTCGATATATTTCAGCCTCAACCAAATCATCATAGTTGTCCATAATCACGCGGCAGCCTGCAATGTCACTCATCTGGCTCACGTTGATGGTCGTGGAGGTCATGCCATCCAATGAGGGACGGGATAATTTATCAAGAATGGTGGGGAAACGTTTTAACCTTGACGTGACTTGCCCCACGCCAAACTGCTCCAGGGCGCTACGAATATGCCTCATCGGTCGATCGTGTGCCGCCCTGTATTCCTGGATGATAACGATGTCCTTTTCAGAGGCTGTGCCTTTGCGAATACGTCTGCCAGCTTTTTCAATTTGACTACGGGAATGCTTAAGGATGAATTCACCATCCTGAAATGCGCTATCGGGCATGATTTTATCGTTAATTGGCAACATGAAGTGGATCACTTTCCCACATCTAAAACCATCGTCAAAACAAAGATTTCACTTGTACATGAGATTTCGCACGTCCTGCACTACGATGGTGTAAAGTCGATATACTCTTCATACTTCATCCCTTTCAGCTAACTGACAACAGGCGAGAATCCCGATATGAATAACGCATCAAACTATCATCAGCTGACTCGCACCTTTCAGCGTCTTTCACGCTTCTCGCATCTCTCCGCCATCGCTGGCTGGGATATGTTCGCCATGATGCCGCCCGGCGGCAGCGCTGCGCGTGGTGAAGCGCTGGCGGAACTCGGCGTTTTACAGCATCAAATTTTGACCGATAAAAAAGTGGGCGAATGGCTACGCAATGCCCGCCAGGAAGAACTGAATGATGTAGAACAGGCAAATCTGCGCGAAATGACGCGTCAATATGAACAGGCCGCGCTGCTACCCGAAAGCCTGGTTGAAGCCAAATCGCTGGCGGGTAGCCACTGCGAACACGCCTGGCGTAGCCAGCGCCCGGCAAACGACTGGCAGGGATTTGCCGAAAATCTGCGCGAAGTCGTCAAGCTCAGCCGTGAAGAGGCGCAAATCCGCGCCGAAGCCAAAGGCTGCTCTCGCTATGACGCGCTGCTGGATATTTTCGAGCCGGATATGACCAGCGCGCGGCTGGACGTCCTGTTCGCCGACCTCAAATCCTGGCTTCCTTCTTTACTTGCTAACGTTGTTGAGAAGCAGGCGCAGATGCCGCTCATCGAACCGCAGGGGCCGTTCCCCGTCGCCGAACAACGCGAGCTGGGGCTGGAAGCGATGCGCGTGCTAGGGTTTGATTTTGACGGCGGACGCCTGGACATCAGCGCTCACCCGTTCTGCGGCGGCGTCCCTCAGGATGTGCGCATCACCACGCGTTACAACGAAAACGACCTGCTCAGCGCGCTGTTTGGCGTAATTCACGAAACCGGCCACGCGCGCTATGAACAAAATCTGCCGCGTAACTGGCTCGATCAGCCCATCGCCCTCGCCCGTTCAACGGCAATCCATGAATCACAAAGCCTGTTTTTCGAAATGCAGTTGGGCCGTAGCGAGGCATTCCTGCAACGGCTGCTGCCAACGGTACGCCAGTACTTTGGTGAGCAACCAGCCTTCAATCGCGACAACTTCATTGCGTGGAACCAGCGCGTCAAGCCGGGTTTTATCCGCGTTGATGCCGATGAAGTGAGCTATCCGGCACACGTTATTCTGCGTTACGAAATCGAACGCGCATTGATTGATGGCGATATTGAAGTGGAGGATATTCCGGCGCTGTGGGATGAAAAAATGCAGCACTGGTTGGGTCTTTCCACCACCGGTAACTACCGTGATGGCTGTATGCAGGATATCCACTGGACCGACGGCGGCTTTGGCTACTTCCCGTCTTACACTCTGGGCGCAATGTACGCCGCACAGCTGATGGCTTCCGCCAAACGGGCGCTACCGCAGTTGGAAAGCGACATCGCCAACGGCAACTTTAGCGCCCTGTTCGACTGGCTGCGGCAGAATATCTGGCAGCACGGCAGCCGCTTCAGTACCTCTCAGCTGATTCAACATGCCACTGGGGAAGATCTCAATAGTGCCTTTTTCCGCCAGCATTTGACCTCACGTTACCTGTAAAACAGCGGCGTCGGATCTCCCCGACGCCTTGTTTCGCCTTTGTTCAGAGGCGTTGTACATACCGTTACACGCCGAAACCAAACACTCACGGAAACCTCGATAAGACAAGCATATAGTTCTTTCAACGGCCCCGCAGTGGGGTTGAAACAAGAAACCTTTTCGAGGATATCAGAATGAAAAAAGTATTAGCTCTGGTCGTTGCCGCTGCAATGGGTCTGTCTTCTGTTGCGTTCGCTGCCGATGCTGCCACCACCACTCCGGCTCCGGCTGCTGCAACCCACAGCACCACCGCGAAAACCACGCATCACAAAAAACACCACAAAGCCGCTGCCAAACCGGCCGCAGAGCAGAAAGCTCAGGCTGCTAAAAAACACAAAAAAACAGAAGCCAAACCCGCTGCTGCCCAGAAAGCCCAGGCCGCTAAAAAACACAAAAAAGCCGCCACTAAACCTGTAGCTCAGAAAGCACAGGCAGCTAAAAAGCACCACAAAACGACCAAACACAATACCGCTAAACCTGCTGCACAACCGGCTGCTTAATCTCCCCGGTTAGGCTGTTTGATATGATATCGGCGCTGCTTCAGCGCCGTTTTTTTCTGGAGAGCACCATGCTGCGGCGCTATCGTTTTGAGCTCATCCTGATACTACTGATTATCTGCGCGCTGATCGCCAGCCGCTTTTTCCTCTATTGAACCGTTAGCTGCCAGAGGTTATAACCCAAGCCATACAGGGCCAAAAACAACAAGAAAAGCGCCGATATCGTGGTCAACCTCCTCGCATAGTGCGCCGTTAACCAGCGACGAATCGCCAGAATATAGAGCGACAGTACGCTCAGGTCGATAATCACCCACACCATTGTCAACAACCCCAGACTCAAACCGATACTGGCGGTGATATGAATAAACTGCGGAAAAAAAGCGGCAAAAAAGAGAATATCTTTCGGGTTGCTTAGTGCCGTCACAAACCCTGCCATCACCCCGCTCCGCTTCACCGATACGCTCCCTGGTGCCGCTCTCTCGCGCAACATACTCAACGCAAGCTTGATGATATACAGCGACCCGGCAATCGCCAGCAACGTCAACGCTCGTGGATCTAGCGCCACCAGCCCCGTCAACATCGCGGCTGCCGCAGCAATCAATACTAAAGAAGCCAGGTTTCCCCCGACCATTGTGCGTACCGCGCTGGCATACCCTTCGCGCGCCGCGGCTCCGGTGACCAATAACACCACCGGCCCCGGCGTAGCAATCAGCGCCAGTACCGTCAGGCAGTAGGCTGTAAGCAATGAAAAATCCATGAACTGAACTCACTATTCGATGATAAAGACGCTATATTCCACCTTGATTTCAGAGTTGAAAAACGACAAATAGTGAGCTTAAATGTGAGTTTTACTCAATATAGAGAGTAATAGTCGATGTCGTTGCCGCCGCTCTACGCTCTGCGCGCATTTGAAACCGCCGCGCGTCTTGGCTCGTTTAGCAAGGCCGCCGTCGCGCTACACGTCACGCCCGGAGCCGTTAGCCGCCATGTCAGCACCCTGGAAGCGTGGTTTGAGTGCCAGCTTTTTTTTCGCCATGGGCCAAAAGTCACGGTTACCGACGCAGGACGGCAGCTGGCGAAAGCATTAGAAGAGAGTTTCTCGGCGATTGACCGGGCCTGTCAGACCCTGCGCCGTCAGGCGGGAAAGGTACGGCTGAAAGCGCCGTCCACCCTCACCATGCGCTGGTTACTGGACGTTCTGCAACAGTTTCGCCAGCAGCATCAGCGCCCGGAAGTTGAAATGAGTAGCCTGTGGATGGACCGGGACTGCGTCGATTTCGCTCAGGAGCCGTTTGACTGCGCGATCCTGCTCGGCGACGGTAATTTTGGCGACGATAATGTCTGTAGTCTGCTGTTTGCCGAATGGCTCATCCCGCTTTGCGCACCGGTGATGCAACAAAAGGCCCGGCAGGATTTAGCCACCTGCACGCTGATTCACCCTTCGACCGATCGTCGGGACTGGCGGCGGTGGCTGCAATATTGCGGGCAACAACAACAGCCGAATATTAGTCAGGGCTTCGTTTTTGATACCCTGGAACAAGGCACTATGGCAGCCATGAGCGGCCATGGCGTCAGTATTGGCGATCTACTGCTCAACCTACCCGCGATCCGCGCCGGACTGCTGGCGCTGCCCTTCTCGACAGCCGTTGCCACCGGCGAGGGATACTATCTGGTGTGGCCCAAAAACACGCTTAACTCGCAGCCCATCGCGTTGCTGCACGACTTTTTGCATCAGCATATTCCCGAGTCTCTCCCTGACAATATCACTCGCCAGGGGCAAGCGCCTTTTTACAAGACATGAACCGCCGTGACCAGCAGATAACCCGTGGTGCCCCAAATCATGGCGGATACCAGAGATACGTAAACTAATGCGCGAATACCTTGTTTAGACATAGACCCTCCCGTACATCGGGTAATGAGAGATTGCAGATATCATCGCCGGGACAACATCTCTATTTGCTCAACAAGGTGATAGCAATAACAACGTTTTGGGTGAGAAAATGTTTCGCTTTGAAAGGAATTGAGAAACAGGTAAAGAAGTATTTTTTCTTTTATAGATAACTCTTGTTTAACCAGTAACATCGCCTTCTGGATCACTCACCTTAAGAAAAATCTGCAGTAAGAAAGCTTTTTACCCCACACAGGATGCTGTACGTTCGGATACACGATTTATGTTGCTTCCGGCCCCTGTTTCTGCGGAAATAACGCAGCAGAAAATCGATGTTAACCGTTTGAAATTACGCTATTCGCCTACTAAAAAAAGGCTGTTTTTTCTTCTTTTGCGGGCGTTAGAACTTCATTAAAATTATTCTTAACTTTCATAAACTTAAATCTGCTGCTACTTTCAATATACATAATTAACTCCCCAGAGAGTGATATGCGTAGAGACGTACTGTTATTACTGTGTTCATTTTGTCTATTTCCCGCGCTAGCTCAGGCTGACGATGATGGCATGAGTGCAAAAGATATTAAGACGCTGTTTTTCGGTCATGATGATCGTAAACCGGTGAATAACCCCACAGATACACCGTGGGATGCTATCGGGCAACTGGAAACCGCCAGCGGTAACCTCTGCACCGCCACGCTGATTGCGCCAAATATGGCGCTAACCGCCGGGCACTGCCTGCTTACACCGCCCAAAGGCAAACCGGATAAACCCGTTGCGCTGCGCTTCATCTCGCGTAAAGGGGGATGGGTGTATGAAATTCACGGTATTGAAGGCCGGGTTGACCCATCGCTTGGTAAACGGCTGAAGGCCGACGGCGATGGCTGGATAGTGCCCTCAGCGGCTGCACCGTGGGATTTTGGCCTTATCATGCTGCGCTACGCCCCCTCCGGAATTACGCCGGTACCCATTTTTAGCGGCAGCAAGGCCGATTTGACCGCCGCGCTGAAGACCGCTGAACGCAAAGTCACGCAGTCCGGCTATCCGGAAGATCATCTGGATAATCTCTACACTCATGAAGATTGTGTGGTGACCGGCTGGGCGCAGACATCGGTGCTGTCGCATCAGTGCGACACCTTACCGGGCGATAGCGGTTCCCCGCTGCTGCTGAAAACCGACGCGGGTTGGCAGGTTATTGCGGTACAGAGTTCGGCTCCGGGACCTAAAGATCGCTGGCGGGCGGATAACCGAGCCATATCGGTGACTGGTTTTCGCGACAAACTGGAAACGCTGGCCGCCCAATAAGCGGTCAGCCCTGCTGCTGACGCAGCTGTAGTAAAGAAGCGACGGGCATCGGCTCGCTGAAATAGAATCCCTGCAATCTGTCGCATCCCGCACGACGCAGCAGCGCCAGCTGTTGCTGGTTTTCAACGCCTTCCGCCACCACCGTAATGCCTAGCGCCCCGGCAATACGCACGGTACCACGCACCAGCTCCGCCGCCTGGGTATCGACATCCACCAGCCCGGCCAGCGATTTATCGATTTTGAGACTGTCAAAGCTGAAGCTACGTAAATAACCGATGCTGGAATATCCGGTACCGAAATCATCCAGCGCCACCGCAATGCCCAGCGATTTTAAATTCTCAATCGCCGCCCTCGCGCGATCGGGATTTTCCAGAACATAGCTCTCGGTGACCTCAAGCTGCAATCGGCGGGCCGGGAAATGGCAGCGTCCAAGCACCTGTACCACGCGCGACTCAAACTCCGGATCGCGAAACTGCGCCGGAGAGATATTCACTGACAGCAGCAGATCGCCCATTGGCTGCAGGTCACAGCAGGCGCGATAGAGGACAAACTGGCCGAGGGCGTAGATCAGGCCGCTGCTCTCGGCAATGCCGATAAACGCATCCGGCGGCAGCGCCCCCTGAGGGCGTCGCGGCCAGCGCAACAGCGCTTCCACCCCTTCCATCACCAGCGTATCGGCGTTAACAATCGGCTGATACCAGACATCGAACTCATCGTTTTCCAGTCCCTGACGAATGCCGTTTTCGATATTGAGCTGATACTGCCGCGCGTCGCTGAGCGCTTCGTCATACCAGGTCGTGCGCCCTTTGCCAGTTTTCTTCGAGTGATACATGGCAATATCGGCACGGCGAAACAGCTCTGTGCTGGAGCAGGTCGCCGGAACACCGCTGGCAATACCAATACTGGCGCTGATATAGATTTTGCGATCGTTTAAGGTGACGGGGGCTTTCAGCATTTCCAACACCGCCCAGGCAAAAGCTGACGCCTGATTGACTGCCAGCTCCCCGCTGATTGTCATCGCGAACTCATCGCCGCCCATCCGCGCCAACATCCCACCGGAAGGAATGCGCTCCCGCAGCTCTTTGGCAATATGGGTGATCAGCGCATCGCCAACATCATGGCCGTAGTTATCATTGACATCTTTGAAGCCGTCGAGGTCGATAAACACCACGCTTTGCGTTTGATATTGCGAATTTTCACAAACCTGATTCAGCCGCTCGATTAGCGCCCGGCGGTTAGGCAAGCGGCTTAGCCAGTCGGTCATGGCGATATTGCGCGCCAGCTTTTCACCGCGCGCTAGCTTGTAAAGACCCAGACTGCTAAACAGAATAAACAGCAAGATAAGCCCAGCCGCTACCGCAGCAATCAGCCGAATACTGTTCGATGCCGCCCGCGATGCCTCCGCACCGGGAAGTCCTGGCTGCCAGCTGAGGTAACCCACGATCTCTCCGGCATGAGTACGCAGCGGAATACTGTATTCACCGCCGGTGGGAGTGACGTGCAGATTGCGAATCTGAAAGGTATCACCAAGGCGTTCGAGCATTTGCGGGTTAATGTGCCGGGTAATCACCAGATAGCGGCGGGTATCATCATGCACCTGCAGGCGTCCAACCGTTGGGCGAATCAGACCAATACCGATAAACGCAATACCGGCGCGGGTGCGGGTGATGCCCGCATAAGCGCTTTTACCGCTGCGTAGCGCTGCGGCATGCTGCGAGATGAGCGCATGAAAACCATTGCCTAAAAATTGCGTATCCTGCTCGGTAAAACTCTGGCTACGAAACGATCCCCACAAAACGCGATAGTGCTGGTCCAGCACGAAAGTGCCATCATAAAGATTGTTGATTTTAAAACCCGATCCCCATGAATTATAAAGCCATTGCGAATCGAGCTTCTCCGCATAGGTCTGATGAACCGCATCATCCCAGATGGCGTTATCCATCACCAGCGACAGCACGCGGTTGACCGAGGTCTGCACTGCGCCATCCACCGATAGCACAGAGCGATGCTTGTCGATTTCGTTGGCTTTGAGGCCTATCAGATGTTGAGAGAGATAGAGTAGAGAAATAACAGACACGATTAAGCCGATCCCGGCGAGGAAGATCATGATGGAAAGCGTTCTGGCGGAGGGGATATTGCGCCAACCTAACGAGTGAATCATGTTCTGCCCTCATCATGGCCGGTCAGGAGATACGCCGAACTGGCTCTTTTTTAAGAGTAATACAGAGGGCAGAATTTGCCGCCTGCATTCACAGGCGGCATCACATCAGGCGAGTTTAATTAGCACCATGCCAACGACCAAAAGCAACAAACCGGCCCAGCCTTTATAATTCAGACGTTGACCAAACAGTATCCAACCGGCGGCAATGGTCGCCGCGATACCGAAACCGCCCCACAGTGCATAAGCTACCGACAGGTCAATCCCCTTAACCGCCTGCGAAAGCGCGCTAAATGCGCCAAGGACCGCCGCTAAGGACATCACGCCGTAGAATTTACGCCGGAAGCCGTCGGAAAACTTAAGAAAAACGTTGGCGATAATTTCCAGCACAATCGCCAGCGCCAGCCAGGCGCCGTGAACCCACTCAAACTGTTGCATGAGTTCTCTCCTTGCGCTGTTTCACCGTTTTTTGCGTCCCGGACTTGATTAATACGATCCCGACGACCAGGGTGACCAGGCCAGCAATTTTTATCGCCGATAGCGTCTCATCAAACAACAGCACGCTGAAAATAGTGATCAGTAAAATACCGATCCCTTCCCACAGGGCGTAGGCCACGCCAAGGGCGATTTTTTTCACCGCGAAGGCGAGAAAAATATAGGAAAGCGCAATCATTACCAGCATTAAAATAAAACCAGTGTGTCCACCGCTTACGCTAGCCCATTTCATAGACAACGTGCCGGTAATTTCAGCAACGATAGCTAAAGCTAATAAAATCCAATAAAACATGATCCCTTCTCCTGCTTGAGAATATAATCCATTGCGGCTTACCGCGAAGTAAACCGGAAAAATTCTGACGTTATTTTAGCCGTGCGCAGCGCGCCAGCTCAGGCAGAGAGAAGAAGACTATAGCGCCGAGCGCCAGTGCTGCTCGCCAAGGAAGCGGGAGTTGAAGAGGGATACTGCAGGGTGATAAGAAATATACATCCTGAACTTATTGTCCATAAAATCACAATTATCCGCGCTATTGCTTCTCATCATTTGCGGATGAAAATTGTCCTCGGTAGTTATACACAGGCTAATTTGTACCATAGTGCTACATTTAACTCAAAGTCTTTGCAGTTCTTTACTTCTGAAATTTGATTTTGATTAGCTTTTTCTGATCCCGTTCGCCATTATGATCCCATTCCGTCAATTATAAATAAGCGGGCCGTTTTTTTCTTTTTAGCAGACACGCAGCGTTGAGACGCCGACTTTACCAGCGTCTACAATGAATTCACATTAGACTCAATTTTTTTCGCAGGGAGCGGTATGGCCAAACCCATCATCACACTTAACGGCTTAAAAATGGTCATCATGCTCGGCATGATGGTTATCATCCTGACCGGCATTCGCTTCGCGGCGGATATCATCGTTCCTTTCGTGCTGGCACTGTTTCTGGCGGTAGTCATTAACCCACTGGTTCAGCTTATGGTGCGCTGCCGGGTACCGCGGGTGCTGGCTATTTCACTGCTGGTGGGCCTGATTGTCCTGCTTGCCGTCGTGCTGTTGGCTTCGCTGGGGACTTCTCTCAATGAACTGGCGCGTACCCTGCCGCAGTATCGCAACTATCTCTATGAACCGATGCAGGCCATTGCGCCGTGGCTACAGCGCTTCGGCTTTACCGTTTCGGTGGTTGAGCTTAATAAATATATTGACCCTAACGCAGTAATGACTCTGGTCACCAGTCTGCTCACTCAGCTTTCAAACGCCATGTCCTCTATCTTCCTGCTGCTACTGACGGTGGTGTTTATGCTGCTGGAAGTCCCGCAGCTACCCGCCAAGCTGCAACAGCTGATGTCGCGGCCGGTGGAAGGCATGGGGGCGATTCAGCGCGCACTCGATAGCGTCTCCCACTACCTGGTGTTAAAAACCGCCATCAGTCTGGTAACCGGCCTGGTGGTCTGGGGAATGCTGGTGCTGCTCGATGTGCGTTTTGCCTTTATGTGGGGACTGTTAGCTTTCGCGCTGAATTACATTCCTAATATTGGTTCGGTTCTCGCCGCAATCCCGCCAATTTTGCAGGTGCTGGTGTTTGGTGGTTTGTACGACGCGCTGGTGGTTCTGGCGGGCTATCTGATTATCAACCTTGTGTTCGGTAACATCCTCGAACCGCGCATTATGGGCCGTGGGCTGGGGTTATCAACGCTGGTGGTGTTCCTGTCGTTAATTTTCTGGGGCTGGCTACTGGGGCCGGTTGGTATGCTGCTCTCAGTGCCGCTGACCATTATCGTCAAAATCGCTCTCGAGCAGACGGTCGCCGGGCAAAGTATCGCCTTTCTGCTGAGTGATTTGAGTAAAAACTAACGACATTGCACGCGCTTTCCCCGGAGGCGATGCTGGCGCATCTGTCCGGGCTACCTGCCCGCAGACGGCGGTGAACC